>DAISXR010000132.1:0-8303 GCA_036825755.1 Anaerolineaceae bacterium
CCAGGTCCAGCGCCCGGCCGGGCGTGTGACCATCTGCGTATTGGATCAATTCAGGCGGTACCAAACCGGTCTCCCAGCGCGGATGGCGAAAATAGGCCAGGTTGAAAAACAGCCAGCGTTTGATCAAAAGAGCCTCTTTCCCGCTGACCAAACTCAGCGGTTATCCAAAACGGCCTTCGATATATTCCTGGGTACGTTGATCACGCGGATTGGTGAAAATGCCGGTATCGCCGGTCTCGATCAGTTCGCCCTGCAGGAAAAACCCCGCGAAATCGGCCATGCGGGCGGCTTGCTGGGTATTGTGAGGGGCCAGGATGATGGTGAACTGCTGCTTCAGCTCCATCAGCAGGCTTTCGATGCGCGCCGTTGAGACCGGGTCAAGCGCGGAGGTGGGCTCATCCAGCATGACAATCTCCGGTTTGAGCGCCAGGGTGCGGGCCAGACAAAGCCGCTGCTGCTGCCCGCCGGACAGGGCGTTGGCCGGGTCATTCAGGCGGTCGTGGATCTCATCCCACAGCACGGACATGCGTAGGCTCCACTCCACCGCTTCATCCAGCACGCTTTTTTTGCGGATGCCGGCCATGCGCAGCCCGTAGCACACATTTTCGTAGATCGACAGCGGCAGCGGGATGGGCCGTGAAAATAAAATACCCACCTTGCGGCGCAGTTCAATCACATCCACACCGTTTTCCAGGATGTTGACCCCATTCAGCAGAATGCGGCCGGAAACCTCGGATACATCCGCCAGATCGTTCAGGCGGTTCATGGTGCGCAGCAAAGTTGATTTACCGCCGCCTGCCGGGCCAAACAACACATTGATGGCATTGCTGCGCATCTGCATATTGATATCGCGCAGGCTCTCGTAGCCGTCAGAATAACGCACGGTCAGGTGTTCGATGATGATCTCAGTCATGGCTGCCTCACCACTGCCTTCTGGCGCGGGCGCGCTGCCGGATGATGGTGGCCAGCAGATTCATGCCCAGCACAAATACCAGCAGCACCAGCACAGTGCCGTACTGGATCTGGATCGACATGCCCGGCACCTGGGTGGAGATAACAAACAGGTGGTAGGGCAGGGCCATGGTGGCGTCAAAAGGCGAGTTGGGCAGTTGCGGCAGGAAGAAAGCCGCTCCGGTGAACAGGATGGGGGCGGTTTCACCGGCAGCCCGTTCCAGACCCAAAATGATACCGGTGACGATACCGGGCAGGCTTTGGGGCAGCTTGATACGCCAGATGGTCTGCCAGTGCGATGCGCCCAGCGAGATGCTCACCGGCGTGAAAGCCGAGGGCACCGCCCGCAGCGCCTCTTCGGTGGTGCTGATGATGACCGGCAGGGTCATGATGGAAAGCGTCAGCGAAGCCGCCAGAATGCTGGTACCGAAGTTGAGAAAAACCACGAAAATGCCCAGCCCGAACAACCCGTACACCACCGAAGGGATGCCGGACAGGTTGATCATGGCCACGCGGATGGCGCGAGTCACCGCAGTATCACGCGCATACTCCGCCAGGTAGATGGCCGCGGCAATACCCGGCGGCACAGAGAATAAAGCGGTACCGGCGGTGAGCAGCAGCGTGCCCACGATGGCCGGAAAAATCCCGCCCTCGCGCATACCATTGCGCGGCATGCTGGTGAGGAACTCCCAACTGATGGCAGGGATTCCTTTTACGAAAATATAGACCAGCAGGGCCAGAATAGGGGCCACCGTGATGATCGCCACCAAAATCAGCAGCCCAAAGCCCAGGCGTTGTTGCCCCTGCGGGTTCAGCAGGGACCGCCGGCGGGGGGCTTCGTTATCTTGAGGCAAATCAAACGGGTGCTGTGATCGACTCATGACAGCAGCCTTTCCTGGCGCTTGATCCGCCGCAGGCTGACCATAAAGGCGGCAATGTTGATGGCCAGAGAGAACAGGAACAGCAGCAACCCGATAAAAAACAGCACCTGATAGTGGGTGCTGCCAGCGGCCACCTCGCCCATTTCGGCGGCGATGGTAGCGGTCATGGTGCGAATGGGCATAATAAACGAGCGCAACCCGGCCGGCATGGTGGGTGCGTTGCCGGTTACCATCATCACGGTCATCGTTTCACCGATGACGCGGCCGATGCCCAGCATGATGGCGGTGATGATCCCCGAACGGGCAGCCGGGAAGGTAACGCCCCAGATGGTCTGCCAGCGCGTGGCGCCAAGCGCCAGCGCGCCCTGCCGGTAGGAAGGCGGCACGGCGTTCAGCGCGTCTTCAGCGATGGACACGATGGTGGGGATGGCGCCCCATCCCAGCAGGATACAGCCGGCCAGCGCCGTGAGGCCGGTGGGCAGGTTGAGCCCGGTGCGCAGGAACGGGGCCAAAACCAGAATACCGATGAACCCCAGCACCACTGAGGGGATGCCCGCCAGGATTTCAATGATGGGTTTGAGTATCTGGTTGGCCCACGACGGCGCCACCTCGGAAATGAACACGGCTGTCAGCACGCCCAATGGCACGGCGATCAGGATGGCGCCGATGGTGACGGTTAATGACCCAAATATCAGCGGCAGCAGCCCAAAATATTCTTCAATCGGGTACCAGCGGGTGCCGAACAGCGTTTTCAGCTCTACCTTTTGCAGGGCCGGCAGGCCTTCACGGAGGAGGAACAGGAAAATCAATGCCACAAACAGAATGCTCAGATAGCCGGCCGCCTGGATGACGCGAGTGATGATGAGTTCGCCGAGAGTTTTACGCCGGGTGAACATGCCGCCTATTTCCCTTCCGCGCCCACAGGCACAAATCCCAGATCGCCGACGATTTGCTGTGCTTCGGCGGAAAAAATCCAGTCAATATAGCGTTTCACCTCGCCCTGCGGCTCACCGCGCGTGTAGAGATACAGATCGCGGGCAATTGGGTAAGAACCGTTCACAACAGTGTCCACCGATGGCGTGATGTAGTCCGCGGAAGGGTCGGCTGCCAGGGCAATCACCTTTACATCCGGGGTGATATATCCCAGCCCGTCGTAGCCGATCGCGTTTGGATTGTCGCGTACCTCGGCGATGATCCCCTCTGAAGAGGGCAGCAACAGCGTATCGGCGGAGAAGATGGTTTTATCTTCACTGTTCCCCAAGCGTACCACCTCTTCCAGAAAAAACACATGCGTTCCGGAATTGGTTTCACGTGAGGTGCGCACCACGGGGCGGTCATCGCCGCCCAGTTCGCTCCAGTTATTGATCCTGCCGGTGTAGATGTCGGAAACCTGCTGCAGGGTGAGCCGGTCAATGGGATTGTTTTTGTTGACGATTACTGCGATGGCATCGCGCGCCACCACAAACTCAACCGCCTCAACTCCCTGGGCGGCAATTTCTTGCTTTTCTTCCGGTTTGATCTGACGGGAGGCGTTGGCAATGTCGACGGTATTGGTGATGAGAGCTGTGATACCGGTTCCCGAACCCCCGCCGGTGACCGAGATACGAATGTTGGGATTTTCAGACTGATATTTCTCCGCCCAGGCCAAGGCCAGGTTCACCATGGTATCGGAGCCTTTATTTTCAATATATGTGGAAGAAGTACTGGACGCTGTATCTGTGCCGTCATTCGGTTGGGGGGCCTGATTGGAACCACAGCCCCACAACGCGATTGACACCAGTAAGAGAAGTCCCCAAAAATACCTTTTCATTCAGACTAATTATATACGGTAAGCCTTGTTTTTTAAGCAATGGAGTAAAATTTTAATGGCACTGCCTCGACACCATATGAGAATGGATATGGTAAACTCATATTGAGGTAGCGATGCCTTGGACGTAATCACATTGCGAAAGGAATTAACAAATGGCATACAAGCACACCAATTCGAAAGGCCAATCATACTTCCTGCATGCAAAAGAGCGGAAGTTGAAAAGCGGGGGTACCTCATACCTTTATTTCTTCTCCAAAGAAGAAAAAGGCGCACTGGATGCAGTGCCCAAAGGCTACAAGGTATCTGAAACCGGTACCGGCATGCTGGTCTTGAAAAAAGGCTAAAGAGCGAGCTGGATTCCAATAATTATTCAAGGGGCTGTCTGTAAAAGGACAGCCCCTTGGGTTTTCCGTCCTTAAAGCCGCGGTCCCCGGAGTGACTGCTCCGGGGACCGTTTTTCAAGGAGAAAAAATGGGGCCCTTGTGGGTCATCCACAGATATAGTAATTAACTTCCACCCAACGTGCCTTCCAATTGAATGGTTTCACCATCACGCAAGACGGACAGGGTTACCTGGTCGCCAGGCCGGGCTGAATAGATCCCCTCTGCCAGATCCATGATGCCGTTGATTTCAACATCGTTGAATTTTACGATGATATCGCCGCCAATCAAAACGGTTTGTCCGTTCAGGTTCACTTCTTTGGTGCCAGCCTGCAGGCCCAAATCTTCGGCCGGGCTGCCCTTTTCAATCTGCTGGATCAGTACACCGGTTTGATCTTCGGACAACTCCATGGCTGTTGCGATTTCAGGCGTCATATCGATACCGGTGACGCCCAGAAATGCGCCTTCACTCATCGGCTGTTGCACAATGGGCGTTTGGCCTGCTTCCATGGGAGGACGGGCTGCCAGTGTGACTTCGACATCCGTCTCTTTGCCATCGCGCAGAACGGTGAGGGTGATGGTCTGGTCAACCTGGGTGCGGCTGTACAGGTAAGAAATCAGATCATCCATACTCTGTACCGGCTGGCCTTCAATGGCTGTGATCACATCGCCGCCAGATAATACCTGCTGGCCGTTAACGGTTACCTGACTCTGGCTTCCTTTCAGACCAGCCTTATCAGCCGGGCTGTCAGGGGTTACTTCCACCACCAGCGCGCCACGCTGCTCGGGATCCAGATTCATCTGCGTTGCCAGATCGGGGTACAGGGCGGTGCCTGAAATACCCAGATACGGGTGATCGTAACTGCCATTTTCAATCAGGCCGGGTACCACCATCTTGACGATGTTGGCCGGGATGGCAAATCCGATACCCGCGTTGGCCCCGGTAGCCGATTCAATAGCATTGGTGACGCCGATCACCTGACCGGTATTGTTCACCAGCACACCGCCGGAGTTGCCCGGGTTGATAGGCGCATCAGTTTGAATGATATCCGGAATGGAATAGGAAGAGCCTGAGAAATTGGGGTTGCCTGCTGCGATGCTGCGGCCAATGGCGCTGACGATGCCAACGGTCATGGTATTTTCAAGGGCATACGGGTTGCCTATCGCGATGGCAAGCTGCCCAACCTTGATTTGATCAGAGTCGGCCATCTGCACGGGCTGGAGGAAATCGGAGGATACATCCACCTTCAGCACGGCCAAATCACTGTATACATCCGATCCGACGATATCCGCGCTGACAATCGTGCCATCCTGAAACTCCACGGTTACATCCTGTGCACCGTCAATCACATGATGGTTGGTGATGATATGCCCTTCACCATCCCATACAAAACCGGAGCCCTGCCCGGCGCCCTGGTTTCCAACCGCCGTAATGCTCACCACGGAGGGGCTTACGCCTTCATAAATCTGGGTCAGGGCATCCTGATAGGCTGTCAGCGAACTGTCAGCCACCACCACCGGTTGCGCCGGTGTGGCTTCTACCGCCTGCGTTTGGTCGGGGGCTGTACCGGTCTGAGTGACTTCCTGGGCCTGAGCCACCTCTTCGGTCGTAGCAGCCTGCCCCACAACATTTGTACCGCCCGGAAGCAGCTTGTTAAGGTTATCCGCAGCGGAATTGAGCGCGCTGCACGATGTGCCCAGTAAACCAATCAGCAGGAGCGCTGGTATCCATAATTTTTTGTTCATTTTTATTTTCATCACAATCGTTACTCCTACACGTTATTTTCAAATTACCCTGCACCCTTTCGGACAGTACAAGGATTGCGTTTTTGTAGTGTACGCCATCTTTATCCCGCTTATCTTTATGGTAAGGATAAGGGAAGCTTAAGGAAACTTTAAATGCTGATCGAAATGGGGAAATATGGTTTGGATTGGATCCGTGCGGGATTGACCGTCAGGGGAATGAGATTATCCGGCGTTTTCTTCCGGCAGCGGCAGCCACACGATAAATGTGCTTCCCTGCCCGGGCACGCTTTCCAGATGGATGTTGCCGCCGTGTGCTTCCACCAGATCGCGGGCGATACCGAGACCGAGGCCCATACCCTGTTTGATACGCCGGCCCTGATCGCCCTGGTAGAACGGGCTGAAGATTTTTTCCTGCTCCGATGGGGCTATACCGGTACCGGTATCCTGGAAGCGGATGAAAACTCCGCCCTCTTCGGCTCCGCTGGTAATGTGGACGGAGCCCCCGCGCGGTGTATAGCGGATGGCGTTGCTGGCCAGGTTGCCCACGATCTGGGTCAGCCGCACGGTATCCGCCTGGATGACCGGCATGTTTTCAGCAATACTGGCAGACCAGTTCAACTCTTTTTCCATGGCAGCCGACTTCCACGGCAGCAGCACCTCCGGCAGCCAGGTCGACAGGTTAACCGGGGTGCGATTGAGTTCCAGCGGTCCCAGTTCTTTATCATACAGGCGGGCCAGATCATCCAGAAGGTGCTGCAAATGGGTCACCTCTTCCTGCATGCCTTGCGTTAGATCGCGGCGCAGCTCAGGGTCTTCGCCGGCCCCGTGCGAGAAAGCCTGAATAGCCGATTTCAACGCACCCAACGGCTGACCCAGTTCATGCACCAGGTTGGCCAGCAACTGTCTGCGAGCCTGATCCATGGTGCGCAACTGGTGAACCAGATAGTTTACTGCGCGGGTTTGCTTGCGCAGTTCAACCGGGCCTTTTTCCTCCAGCGCTTCGGTGCGTTTGCCGCTGGACAGATCGTAGATGGCGTCAGTCACCTGGTGGACCGGACGGGCGATACTCACCGCGAGAAGAGAGCCGATGATCAGGCTGAGCGCCAGCCCCAGCAGCAGCACAATGCCGATCAGAAAACGGAAACGGATCAGCAGATCGTACACGTTGGCCACATGGTAGGTGAGCCGCACAATGCCAATTACCTGATCGAGCGGGTTGAGCACCGGCGAGTAGACATCCAGCACCACATTTTCAAGCCGGAAGAGCGAGTAGTTGGTGAGCGCGATTTCATTCCCTTGCTGCGCATCGGCCAGACCGGGCACATCCAGCGTTGTCCCCAGAAGATCGATATCGGTGCTCTCGCTTGAAAACAGCAGCCGGCCCTGGCTGCTGATAAACATCACTTTCACATCGGGGTCCAGTTTGACCCGGCTGATCATGCGTTGAAACAGGAGTGGATTTTGGGCGATTTCGTATTCCGAGCGGCTGATTTCTCCCAGCAGGCGGGCATCACCCAGCAGGTTTTGAGCCAGTTCCGGCAGCAAAAAATTGTGCTCGAGCAGGTACACCATCCCCAAACCCAGCAGGGGCAGGATGATCACCAGCGGGAGCACATGGCTCAGAATCAGACGAGCGCGCAAAGTGCGAAACATACCTCACTCTTCCAGAGCCAGCTTGTAGCCCACGCTGCGAACGGTCACCAGATAACGGGGTGACTGCGGATTGTCTTCAATTTTTTCGCGCAGCCAGCGGATATGCACATACACAACCTGCGGCTGCCCAATGAACTCGGCTCCCCAAACACGCCCCAGCAGTTCATCCACCGAGAAAACACGGTTGGGTTCAGAGGCCAGCGTGTAAAGCAGGCCAAATTCGCGCGGAGAGAGATCCACTGTTTTGCCGGCCACCGTCACCGTATGCGAGAGCGGGTCGATTTTAAAGGGGCCGGCTTCGACGGGTTGGGGATCACTTCCGGCTTCAGACGGCGTTGCGCGACGAAGGACCGCTTTGATGTGGGCCAGGAGGACATCCAGATCGAAGGGTTTGGTCACATAATCATCGGCGCCCAGCTCCAGCCCCAGCACCTCGTCCAACTCCCGGCGGCGTGAGGTGAGGAAGATGACCGGCAAGCCGTGCAGTGATTTGAACTGCTTGAGGGCATCCAGGCCGTCCATACCGGGCAGCCCGATATCCAGCAGGATCAGATCGGGAGCATCCCGTTGCACCATGGCCAGCGCATCTTCAGCATTGGCGGCCGTCACGGTGTGGTAGCCGGCCTGGGTGAGGTTGAAGGCCAGGCTGCGCCGCATGAGGGCATCATCGTCGACGAGGAGAATTTTCCGGGGCATAGGACTAAGTATAATGCAAGTGAGGCGGGAGTGATGACACCCCACCCCTGGCATGGGCGGAGAATTACCACCCCGGCGCTGTGCGCCACCCCTCCGATGGAGGGGAATTTTGTGGTTTGTTATTGCTGTCATCGTTTTGACAACAGTAAAAAACGATGTCTTCCAGATAACGTGAAGTGATTTGCA
>DAISXR010000133.1:0-8293 GCA_036825755.1 Anaerolineaceae bacterium
GAACTCAGTCCTTCATTTCTACTTAACTTTTGTCCAACAATCGGGGTGCACTACATTTTCAGGGGCGGTCTTTTTAACGGCTTAATGTCAGCGTTTAGTTATTGGGCGCGTAGAAGGGGTTGGTGCCACCGGCATGATCGGTGGTATCGATCACCTGAGTGATGGCGGGCACATTTTCAAGGATCATGCGTTCGATGGAGTCTTTGAGGGTCATGTAAGAGTGCATGCAGCCCCGGCAACCGCCGCCCATTTCAATATAAGCCTTCTCACCCTGCACATCCAGCAATTTCACCCAACCGTTGTGGCTGGCCAGCCCGGGGTTCAACTGTTGATCCACCACGGCCTGCACGGCATCAGCTACCGGTTCGCCCCAATCTTTGGTTTTGGGGAACAGGCTTTTTCCGGCCGGGGGCGCGATAGAGAATCCACCATCCTCGAATGAGAGGGTTGCGCCTTCCAGCGCGGCGGCGGTTTCGGGGTCCAGGATCAACTTGAACTCTCCGGCCTCCTGGGCCAGGTCTTCTTCCAGGATGTCTTCCGGCGAGGCAAACATCAACTGGGTCTGATAGTTCTGCCGGCGGATGCGCACGGATAAATCAGCTCGTTTGGTATCCTGGATCATCGCCAGGAATTGCTTCTGGGCTTCCTCGGTCAGGATCATCACTTCATTTGCGGCTCGAATTTGCATGTTTCCTCGTTTGTTTCTGTCTAAATCAGACAAATTTTATCTATTATAGATGTAATCTCGTGCAGGTGATACGATTTTTGTCGTATTTTGAGGGGTTTTTCGTCACCAATTATACCCACGGCGGTCAGATTCAGCGGGATGTTTTTATGATAAGATAACGGAATTCGATCCAACAAAATCAACCGCTTTGCGGATGCATGTACAGGGAGTCATCATGGGTGAAAAGAAAATCGGACGGCTGAACCAGGTAATTATCCTCGCGCTGCTGCTGGGGCTGTTTCTTTCAGCGTGCGGCGGGGAAACACCGGCAGTCAATCCGGTTGACGTCACAGAAACCCAGGCGGCCGCGACAGCCGCTCCAACCGATACGCCTCAACCCACCCCCACTTTGGCACCCGCCCGGGTGGTACTGGTAACCGCCGGTATGGACGAGGTCATGCATGCCGATTTGCTGGCGGCTTTGAACGAACTCTCCTCATCTGACAGCTTAACGGTGGAAGAAGCGCCCGAGCTTACCTCCGGGATGGTACAGCCGGATTGGCGGACAGTCATCGCATATAACGCTGGTGATGCCCTGAATGAAGCAGTTGCGGCCAACCCGGCGGTTCAATTCATCGTATATTCAGATCAGGAACTGGCCCCGGCTGCCAACCTGAATGTGATCCGCGTCCGGCGCGACAAACAGGCCTTTCTGGCGGGCTATGTATCCACCGTGATCACCTATGACTGGCGTGTGGGCGGTCTCTTCAGCCCTGACCCGGCCGGTGATCAGGAGGAGCAGGCCTTCATTAACGGCGGTGAGTATCTGTGCGGCCTGTGCAACCCGTATTACGCTCCGCTGGTGCTGTTCCCCATTTCGGCGCGCGTTTCTAGTACCGCTGACACAGCGACCTGGCAAACCGAGGTGGATACCCTGCTGGGCAATATTCTCTATACAGTCTACGTTTCACCTGCATCACAAAGCCCGGCGCTGCTGGAAGCATTGGCCCAACGCGGGGTCACGCTGGTCGGCACGGGTACGGCGCCGGAAAACATCAAAGATCGTTGGGCGGCTTCAGTCGTGCTGGATTACACAACACCCCTGCGGGAGATGTGGCCCACTGTGCTGGCAGGGCAGGGGGGTCAGGCGCTTGAAACCAGTATCGCGTTGGCCTACATCAATGAAGAGGTTGTGACGGTTGGGAAACAGCGGTTAATCGAAAACGTCATTCAGGAACTGGATGGCGGCTGGCTGGACCCGATGGACCCTGCTGAATAAGTTCACAAAACGTTGTTCAGAAATTTCCCTTGAACTCCTGAGTAGTCGCTTCACCCGGCTGGGTGATGCCTTCACGCGCCAGCACTTTCCACAGGGTGAGGGCGATAATCTTGATATCCAGCCAGAACGACCAGTGATCCACATACCAGACATCCATGCGGAATTTGTCCGCCCATGTGGCGGCATTACGGCCGTTGATCTGCGCCCAGCCGGTGATCCCGGGCAGCACATTGTGGCGGCGGGCTTGCTCGGGGCTGTATAACGGCAGGTAGTGGATCAGCAGCGGGCGCGGCCCCACCAGGCTCATCTCACCGAGAAATACGTTGAACAACTCCGGAAGCTCATCCAGACTGCTGGAGCGAAGAAATTTTCCCAGGCGTGTTAATCGCAATTCATCAGGCAGGGGTTTTCCATCCGGTCCGAGCAGGTTTTTCATGGTTCGGAATTTACGGATGGTAAAAATTTTACCGTGTAGCCCGGGCCTGTTTTGCTGGAACAACACGGGCGCTCCCAGTTTGATCCGCACGATCAGTGCAACGATCAGCATGACCGGTGAAAGGATAACCAGCGCAATCACCGAAACGAGCAGATCAAACAGGCGTTTGACAGGCGGAGCGCCTTTCGGCTGCAGGCGGAAGGGCATGCCTGCATTGTACCAAAAATCACCTTAACACACTGACCAATTTTACGGCTAAAGTAGAAATGCCCCAGGGATTATGTTGATATAATGAGCAACGCAGATGGTGCAGAACCGGATCAGACAGAGCTTGACTCTCTATAAAAGAGATATCACATCTTTGATTTTTGCGGCGTGATCCAAATTGCGCCGTGATTTTGTGTGAGGAGAACTTCGATGCGTGCAGTGGTACAACGGGTGAATACAGGCAGCGTTTCGGTAGATGGGAAAGTGATTTCACAGATTGGTGCCGGTCTGGTGATCCTGCTGGGGATTGGACCGGAGGATACGCAGGAGCAGGCTCAGGCCCTGGCGAAGAAAATTGCCATGCTGCGGATCTTTGGCGATGATGAAGGAAAAATCAACCGTTCCGTGCTCGATATTGGGGGTGAAGCGCTGGTGGTTTCGCAGTTTACTCTGTATGCAGATACGCGTAAAGGCAACCGGCCTTCATTTGTCAACGCGGCCCCGCCTGATCTGGCCGAGCCGCTGGTGGACTACTTTGCCGGGCAGCTATCGATGCTGGGTGTGCCGGTGAAAACGGGTCAGTTTGGGGCATACATGGTGGTGAATATTGAAAACGACGGGCCTGTTACGATCTGGCTGGAGTATTGAACCATTTACAAAAAAGAATGACTGAAACCCTCATGCTTAATCAATTATTTCAACGTGCAAAAAGAGTCTGGAAGGCGTATTCAAATCAGATCACCCTTGTCATTACCTTTGTAGCGCTTGTCATTTTTGCGATGCGTGGTGTTTATTATGCAGAACATCAGGTAGCCAATATGGATGAGGGAACCTATCTGCTTAAAGGTAAGTATTACCTGGAAGGGACTTACAAGCCTTATCAAGCAGGTGGGCCCGTAACGAATAAGGGCGTGTTTTCATTCTGGATTTTAGGTCTTTCCCAGTTAATTGCTCCGGGGCTGCTATCTGGTCGGATATTTGCCCTATCGCTCGCAATGGCCATGCTGCTGGTGATGTGGATATTAATCCGTCGTTTCAGTAATCAGACGTGGGCGGCTGGAATTTTATTGTTATTTTCCCTGAATGGATTCTGGGTATCCATGTATTCACGCGCGTTAACCCAGGCGGTAACAGCGGCATTAATTGTATTCAGCCTGTTCTTTTTGACTAAAAAATCGGCAAAAATCTGGGAACTTTCGCTTGGTCTCATTTTCTGTGTTGTGATTTCATTAACACGGCAGAACCTGATTCCATTCTATGGCTTTGCCATTTTGTATATCCTCTGGCAGTTTGGCATCAAAAAAGCGTGGCTGCCGATTGCAATCAGCTTTGCCATATTTATTGCCATCAATGTAATTTACTGGCCAGAAATATACCGGTACATGTGGCGAGTGTATGTCCAAATGGCATTACAAGTCCTCGCCCCTGAAAAGCTATCAGTTTACGCTCAAACGATGATGGACCTCCAGGAGGGTCAATATGTTGTGGAGCCTGACTACAACCTGATTCAGGAACTACAGGCGATCTTTAATGGCGTGGGAATATATCTTGTCCCTACATTATTTTCGTTATTTTTTATAATCACAGCAAAGTGGCGGTTGTTTGTTAAGAGCGAAGAATTCAAGACGTTTACTTTCCTGTTTATCAGTAACCTGTTTTTAGCCATTATTCATGTACTGGCTGTCATACAGGATAACAACCTTTTGTATAGTTATATAGCCTACCCGGCTTTTTATTTACCACTGGGGTTAATCATCATCCCGCTTTGTTTTCGATGGATGGGTGAAAAAGGAAATTTCCTGAAGGTATTTACTTCCGTTCTGTCAATTCTGATCGTCAGTACAGGGATTGGTCTGTTTTTGCATCGTACTTTTTCCGACCGTTTGATGTTCCTTACGATTCCTCGGGTTCGAGACATGCATATTTTACCGGGCACTACCGAGTTATGGCGTTCATTGGAGAACAAGTTCCACTTCGGTTACAAAAACCTTGAGTTAATGCTGGCTGCCAGTTATGGCCTGATGATTGGTCTCGTGTTTGTTGCAATGTGTGTGATTTTCTGGTTGTTACTCAAGAAGAGTAACCAGGGGCTTGCCTTTACACGTGTATTTATCCTTTCCAGCCTGATTATTGCGATGGTCTTGAGCCCGCATGATTACCTGGCGGGTGAATCCGCGGCCACTATGTGTAGCGACAGCACAACTCAGGCACTGACTGACATGGCAAACCACTTGAAAACTGAGATTCAACCGGGTTCATTGATATATTGGGAATATGATACCCCCGCAGTGCTGTTGAGTATGGAGAACATTGAAGTTTTCCCCCTGCAATTAAACAACCATTTTTACAGGCGTATCGGTGGAGATCCTGAATATTTACTCGCCAATGGATATTGGAATGAAGTGATCGCCGAGGAATGGCTGCTGAGGTCTGACTATGTGCTGCTGAGCGAAGATTCCGCATTGGCGTGGGAACCGGTGATGAATAGCAAATACCCCGGTTTATTTGACAAAATTGAAATTACTGAAAACCTGGTACCCTGTCGCGAACGCAGTTATCTGCATGTGTATAAAAATCTTTCTGATCATCCATAGAATCTTGATGATGCAGAGACTGTGTTGATAGACAATCATCTGAACCCCAGCAGGAGACTGACTGGGGTAGAATACCTCAATGAGCAATCGACAATTGTTTTTATTCATTTTTAAACAAACCAGAGACCTTACCTTACCGGAATTGCTTAAAAACTGATGAGGAGGTAACGCTTGGCTGATTTACATTCACCATCCGGCAAACAGATCCGTTTGACCAGCCTGTCGAGCTGCGCGGGTTGAGCATCTAAACTGAATGCGGAAACGCTGGCGCAGGTTCTGCGCCCGATAAAACAAATCTATAACGCTGAAGCGTATCCCAACCTGCTGGTGGGGTTATCAGATCCGGATGACGCCGCTGTGTGGAAACTGGATGATCGTTCGGCGCTGGTGGTGACCACCGATTTCTTCACGCCGGTAGTGGATGATCCCTACGCGTATGGAGCCATTGCGGCTGCCAACAGTCTTTCAGATGTGTATGCCATGGGGGGGAAGCCGTTTTTGGCTCTTAATGTATCGGCGCTGCCACCGGATTTGCCTGTTGAAGTAATGCAGGAAATCATGAGCGGCGCGGCTGAGAAAGCCCGGCAAGCCGGCGTGGTGATAGCCGGGGGGCACACGATACAGGATAAAGAACCCAAGTTCGGGTTGATGGTGGTGGGCATGGTCGGTCTGGATGAGATGCTTACCAAACGCGGAGCCCGGCCGGGTGATCGATTGTTCCTCAGCAAGCCGCTGGGATTTGGGGTGACCACGACGGCGCTCAAACAGCAAAAAGCCGCATCGGAAGATGTGGAAGATGTAACCAGGTGGATGAGCGTGCTCAACGATCAAGTAAGCCTGCTGGCAGTGGAAACCGGATTGAAAAGCGCCACCGATATCACCGGGTTTGGCCTGATGGGACATGCTCATGAAATGGCTGAAGCCGGCGGTGTGGGCTTTAGGATCCGTTATGGCAGCTTGCCATTTTTAGATTGTGCAAAAAAATATGCTCAAATGGGTACTTTCCCCGGCGGAGCATTCGACAACCGACACTTTTATGAAAAGCACGTCCGCCTGGCGGAGGGATTATCCGAATGGCAGCAGATGCTGCTGTTTGATCCGCAAACCAGCGGGGGCTTACTGATGAGCGTTCCGGAAGCCCGAGCGGATGAGTTCAAAGCTAAAGCACACGATCGCAAGATTCCCCTGTGGGAGATCGGTGATATCACTGAAGGACAAGGGATTGAGGTACTGGCATGAGCTACGACTATTCTTTTTCTTCTTATCGTTCACCTGTATTGGGTCGCAGGGGTGCAGTGGGCTCCTCGCAACCGCTGGCAACCGCGGCGGGGATTGAGGTTCTTTCCAAAGGCGGCACGGCCGCCGACGCGGCTGTGGCAGTGGCAGCCGCTTTGAATGTGACCGAACCAGGTTCAACGGGTTTGGGCGGTGACGCTTTTGCGCTGTTTTACAATGCGCAGGATAAAAAGGTGTACTCGTTAAATGGCTCCGGTCATGCGCCGAAAGCGCTGACCCTGGAACGGGTGAAAAAGGATGGCTTCACCACTGATTTGCCTCCCCAGCATCCCTACTGCATCACCGTGCCGGGGGCCTGCGCCATGTGGTGCGATATCACCAGCCGTTTTGGCAAATTACCCCTGTCCGAGACGCTTTCTCCGGCCATCCGCTTGGCTGAAGAGGGTTTTCCCGTGGCTCCGTTGACGGCCATTTCCTGGCAAAACGCCGCCAAAAACTGGCTGAGCAAGGTACCCAACGGCACCGAGTTGACCATCGAAGGCCGCGGCCCGCAGGCAGGCGAGATCTTTCGCAACCCGGGTTTGGCGCGCACCATGCGCATGATCGCCGAAGGCGGTAAAAAGGCTTATTACGAAGGCGAGATCGCAGAATCCATTGTGGCTATCATCAAAGAGGCCGGCGGTTGTATGGAACTGGAAGACCTGGCGGCGCATGAATCGACCTGGGTGGAACCGATTTCGATTGACTACCGAGGCGTTCGCATCTGGGAATGCCCGCCCAACGGACAGGGATTGGCGGCGCTGCTGGCGTTGAACATTCTGGAAGGTTTCGATGTGGCCGATCTGCCAGCCAATTCCACCGAACGGCTGCATCTGACCATCGAGGCGATGCGTCTGGCGTTTGCGGATGCCTTCCACTTCATCGCCGATCCGGATTTCAACCCGGCTCCGCTCAAAGAACTACTCAGTCGCGCTTATGCCGATGACCGCCGTAGGTTGATCAATCCACGTTCGGCCAATCTGAACTATCCTTACGGCAACCCCATTTATTCCAGTGACACGGTGTATCTGAGCGTGGCCGATCAATACGGCAACGCATGCTCGTTCATCAACAGCAATTACATGGGCTTTGGCACCGGTATTGTTCCACGCGGGCGTGGCTTCAGCCTGCAGAACCGCGGGCACAACTTCAGTTTGGAAGAGGGACATGCCAACCAGTTGATGCCGGGCAAGCGCCCGTATCACACCATCATCCCGGCCATGGCGACCTACACATCGGATAACAACCTGTACGCCAGTTATGGCGTAATGGGCGGTTTTATGCAGCCGCAGGGTCATATGCAGGTGACGGTGGGCATGGTGGACGATGAGCTCAACCCGCAACAGGCGTTGGACCGGCCGCGTTTCTGTTTGCTGGCAGGCGGACGTTCCGGCGGCAAGGTGCAGTTGGAAGAGGGTATCCCGGTGGAAGTGATGTCAGACCTGGCAGCCATGGGTCATCCGGTTATGCCGGTCAGCGGGCTGGGCCGCCAGGGCTTTGGCCGCGGGCAAATCATCCGCCGCGATCCGGAGAACGGTGTGCTGTGGGCAGGGAGTGACCCCCGCGCGGACGGTTGTGCAATGACATTGGTGTAGTCACGGAATATCGGCTGACCTGTAAAAGTGTCATTGTTTCCCCGCGAGCGCGGATGGCTGCACGATGACATAAGTGTTGAACCATAGGGTGGGTGGAGGGCGGAATAACGGCTGGCATTGATGCAAGACTATCCGCCCATAACCCACCGATTGCCATTAGGTGATTCTGCGCGATGACGCTGGTGTCGTAATAAATCGTAAAGTTGTTTTTTGGGCCGTCTTTGAATGCAAGCCCCCGGG
>DAISXR010000134.1:0-3052 GCA_036825755.1 Anaerolineaceae bacterium
CCTCAAACCGGCACAGCACCTCTGCCACCGCCGCTCCCGGCGTCTGTGCAAACTCACCGGCCAGGGAGCGGTACAGGTAAGCCTCCGCCAGCAGGCGCGACTCCGATGAAAAAGTCTCCTGTTCCAATGCTCCGGCCAGATGAGACGGGAGCGTGCAGGCATGCACGGCGCGCATCGCCTGCCCCAGTTCGGTCCATTGGCAAGCGGTCATCTGCGTTTCCATGGCCGATGTGCCCGATAAAAACGGGTACAACCTCAGGCTGAGCGAGCCATCCTGCACCCAGGGCAGGCCGGTTTTATCTGGGATGGGAGCCAGAATATGCGGGATGTTTTGACTGCTGAAAAAGGCAGGGATATCCACCCCGGTCAGGATCTGCGCATACGGACGGGTTTTAAGAAAATACACCTGTGGATCATGGCGGGCTTCCACCCGATAGACATTCGACGCGGCATCCGCTCCCAAATCCAGCGTTTCAATCCGGGTGACATCCAGGCCGTACCACAGGCGTACAACCTCTGCCAGATGGCGCACCCAATCCCCGAGTTGCATCTTCATAAGCCGGATATTCCTCCCCGCCGGTTAGCGGATGCCCTCAAACAAATCGGTTTCATTCACCGACGTATTGACCAGCGAATAATTTCGCACAAAAGTAGCCTCGGTAAACAGGCTCCGGCGGGTGTCGACTGACAGGTTCATCAGATTGCCAAACCCGGTGAACTGCGACTGGTGGCAATGAATAGCCTCTTCCACCCGGTCAAAATAGGGGCGGGTGTCAAAACGGGTGGTAATGGCCCATTCCTCCCAGCCGGCATGCGAACGTTCTACGCCGTTGATCATCATACTCACCGGCCCCGCCAGTTCACGGAAAGCCTGTACCGCGCTGCAACTATCCACCGAGGCGTAATATTTCAATACGCGGTGAGGCGGCAGGTTCTGCAGATCGGTATACGAGCCGTCAACAGCCGTCACCAGGGCGGCGGTGGTGATCTGCGCCAAAGCAATATGATCGGGATGCCCGTACACGCCTTCCTGGGCGTAGGTGAGCACCACCTGCGGGCGGATTCCGCGGATATATGAAGTGATCATCCCCACAATTTCAGGGCGGTCCACCTGATCCAACTCTCCGTCCATGTAATCCAGCAAATGCACACGGTACAGGCCCAGCTTTTGAACCGCACACTGCAACTCGGTTTCGCGGATCTTCCCCAGTGTCTCAGTGCCCGGGTTCTGTTCAGCCGGGCCGGTCCAACCCATCTGTCCGCGCGTGGCGGTCACCAGATACACTTCCACCCCTTCGGCGGCGTATCTCGCCAGAGCGGGTCCGCATCCCAGCGTCTCGTCATCCGGGTGCGGGAATATGGCCAGTAATCGCAACGGTTCGCTCATTCATTTCCCTCCTGCGGCGAACTATTTACCGGGTTCCACCGACCCGGCAGATCGAACCTTTTGTGGCAGCCGGAACCGCAACTGCACAATCAACGTACCTACCACCACCAAAATCATCCCGATGATCTGCTTCATCGTAAGCGCCTCGCCCAGGAAAACCCATGTCAGAATAGCGATCTGCGGCATCATGGCGCTGTTGAGAATGCTCGATTCCACCGCTGTCAGGGTGCGTAGGGTATGGTTCCACACGGTAAAACCCAGTGCGGTGTTCATCAAGGCCAGCCATAAAACGATCAGCCACTGGGTAAGATCCAGCCGGCCAAACCCCTGGGTAAGCCCTCCAACCGCCAGCATAATCAGCCCGCCCATACCCATGGTAAGGGTGGTGATCACCAAAGGTGAAAGCCCGCTGTGCAGGTTGACCTTTCTTCCATATTTAGACGCTGCCGCGTTCGATGCCAGGCAGACCATTGCCGCGGTCAACCCAATCCACTGCCCGGCCGGTACGGAAAACGGCAAAAAGAAAACCAGCGTACCGGCTGTGGAGAGCAAAATCCCTGCCCACTGGCTGAGCGGCGCGGCTTCCGTGCCCATACGCCTGCTGACCAACGCCACCACCAGCGGCGTCAGGTTGAGCAGCAGCGAGAGCATGGCGGCGGGCAGGTAAGCCAGTCCCACATACTGCGCGCCCTGGGCTAACGTGTACAGCAGCAGTCCCAATAACGCCAACTGCCCCCACTGCCCGGCAGTGAGGCTGCGAACGGTTTGCCGATGATCCCGGTTGAATAACACCAACGGAAGTAGAAACAGAAAAGCCAGTGTATAGCGCAGTCCGGCAAAGCTGACGGCCGGTAAATTGGCCTTTAGCCCCAGCTTGATCAACACCCATGAGGTAGACCACAAAAATGTGACAAAAAGCGCCAGCAGTACGGCCTTTAAATGTCCGGAGCGATGGCGATGCTCGCCTGTGGTGGGTTTTTCCATATCACTGTATTGTACAACATGGGAGGAACTCCCGGTTCACTGCACCGTCAATTCTGAGGCCAACCGGTGCATCTCGGTGACTGTGTTCCAGTTACGGGTGGTGACCGGTTGGGCAAGCTTTTTCTCAAAGAAATTGTTGTTCAGGCGGGTTCGGCCGTATCCGCCGGGGCAATACACAAAAATCTCCTGCCCGCCGGCCGCGAATTCATCTCCATCCGCGTTGGGCGATGGGATGCCCTGCAGGCGTGTTTCATCCACCGGGGCCGTCAAAAATGTGACATGCAGTTTGGAGAGATCCGTATCAGACCGCTGCAAAAAAGGATTGGTGTTCAGGATGCGTGAGAAATCCTCCGCTCCGCGCAGGAGCACCGGCACCGAAAAACCCCAGACAGATTGCATTTGTTGTTCTATTTGCTGAGCCAGCCGCGATGAGTCACCCTCATCGGCTGAAAAGACCACATTCCCGCTCTGCACATACGTGGTAACGTTCTGGAAACTTAACCCCTGATACAGTGCGCGAAGATCCGCCATCGCAATTTTTGTATACCCGCCTACATTAATTCCGCGCAGAAGACTGATCCAACCAAACATATACATACCCCCTGTTCCCTATCCGGGCATACACACCCAGGGGTGTGTATGCCCGCAGTACACAATCAACTACTTGGTGCAGAATGAGAA
>DAISXR010000134.1:3152-6328 GCA_036825755.1 Anaerolineaceae bacterium
GGCACGCCTTCATAACCGGAGGTGAAGGCTGAGATCATGAACTCGGAAGCCAGCATGTCATTGATCTTGAAAAAGGCCATCTGCCCGGTCATGGTATGGGCCAGCGGAGAGCCATCGGTGCCAGCCTGTGAGTGATACCCCACCACCAGCGTGGCGTCAAATGATTTGTCGATGCCCTGCATCATGCTGTATGGATGACCGGTCCACGCGCGGATCAGACGTACCTCACGCGGCAGTTTCTTATGCAGGATGTTGCAGCCCCAGCCGTGTGAGTCTTTGACCACGACCTCTTTGGCGCCGGCGTTCAGGGCTCCCTCACAGGCAGCTTTGACTTCAGCGGTCATCTGTTCGCGCATTTCAAGGAAATACTGGTTGGTCGAATCGGTCTCTTCCCACTTGGTGGCATCGGTGACACCCTCAATATCGGCAGTGATAAAGATTTTCATGATTTTCTCCTGAAAATGAATTTTGGGATTGTTTCCTGGTACAGCATACGGCAATCGGCTGGTTTTAAGATGGCCGATTGCCACTCACAATCATACCGCTGTTTTGACAAAAAGAAGCACTATTCAAGGCTGAATCAATGTGTCAGCCGGTTGTATTTGGCCATCACCTCGACCAAACGGTTCTGCGGCAATGCGTACACAGTGTTGCCGTTGATACCGGTCATGGTTACAGCGGAGGTCAAGGCGTTGATGATGGCCTCCTCCACCACCTGTACAGTGGCCTGCAGGAGCGGGTTCATCTGCTCATTGGATAACATACGCAGGTGATCCGTGCCGGCAGGGTTGGCCGCGCCGGCATTGGCGGTGGAAAACGCCAGAAAGATATCGCCGGAGCTGTTGGCCCCAAAACCGCCCACCCGGGCAATCCCCAGCGGAATGCGGCGGGCGATACGTTTGAGCTGGTGAGGCAGTAAGGGGGCATCCGTGGCCGTGATGACGATGATCGAGCCGTCCGCCTGGACCACCGGGGGGTCATGGCGTTCGGGCATCAGGTCGGGGATCTCGCGGCCCACCGGCACACCCGCGATGGTCAGATCAGCGCGCGAGCCGTAGTTGGCCTGCACCAGCGTACCCAGGGTATACGTTTGCCCGTCAATTTGAATCAACCTTGATGAGGTGCCGATACCACCCTTGAACTGGTGGCAGATCATACCGGTACCACCGCCCACGCAGCCCTCAGCCACCGGGCCACCGGCCGCGCTTTCCAGCGCATGCAGTACGTGCTCGCGTTTGACATGGAAACCGTTCACATCGTTGAGAAAACCGTCAAACGTTTCAGCCGTCACCGGCAGATGGAAGGGAAACTGCCAGTAATCCTGCTGGCCCCGGCCGGTCTGCACCAGCCAATCCACCGCCGTATCCCGGGCAACTCCCACGCTGTGCGTATTGGTGATGAGCACCGGTCCGCGCATAAAGCCGCTTTCTTCCACCCAGGTGGTGCCGGTCATCTCGCCGTTGCCGTTCAGCGAATACCAGCCGGCAAACACGGGATCCAGGTTTTTGCCGCGCGGCAATACGGCAGTCACACCGGTGCGAACCGGTCCCTGCCCCACCACCAGCGGTCCGTCGCCGGAGATGAGCGTGGTGTGTCCAACCAGTACGCCGTCCACATCTGTGATGGCGTTGTTGATGCCGGGCTGCCCGTCAAACGGGATGCCGAGAGCACGTGCTTTTGTCATGGGGGTTACTCCTCAGTGGTATCAGATTCGGAAGCCAGTGGCGTGCTCATAGCCATTCGGTACGCCTGGCGCAACTCGTCGATGGGCAGCAGTTCTCCCTGCTCGCTTTGATAAAACCAACTGTCCCAGCCATTACAGGGGCCGCCGTTCAGGATCTGCCGGCCCACCGTGTGAATGGTGCCTACAAACCCGTTCAGGGCCAAGCTGCCGTCGGCTTTGATGCGGGCCGCCAGAGCCGGATCACGCTGGAAGAACAGCGTTTGCCCGGGGCTGAGGTAACCAAATTCCAGCAGGGTGGCAAAGGCGATGCGCGGCTGATTGCGTTTCTTGTCGCGCACATCAAAGGTGTTCTCCTCAAACAGTTCCGGCGTCACCCCTTTGATGCGCTCGCGGGCCAGGGTCACGTATTTTTCTTCCTGCTCCATACCGATCCACTGTCGGTGCAGTTTTTTGGCCACCGCGCCGGTGGTGCCGGTGCCGAAGAAAGGGTCCAGCACAATATCACCCGGTTGTGTGGAGGACAGTAGCACCCGGTACAGCAAAGCCTCCGGCTTCTGGGTGGGATGGGCTTTTTTGCCCTCGTGACGCAGACGCTCCTTGCCGGTGCAGATGGCCAGCAGCCAGTCGGAGCGCATCTGCTTGTCTTCATTAAATGGCTTCATGGCGTGATGGTTAAAGGTATAGCGCGAGCCCTTGCTCTTGCTGGCCCACAGCAGGGTCTCATGCGCGTTGGCAAAGCGCACCCCGCGGAAGTTGGGCATGGGGTTGGTTTTCACCCATACCACATCGTTGAGGATCCAGAAGCCCAGATCCTGCATGATGGTACCCACGCGGAAAATATTGTGATACGAACCGATCACCCAGATGCTGCCATCGTCTTTGAGCACGCGGCGGCACTCCGTCAGCCAGGCGTGTGTGAAATCATCATAGGCGTGGAAGCTCTCAAACTGGTCCCATTCGTCGTTCACGGCATCCACCATGGTCATGTTGGGGCGCCAGAGGGCATGCTGAAGCTGTAAATTGTACGGGGGGTCAGCGAAAACAAGGTTGACCGATTGATCGGGCAGCGCGCGCATCAGATCAATGCAGTTCCCATGCAGCACCTGTCCGAGCGGAAGCGAGCGGTCATCCATGGCTTTATTATCGCCGGAATGAATCCGGCGTCAAGGAGGAGAAGGAGGGGAAAGGAGAGGAGGTCAGGGAAGTGTGGTATTTGTGGATAAACCATATTGCCATCCACGCATTGCCGGCACGGACACCGGGGGGAACGAGCGCCAGTGGTATATCCACTGGCAAAAACGAATTGTAGTCGGGCTTAAATTCGATATGATCAAAAAATGTATGCAAGCTAACCTGTCACTTAACGCCGTTTTGGAATTCATTCGTTTATTCGTTTGATGTCTTTGAGCCGCACTTCTCCAACAAAAGTCCAGCCGTAATCCTTACAACTTATTCGTTGATGGTTTTCACATCCACAACCGTCCACGAATTG
>DAISXR010000134.1:6428-8285 GCA_036825755.1 Anaerolineaceae bacterium
GATGGTTTTCACATCCACAACCGTCCACGAATTGTCGGCGCGGACGTCGGCGAAAACGAATAAACGAATAAAAAAGCACATAGTTTTGCCAGGGTCTTGAAAAAGTATAAACGTAGATTTATCACCTAAGAACTGCCCTGGCCTCGTTCGTTTATTCGTTTACCGGTGATCACAAAAAACTGCGGTGATATGAAAAATAGGTTAAGCTCCAGCCTTATTCGTTGATGGTTTTCACGCCTCACTGCCTTCTGCCCTACTGTCGCGGCCCCTCTTTCGTCTCCCGCCCGGCCTTCAACACATCATCCCGTCCGACCCGAGGCTGAGCCTCTGGCGCGAATTTGGGCGGAAACACTCGCCTGTGCTCCAGCTTTCGTCGCCCAAAATTGAATAGCAATCCCACCGGCGAGCTAGCCGCGATCAAATAATTGATCACCTGCGCGATCTCATCTCCGGTGATCTGATGACTGAACGCTTTAAGTTCCACCACAACCCGATTCTCAACCCATAAATCCAAATAAAATTGCCCAACCGATTCCTCAAGATAACGAACCGTAACAGGGAATTGACGCACACAGGCCAACCCACACCGGTTCAGTTCCAGCTCCAGGGCTTTCTCATAGATCTCTTCCTTGTAGCCGGATCCGATTGAATTATGCACGGTCATGGCCGCGCCGATGATTCGATAGGTCAAATCATTTCCGGTGGCATCTTCGACCAGTGGACACATCATTCCCCTCGCGGAACTGATTTTTTTTATTGGGACTTGCCTATAAATGGGACTTACTCGTATCCCAGAATCTCTTTACGCTTTGCCCCCCAGCGCAGGGCGTCTGAAATCCCCTCTTCGATCGAGTGGGTAGCTTCCCAGCCCAGCAGTTTGCCGGCCTTATCGGCATTGGCATACGACCCGGCGATATCACCCGGCCGGGGCGGCGCCTCACGTACGTTGATCTGCTGGCCGTATACCTTCTGGAAGGCATCCACAATTTCTCGCACGGTCACACCGCAGCCGGTGCCCAGGTTGATCACCAGATAATTATCGGGGGGATTTCCGGCCCGCTCAAAGACTTCATCAAAATGCGTCACCGCGTGGACATGGGCGTTGGCCAAATCCCACACATGGATGTAGTCGCGCAGGCCCGTTCCATCGCGGGTAGGCCAATCCACACCGGTGATGACAAACTCCGGCTGCTTGCCCAGTGCAGTATCCACCAGCTTGCCCAGCACGTGAGATGGCTTGGGCACGTGAATGCCGGAACGCAGCTTGGGATCCGCGCCGATGGGGTTGAAATAACGCAGAGCGATACCACGCATGCCGTAGGCAGTGCAGAAATCACGCAGCACCATCTCCATGATGGCTTTGGTCCGTCCGTACGGGCTGGTGGGAGCCACCGGTGATTCTTCGGTGACCATGAAGCCTTCCACCAGGTCATAAATAGCTGCCGATGAGCTGAACACCAGCCGCTTGCAGCCCAGATCACTCAAATTGTGGAACAGTTCCAGCGACTTGCCCACGTTCTCGCGATAATACTCGTACGGCTTCTCGGTCGATTCGGGTACCACGATCAACGCGGCGCAGTGGATGACCGCATAAATATCGGGGTGGTCGCGGAAGATGGTCTCCAGGGCAGACCGGTCGGCAATATCAGCCTGGTAGAAGATACGCCCGCGGGTAAACTCGCGCGGACCGGTAACCAGTGAATCCAAAATAACCGGGGTGTGCCCGGTATCTTCGAGTGCTGAACAGATGGTGCTGCCAATGTATCCGGCTCCGCCGGTGATCAAAAATTTCATAATTTTCAGTGCCGAAGGTGGGAATCGAACCCACATTCCTTTCGGAACACGATTTTGAGTCGT
>DAISXR010000135.1:0-8259 GCA_036825755.1 Anaerolineaceae bacterium
TACGGTTTGCGCGCACGCTGGGGTTCAACAGTTACCCGGCCATGCGCAGTGTGCTTCAGGATGCCTTTCGCAACCGGGTTACGCACTCCGAGCGCCTGCGCAGCCGGCTGGAGGATCTTCGCGAAGAGGGCGACGTCTTTGAAAAGGTCACCATCACAGAGATCGACTACCTCACCATGGCGCTGCAAACCATAGACCGGGATGCCCTGCGCCAGGCGGTGGAATACATCACCCGCCAAAAGAAAATTTACGTTTTCGGCACCGGACCATCCACCATCCTGGTCAATATGCTTAGCCTGCGGTTAACGCGTTTTGGCAAACAGGTGATTTCGCTGACCACAGCCGGGCGCGAAACGCTGGAACCTCTCCTGCTGATGAGGCGGGACGATCTTTTGTTTGCGATCGGGTTTTTTGATGTCAACCCCATGCTGCATATTGTTCTGAACCGTGCCAATGAGAAAAAATGCCCGGTGATTTTACTCACCGATACGCTGGGATCGATTGTCGGCGACAAGGCGGATATCGTGCTGGCGGCCAAACGCGGCCCGGTTTCAGAATTTCATTCTCTGGTGGTTCCGATGACCGTCATCAATACCATTCTTCTTGAGGTGGCTAAACGGAATCAAAAAGACGTACTTGAAAATCTTGATCAATTAGACCAGTTGCGAGAAAAATTGAAAAATTTCCATGAATCTTGACCTTCCCATAAGGAGATCTCATGGCGAGTACTGCAAAAACAGAAGCATTCTTCTCTGAACGATTTGTAGCACGTTCAAGACGGTTTGGCCGCTGGCTCAGCAGCCCGAGGGTCATTCTGTCCATTCTTTTGCTGCTGGTGATGTTTGTGCTGGTGATCATCCCACTATACCGGATGATCGAAACCACGCTTACCTACCAGGATCGCGACGTGTTCAGGGTGCCCGATGCCGAAATCGGCAGTGTGACGCTGTTCCATTACATCCGCATGCTGGCCAGTGAAGTGAGCAGTATGTATTTGTACCGCCCCCTCATGCACTCGCTGGTCATTGGTTTCGGCGCTACCGCTCTGGCGCTGGCCATCGGCGGTCTGCTGGCCTGGATGTGCATTCGCACGGATATGCCCGGGCGAAAGTTGATCAACCAACTGGCCATCCTGCCCTATATCATGCCCGGGTGGACCATCGCGCAGGCCTGGACGGTGATGTTCAAGAACCGCACCACGGGCGGCTCGATCGGAGTTTTCGAATACCTGCTGGGGTTCAGCCCGCCCGAATGGCTGTCATACGGACCGGTGCCCATCGTGATCAGCAGCGCACTGCATTACTACACCTTCTTCTTCCTGTTTGTGTCCGCGGCTCTCATGTCGATCGACTCGAACCTGGAGGAAGCCGGTGAAATCATGGGCGCAAGCAGAAGCCGAATTTTACGCAAAATCACCTTCCCGCTGGTACTGCCGGCCATCCTTTCTGGTTTCATTATGACCTTCTCCAAGATCATGGGCACCTACGGCGGACCGGCCATTCTGGGCGTTCCGGTAAAGTATTACACCATTTCCACCATGATCCGCTCGGCAGTCAATATCGGTGATAAAGCCGACGGTTTTGTACTGGCCATCACATTGATCCTGTTTGCCATCATCACCGTGTGGCTTAACCAGAAAGCGGTGGGCACGCGTAAAAGTTATGAAACCATCGGCGGGCGCGGTTTTGTGGCCCACCAGACCAAACTGGGCAAATGGAAAACCGTGCTCACCACGCTGGTAGTCATCTTCCAGATCTGCGCGATCGGGTTGCCGCTGGGTTTGTTGCTGTACGATACATTTATGATGGTTCCGGGCAACTACAGCTTGAGCAATCTGACCCTGCACAACTGGATTGGGGAAAGTATTTCAACCATCAACAACGGTTCCCCGGGTGTGCTGCGCAACCCCAAAATCTACCAGTACGCCTGGAACTCCATCCGCCTTGCTATCTGGACGGGCTTGCTGAGCAGTCTGATGGGTATTTTACTGGGGTACGCCATCGTCAAAGGACGCGGGACACGCCTGTCCAAACTGGTGGAACAGGTTTCGTTTATCCCGTATGTCATCCCTGGGATTGCCTTTGGCGCGGTATACATTTCGATGTTTGCGAGAAAGCTGGGGCCGCTGCCGGCGTTATACGGCACATTCGCGCTGCTGGTGATTATTTCGGTGGCTAACAAGATACCGTATTCATCGCGCTCCGGTGTTTCAGCCATGATGCAGGTGGGTAAAGAACTGGAGGAAGCGGCTCAAATTGCCGGGGCAAACGCCTGGCAACGCTTCAAGCGCATCATCTTCCCGCTCACCAGCAGCGGCTTTGTGTCCGGTTTTCTGCTCACGTTTATCACCACCATGCGCGAGCTGTCGCTGATCATCATGCTGGTCACCCCCAGCACCATGGTGCTGGCTACCCAAACCATGCGGTATAAGGAAAATGGAGATGACCAGCTTGCAAACGCTGTGATCATAATTCTGATATTACTCGTCACGATCGGCAATTTCGCAATTGGCCGGTTCAGGGGCGGCAGCCTTAAAAAAGGCCTGGGAATGTAAGGAGAGAGGACAATGGCTGTACCGATCATCATCAACAATCTGACCAAACGATTTGGAGATATTGCGGCTGTCAATCAAGTCAGCCTGACCATTGAGCCGGGTTCTTTTCTCACCCTGCTGGGGCCTTCCGGCTGCGGCAAAACCACCCTGCTGCGCTGCATCTCAGGGTTGGAAGACCCCGATGACGGCGAAATTTTCATTGGTGATAAGCTGGTGTTCTCGCATAGAAAAGGAATCAGCCTGCCGGCTGGTGACCGCGGGCTGGGTCTGGTCTTTCAAAACTACGCCCTGTGGCCGCATATGACGGTGTATAAGAATATGGCCTTCGCCCTGGAGATCCAAAAGATGCCAAAAGCCGAGATGGATAAACGCATCAAAGACTCTCTGGCTGAAGTGCAGATGGAAGGCTACGAAGACCGTTATCCGCGCGAGATGAGCGGCGGTCAGCAGCAGCGTATCGCGCTGGCTCGCATGCTGGCTTACCGCCCCGCGGTCTTCCTCATGGATGAACCGCTCTCCAACCTGGATGCCCGGCTGCGCATGGATATGCGCGCCGAACTGAAACATTTGCACCACATCGCCGGGGCCACTACCGTGTATGTGACCCATGACCAGGTGGAAGCTCTCACCATGTCGAGCAAGATCGCGGTCATGCGCGAGGGCGTTATCCAGCAGGTGGATACGCCGGCCAACGTCTACCATGTACCTGCCAACCTGTTTGTGGCCGACTTTATCGGCAACCCCAAAGTTAATTTACTGGATGGTGAAATCACCGGCTCGGATCGTGTGACGATCCACGATTTTGAACTTCCTTTGAAAACCAATGGGGCCTCCGGAAAGGTCGTGGTCGCCATACGACCGGAAGATATCACCATTTCCACCCAACCGGACGGCGACGGAATCGATTTCACCGCCTATTCGGTGCTGCCGTCCGGGTCTGATTCCACCATTGTGGCCCGGCGCGGGAAAACGGAAATCACGGTCAAGGAACAGGGGATCAGCCAGATCCGCCTGGATGAAGCGATCAAACTGAGTTTTGTGGTCGAAAAACTGAACCTCTATGAAAAAGAAAGCGGAAATTTGATTACCATGCATTGATCCGTGTCTTTGTACAGAGCTGGCTCAAAATCACCTCAAGGGTCTGAAACCAGCGACTGTTGTGACGGAAAGGAGGGTATGCAGAGCAAACAGGGAAAGTCCTATCGTGATACGGTCGCAGATATGTACCGTATCGTGTTCAAACAATCGACTGGAGTAAAAGGAGAAAGTTGGATGAAAGCTGCATTGAAGATTTTGACGATTGGTTTGCTGATCTGTGTGCTGGCTTCCTGCGGTCCCAAAGCAACCCCTGCCCAGGAAGGCGAAGTACAGGAAGCCGCCACCGAAAAAACCTTTGCCGATACCCTGAAAGAGCCGCAGGATTGGGCGGCTATTGAGGCTGCGGCCAAGGAAGAAGGCAAGGTGGTGGTCTATGCCAGTTCTTCCCGTATTGAAGATCAAATCGAAATCTGGAAGGGTGTCTACCCGGATATCGTGCTGGAAGGCTATGATACCGGTGATATCGCTTCCAAAATGAAGGAAGAGCAGAATGCTGAGAACATCATCGGAGATGTGTGGTTCAACAGCGAAGGCGAACTGCTGTTCGGTGAGATGTACCCGGCTGGCATGATCCTGCCCTTTATCCCCGATGAATTCAAGGATACTCTGATAATCTCTGAGACGCAGCCGTTCGCCATCCAGCGTTACGGCGGCGATGTGTTCGGCTACAACATCGAGCAATATCCCGACGGCTGCCCTATCAGCAACATCTGGCAGCTGGTGGACGGCACCTGGGTGGACAAGTTCTACATGGAAGATCCGCTGGCCGAAGCCGATAAGGTGAACTTCTTCGTCACCCTGCTGAAGCACGATACTGAACTGGCAGAATCCTACAAGGCCAACTACGGCACCGAGTGGACAGCCGACCCCGATGTGGATGACAGCGTGAAGAGCGCTTCCTGGCTGTGGATCAAGAAAATGGCCAAGAACCCCAATGTGGTGTTGATGCCGGGCGGTGATGAGGTGATGGAAGCCATGGCCTCGCTGGGCATGACCGAACCCGCCGGTATGGCGCTGACTTCGTACTCCAAGATCCGCGACACCATCAAAGGTGAGATTGCGTTTGGCGCCTGTAATGGCGTGGCGCCCGCCATGGGCACTTCAGGGGTAACCTATCTGGCTATTGCCAACAACGCCCCGCATCCCAATGCCGCCAAGCTGTACATCCGCTTCTCGCTCACCGTGGAAGGCCGCGAACCCTGGAACGTACTGGGCAACTGGCCTGGCCGTACCGATATCGATCCCCCTGAAGGCGCCCCAACCTTTGCAGAATCCGGTTTGTGGCCCGAAGATCCAATGTTGATCTATCAGACCGCCAGCCAGATGCGTGATTTCTGGACCCTGAACGCTTTGGGTGACTGATTTTTCGAATTTAGTCTGATGACATAGAATCTGGACACAGACAACCTCATTGTCTGTGTCCAGATCACATCAGCCCAGGGAAGAACGTGCGTTTCATTCGAATTACAGGATCTGACAGATAAGCGGTATTCTTTGGGAGCAGGGATGCAAATTCGCGGTGTATTTTTTGACATGGGTGGGACAATTGAGACCTTTGATCAGACGCCCGAAATTCAGCGGGAGGCAACGCCTGGACTGCAGGCGCTTCTGGCTGAAAAGGGCCTCGATCCCGGATATTCTCTTGAGGACTTATTTCTAATTATTTCATCCGGTCTGGATCGATACCACCGTTGGAACCGTGTGACAAAGCTTGAACTGCCCGCCTGGCAGGTCTGGCGCGATTATCTGCTGCCCGACTGCTCGCTGGATCCGCAAATACTTTCGACTGCCGCTGAAGATTTGATGTTTTACATTGAGACTCACTATTACCGGCGCGCTCTTCGCCCCGAAGTGCCCGCTGTGTTGGCGGAAATCAGGCGCATGAGGTACCAGATAGGCCTGATCAGTAATGTGAACAGTCGGCGCCAGGTGCCGGCCAATCTTGAAACCTACGGGATCAAAGAGTACTTTGATCCGATTGTCCTTTCCTGTGAGTACGGGCGTCGTAAACCGGACCCGGCTATTTTTCTGCATGCCGCCCGGCTGGCGCAGTTACCGGCCAGCGCCTGTATGTACATCGGTGACCGTATCGCCCGTGATGTACTGGGAGCGAAAGAGGCCGGTTTCAAGCTGGCCGTTCAAATTCTGCATGATTATCAGCATGGTGAACAGGATGAAGGCGCGATTCCGGACGCGGTAATTTCCTCGATGAGCGAGGTGCTGGATCTCCTGCGGGACGATGCGTGGAAACCGGATCCCACTGCCGTGCTGCGGGCGGGCGGAGGCCCGTGCGCCGTGCTGTTTGACGCGGGTGATATACTGTATCATCGTCCACGGCGGAATGCCGCATTCGAGCCATTTTTGGACCGGTTGGGTCTGAAACCGGACGATCTGGATGAACAGGCCCGGCGGGAATATGAATTGCAGGCCTACCAGGGCAGGATCACGCAGGATCAGTACCGCGAAGCCGTCATCCGTTGTTACGGAATTACCGATCCGAAATTGGTAGAAGAAGGCAGCCAGATTATCAAGGCCGAGGATAATGATCTCGATATTTTTGAAGGCGTGCCTGAGACGTTGCGTGCACTGAAACAGAAAGGTTTCATGCTTGGCATCATTACCGATACGGCGGCGTCCATCTCAAACAAACTGGAATGGTTTAAAGCTGGTGGTTTTGGTGATGTATGGGATACGATTATCTCATCGGTTGAAATCGGTGTTCGGAAACCGCACCCCCTGATTTACCAGGCCGCACTGACACAATTGGGGATCAATGTGGATCAAGCGGTATTTGTGGGTCATAAACCCGGTGAACTGGAGGGCGCGCGAAAAATCGGCATGACCACGATCGCGTTCAATCATGATCCCGGCGCCGTCGCTGATTTCTACATCCATCATTTCTCAGAATTGACCGGATTAATGGTATTACAACCCGGCAACCAAAAATTATTGAAAGGTAAAGAATGAACGTCGCAAACAAGGCATTTCAGCCCGGCCAGGAGGAAACGAACACGGGCCGCGAGAGTAGACCACGCTATGACGCCGCACTGTCCACCATGTGGACGGTGAATAACTACAAGAGTCTGGCTGAAATGTTTACCGCTGCTGATCAGATGGGTTTTTCTCGTGTTGAGTTGAACCACATGATCGATTCAACTCTAGTCGACAGTCTGGAGATTGAAAAATATCCGGTCACCTCCGTTCATGAACCCTGCCCGGCGGATATTTCCACCGTGGAGTTGCGCTTGAAGGATTGGCTGCCCAGCGCCCCGGATGAGGAAAACCGTAAACTGGGTGTTCAGGCCATTCAGAAAAGCCTGGATCTGGCGCACCGCATCGGCAGGTACAACCACCAAACGATGACCATTGTGATGCACTGCGGACAGGTGCAGATTGATCACAACGATGAAGACAGCCTGAGAAAACTACTCAAACAGGGTAAAAAAGACGCCCCGGAATTTCGGGCGATTCAGGCGCGAATGATCGATGAACGAGCTGAACGTGCCGGCGCCTACTTGAGCGCGCTCAAGAAAAGCGTGCTGGAGCTGCTGGAATACGCCGCGCCGTTCAACGTGCGGATTGGGCTGGAAAACCGGTTCCATTACTTCGACATCCCCCTGCAGGATGAGATGGAAGACCTGCTCGCGCTGGCTGACTCAAGCCGTCTTGGCTATATCTACGATGTGGGTCATGCGCAGGCGCTGGACCGGATGGGCTTTTTGGAACACGAGGACTGGCTCAAACGCTTTTCATCGCGTATGTTTGGCACTCACCTGCACGATGTGCGCGGGGCCGACGATCACTGGCCGCCCGGCATGGGTGAAATTGATTTTACAAAGATCGCAGGTTATCTGCCGGCGGATGCCTTCAGAACGCTGGAGATCCACGGCAGACACACCTTTGAACAGGTACAAAACAGTCTGAAAGTCTTGGAACAAGCGGGCTGCATTTCACAATTACCGTCACCGCAATAAAGGAGGGCGAACCGATGCGCAGATTATTCAAAAAGCGAACCAATGTTTTTATCCAGTTGCTCCATGATCAGGCCACGTTGACGCTGGAGGGTTTGGAAGCCCTCAAAGTGTATATGAACGATCAAAACCCCACTGCTGCCGCCGCTCTGGTTGCAAAGGAGAAGGAGGCTGATGAAGCCCGCCGCATTTTGATTCACGAACTGAACCGCACCTTTGTCACGCCCATTGACCGCGAAGACGTTTTTGCCCTTTCACGTGCCATTGACGATGTGATTGATTACGCCTACAGCACCGTGAACGAAATGGAGCTTCTTAAGGTGAAACCCACGCCGTTTATGGGACGGATCGCATCGCTGCTGCGGGATGCCGGTTTTGAGCTGCTGCAGGCGGTGGACCGGCTGGGCGAATATCCGGGGGTAGCCAATGAGCATGCTCAGCGCGCCAAGGCGCTGGAGAACCGCGTGGAAGACGTCTACCGTGAAGCCCTGGCCGATCTGTTTCACGGGGCGGAGGATATCAAGCATGTGGTGAAGATGCTCAAATCGCGCGAGGTGTACCGGCATCTCAGCAACGCCGCCGACCGCGGTGACGAGGCCGCCAACATCATCGCCGATATTGTGGTCAAGATTGCCT
>DAISXR010000136.1:0-8164 GCA_036825755.1 Anaerolineaceae bacterium
GTGATCAAGGCCATTCAGGAGCAGGCCGAGGTGCTGACGTATGTCAAACCCACCATCACCAGCGAGCCGCGCGCCGTGCTGGCCGAAATGCTGGCCAAAATTGCGCCGGAGGGCATGACCAAGAGCTTCTTCACGTTGGGCGGGGCGGATGCGAACGAGAACGCCATGAAAATAGCGCGCATGTACACCGGCCGGCAGAAAATTCTCACCCGCTACCGCGCCTATCACGGGGCCACTTTTGCGGCCATGAGTGCCGGCGGCGATCCGCGCCGGTTGGCCAATGAGCCGGGCGTGCCCTGGATCGTGCACATCCACGACCCCTATTCGTACCGCAGCCCGCTGTACCGCGGCCGCACCCGCGAAGAAGGCGATCTGGCGCTCGCGGATCAGATAGAAGAGACCATCCAGTTTGAGGGGCCGGAGAACGTGGCGGCCATTTTGCTGGAGGGTTACAACGGCACCAGCGGCATCATCCAGGGCGGCGAGGTGTTCTGGCGGCGCATTCAGGAGATCTGCGTCCAGTATGGTATCCTGCTGATCATCGACGAGGTGATGAGCGGGTTCGGCCGCACCGGCGAGTGGTTCGGCATCAACCATTATCCGTTTGTCAAACCCGATCTGCTGGTGATGGCCAAGGGAATCACCAGCGGCTACCTGCCCCTGGGCGCGGTGCTGGTGCGCGACGAGATCGCCGAGTACTTTGACAAACACACCCTGTGGTGCGGATTGACGTATAATGCCCACACCATGTCATGCACGGCGGCCATCGCCAACCTGAAGGTGTATGAAGAAGAAAACCTGATCCAGCGCTCGCGTGAGATGGGCAAAAAACTGGAAGCCGGGCTGCAAAAGCTGGCCGAAAAACACCCCTGCCTGGGCGACATCCGCGGCACCGGGCTGTTTTACTGCACCGAGTTGGTGAAGAACCGCGAAACCCGCCAGCCGCTCAGCCCCTTCAACCAGCCCATGACCGAGCCGATGAAAAAACTGGCGGCTGTGCTGGTGAAGAACGGGCTCAGCACCTTTGTGCGCTGGAATCTGATCTTCCACGCCCCGCCGCTCATTGTCAGCGAGGCTGAACTGCAGGAAGGCCTGGAGATCTTTGACCTGGCGCTGGCCGAAACCGACCCCTATTACGAAGGATAAACAGGATCAAATAATGAACGAAAAAGGTTTGATGCACAACTATATCAACGGCGAATGGTGTACATCGGTGGCCGCCGAAACCCTGGAAGTGATCAACCCGGTCAGGGCGCAGTACTCGATGGCCCGCTTGCCCCGGCCATGATCGGTTATAACGCCGACGCCATGAAGGGCAGCGGCGCCGGGTTTGATCTGGAACAGGCCAAGGCCCTGATGCAGGAAGCCGGCTACACCTATGGTTCTGATGGCATGCTGGTGGGTCCTGACGGGGCTCCGTTCGAATTCACCCTGACGACCACCCCTGAAGAACAGAACACCAAACTCTCCACCCTGGCAGTGGATATGTGGAAGCAGCTGGGCGTGAACGTTACCATCGAACAGCTCGAGTGGGGCACCATGGCGCCCAAAGTGTTCTCCGGTGATTACGAAGTGTGCTCGATGGGTATTGGCTGGCCGGATGCCGATGTGATGTACATGATGTACCACTCTTCACAGATCGGCGCCGTGAACTTTGCCTTCACCCAGGACGCCGAGCTGGACGCGCTGCTGGCAACTGCCCGCACCGAAACCGATCCCGCCGCGCATCAACAAGCGGTCAACGCTGCCTACAAGATGGTGCAGGATAAAGCGTATATGATCCCGCTGTACAACGTCGTGGCCTTCTATGCCGTGGGCAACGATTTCCAGGGCGTGAGAACTTCTCCGTTCATCGGCGTCAGTTTCGCCGATATGTACTACGTGGGTGAGTAATTTCCCGCTGTGAATGAAGGTTGTACAGCAAGAAGCACTGCCTGACTGCTGTACAACTCAAATTATCCGGAAAAAGCCGGAACGCGGCCTGCCCGCGTTCCGGCTTTGCCATTCGCGGTGAGGGATAACAACTGCATGACAATCATAACGCGGTATGCGCGCAGGCGCTGTATCCGCGTTCGAGATATGGATCACTCGAAAAGCCTCATTGTTCCTTGACAATTTGAAGTATAATTAATTTGATTACTCCAAGATAATTAATTGAATAACAGAACCCCATACAAACAGGACATGGCCATTTAAGTTACTGCAAGAAAAGAATAAACGTAATGGATGGTGTGTCCGGGCTTAAGGAGGTGAACTGAAGCGGTATCTCAATTGGCCAGATTGTTTAGTCGACTGATAACTATTCACTTACTTACTATTGGAGGGAAAATGAGTAAAGCACGTTGGCTTTTCATCACCATTTCGTTGATCATGATTGCAGCGTTTGCATTAACATCCTGCCAGCCGGCAGCCACACAGGCGCCCGTCGTAGAAGAAGAAGCGCCGGCGGAAGAAGCCCCCGCTGAAGAAGCGCCGGCCGAAGAAGCACCCGCCACGGAGGCGCCCGCCGACACCGGCCCCAAGGTGGGCGGCACCATCGTTTACGCCACCACCGAGGAACCCGATACGCTGGATGAACAAAAATCATCCTTTGCCGTGGTGGACTGGATTGTCTCCCAGATTGGCTCGGCTTTGGTGTGGAAGGATGTGGACGGCAATTATATTCCCTACATGGCCGAGAGCTGGGAAGCTACGGACGATGGCCTGGTGTGGACCTTCCATCTCAAGACCACGCCCAAATTCCACAACGGTGACCCGGTCACTGCCAAAGACTGGGTGTACACCATCAACCGCGTGAAAGCCCCCGATTTTGTTTCACCGGTATCAGCCGGTCTGTTCCAGCCCATCACCAAAGCGGAAGCGCTTGATGATTACACACTGGTGTTGACCCTTGAAGAACCCTTCTATCCCATTCTGGAGAACCTCACCTCCAGCGGTTACGGCGGTGTCTGGTCACAGCGCGCCATTGAAGAAGCCGGCGATCAATACGGCTGGACCGTTGCCATCGGCGCCGGCCCGTACATGTTCGTCGAATGGGTGCAGGATGAGAAAATCGTGCTGGAGCGCAACCCCGACTTTACCTGGGGGCCCATCATGTATGAAGGCTGCAACCCCGGGCCGTATTACATCGAGCGGCAGGAGTTCCGTATCGTGCCCGACAGCGCCACCATTCTGGCCAGCCTGGAAGCGGGCGAATTGAACTACTCGAGCATGGATCCGAAAGATGTACCCACCATCGAGGCCACTGAGCGGTACGAAATTGTATCGGGCCTGAATTCCGGCATCTGGTACCTTGAGTTCAACGTGAGCAAGCCGCCCTTCAATGATGTGCACGTGCGCCGCGCTTTCAACTACATGATCAACCGCGATGAAATCATCGAAGTGGTGCGCCTGGGCGAGGCCGTAAAAGTGCTGGGTTCCCTGTCTCCCGCCATGATCGGTTATTGGGACGGCATCGAGGAGATCGGCCTGGATTACAATCCCGAAAAAGCCAAGGAAGAGTTCCTGGCCGCCGGATACAGCTATGCCGAGGACGGCACCGTGCTGACCCCTGAGGGAGAACCGTTTGTGCTGGATCTGTGGACCATCTCCGGTGATGAAGCCTTCATCAAATGGTCAACCGTGATGGCCGGTCAATTTGCCGATCAGGGCGTGACCATCAATATCCAGCAGCTGGAATGGACGGCCCTGGCCGACAAGCTGACGGATGGCGATTACGAAATGGACACCATGGGTGTGAGCTGGCCTGAGGCGGATATTTTGTACATGATGTATCATTCCACCGCCGCCTGGTGGAACCAGATCGGCAAGGTTCCGGATGCCGAGATGGATGCCCTGCTGGAAGCCACCCGTACCGAAACTGACGCCGTAAAACGCCAGGAAGCTGTGAATGCCGCGCTAACCTATATTGCAGAAAACGCTTTCATTGCACCGGTATTGGCCAGTAACTTCTTTGTTGCAGTCGATAAAAATATCGAGGGTTGGGTATATTCTCCCTTCCTCGGAATTAACTTCCAGAGCGCCTATTTTACCAACCTGCCCTGACGTTCAGGTGTGATTGATGTGTTAACGCGCAGGGGCGGCATGGCTGCCGCCCCTGCCATAGCCCCCGCACAGGGTATTTGATTCGCTTCCAAAACACTTTATAGCCGGTCGAATCAAAAATCAGAAAGACCTGTTACTACTGGAGCATTATGCTGGCTTATTTCATCAGACGTGTTCTTTTCCTTATTCCGGTCATGCTTGGGGTTTCGTTCCTGACGTTTGGCATCAACAAACTCACCCCAGGTGACCCGGCTCGTATCATGGCCGGTAAAACAGCCACCCAGGAAACCATTGACCGGCTGCATCGTCAGCTTCGTCTGGATGACCCGTTTCTGGTTCAGTACGGACGTTTCATTTGGAACGCCATGCATGGGGATTTTGGCGTTTCCTATCGCGGCCAAAAGCCTGTGTTGCGCAGCATTTTATCCCGTTTTCCGAGCACCCTGGAGCTGGCCGGCGTTGCCACCGTCTTATCCATTGTCGTCGGCATACCCTTGGGCATGCTGGCGGCACGCATGCGGGGCAGGTTTTTCGATAACCTGATTTTGGTATCTACCACCACCATGCTGTCGATACCCATCTTCTGGTTGGCCATCATCTTCCTCTACATTTTCGGCGTCTATCTGGATTGGATCAGTATTACTGAAAATACAGGCCTGCAAGGATTGGTGCTGCCTTCCATCTGTTTGGCCATCGGGCCGGCCATTGTGCTTACCCGTCTGACGCGCGCCAGCATCCTGGAGGTGTTGGGGGAGGACTATGTACGCACGGCTCACAGCAAGGGACTGCGCGGACGCATGGTCATGACGCGGCACGTTTTGCGCAACGCGCTCATCCCCGTGGTGACTTACCTGGGCCTGCTGTTTGCCGATCTGCTGGGGGGAGCGGTTTTCATCGAAAATGTATTCGCCCGTTCAGGGCTGGGCCGCTTCATGATTCATTCCATTGCCGCGCGGGATTTGCCGGAAGTGAACGGCAGCGTTCTTTTCCTGGCCACCGTCTACGTGGTTATGAATCTTCTGGTTGACTTTTTCTACGCGGTCATCGATCCGCGTATTCGTTACAGTTAAAGGTGCCAATATGTTAGGGATCAAAGCGAAAAAACAACTTGCAAAAAAGGTCTCACGCCGAACCAGCAACAAACCGCTGGCGCGTATCCTGGAAGCCTTGACCCGAAACCGCCTGGCACAGGTGGGCATGGCCGGTATTATTTCGGTCCTCCTGATTACAATCCTGGCCCCGGTATTGGCTCCTTACGACCCGATCGACACCGATTACAAGAATATGCTCTCGTCCCCCACCGATGCGCATCCGTTTGGCACGGATGATCTGGGGCGCGACGTGTTAAGCCGTATTATCTGGGGCGGGCGCGAGTCGCTGCGCAGCGGTTTTATGGCCGTACTCATCGGTTTGGTCGGCGGGGTGATCCTGGGTATTTTTTCCGGTTATATCGGCGGGCGGCTGGATGACTTCATCCAGCGTATTGTGGAAATTTTGATGGCGTTTCCGACCATTCTGCTGCTGCTCAGCATTGTGTCAGCCATCGGGCCCAACCTCACCACGGTGGTGATTGCCATTGGGTTGACAAGCATTCCGGGCTATTCGCGGCTGATCCGCGGCTCGGTGATCTCGGCCAAGAACAATGAATACGTGGTGGCGGCCCGGCTGGTGGGAGCAACCGATAACCGCATTATGTTCAAACACATTTTGCCCAATATCATCGCGCCTATTCTGGTATACGGCACGCTCAACCTGTCGGGCGCCATCATGCTCACGGCCGGTCTCAGCTACCTGGGGTTGGGTGCGCAGCCGCCTTCACCCGAGTGGGGCGCCATGCTGAATTACGGGCGCAGCTACATGCGCGCCGCCTGGTGGATGTCGATTTTCCCCGGCCTGGCGATCTTCGTCACCATGCTTTCCATCAATTTGTTTGGGGATGGCATCCGCGACACGCTGGACCCCAAGACGCGCGAGTAACAGTTAATCATCGCCTGTCGTCCTGATAAATGAATTCGCAGAGGCGGGGCCTGCCCCCGCCTGTGTCAGGCAACCGTAAAGGCTGCCTCTGCCATTGCCGGTGGACAAACAATCGGCACACGCAGGTACGGGCGAAAATGCCAATGGGCAAGCCACCACATGGCAAAAATCCGTTCGGGCGAAGCATCCGTATGGTTGTCCTGCAACACAGGTCAATTGGACGCCACCGATGTTCGTCTGTCATTCACGTTTCTTCCCGGATGCTGTCGCCCCTACACGTGATATTCGACGATTCTCGGTGATGACGGTTGTCTCCATGCAAAATTGTAGGGGCGACAGCATCGCAAAATAGGCTTATCTTACAGCCAGACGGTGCGATGCTTCGCCCGCGGAGGATATGTTGCTCCCCGCCCTCAAGGGGCAGGGACAAAGGGGTGTGGGGAGCCTCTAATCCCGGTAATACACGCGCGGGACACGGGCGGTAATGCCCGATAAGACGTCAACATGCACCGTGTGATAGCGGTTGGCAATATCTTCAAGGGTGATGGTCTCAGTCCCCGAGGTCCCCAGCAGGGTCACCACGCTGTCCAGCGGGAAGGCCCGCGGCAGCTTCACCATCACCGCATCCATGCAGGTGGCTCCCACAACCGGTACCCGCAGACCCTCGATGAGCACTTCGTTGCCCGGCACACGCCGGATGCCATCGCCAAAACCGGCGCTGACCACCCCGATCATCTCATCGGTTTGCAGGGTGTACGTAGAGCCGTAACCGATGCTCCAGCCGGCCGGCAGCGTTTTACAGGAAACCAGACGCGCTTTCCAGGCTGTCAGGGCAGGCTGGAGCGGTTCGTTTTCATTGAGCTCGCGGAAGCTGAACGGGTTGAACCCCAGGTGAGCTTCGGCTCCTCGCACCATGTCAAAACGGGCCTCCGGTATGGAAAGCGCTCCGGCGGTGTTGCACAGATGCGCCCAGCGCGGGCGCAGGCCGGCTGTCTCCAGCGAGGATAACGCCGTCTTGAAGTTGCGTACCTGTTCGTGATTCAGCGGGTGATCGCCATCGCCGGCATTGGCAAAGTGGCTGAAGAGGCCATTAACATCAATGCCGCCCAAATCGCGTGCTTTTTGAGCCAGCGGCAGAATCTCATGGGGTAAGACGCCCAGGCGTCCCAACCCGGTATCCACTTTCAGATGTACCTGCAGGGGACGCCCCAGGGCTTTGGCGCGCTGCGAATACACATCAGCGGCCTCAAAACTGGCCAGAGGCAAAGTGATGGTATTGGCAATAGCCGCATCCAACTGCGCATACGGGGGCGTGCCCAGCACCAATATTGGCGCGGTGATGCCTGCGCGGCGCAGTTCAAGGGCTTCATCCACCCGGGCTACGGCCAGCCAGGCAGCGCCGCCTTTTAGAGCGGCTTTCCCAACTTCCACGGCGCCGTGCCCGTAGGCATTCCCCTTCAATACTGCCATAAAAGCCACGCCGGTGGAGCGTGTGATAAATTGCGTGTTGCGTTCCACCGCGGACAGGTTGATCTCAAGCCAGGTGGCATAGGGTTGTGAGGTCAGTTTTGTCATGGAAGGGTTACCAGGATGTTGTCGAAGTGGATTTCACTCGTCGTGTCTTCGTATGTGGTGGTGGCAAGCGCAATATCACCGGTGGTATAGGTGGTGTCAGTGACTTCAGCCAGTTTTTCGCCGTTCACGTACAGGGTTAACAAAGAACCATTGCAGATGGCTTTGATGGTATTGGTGGAGTTGCCCATATTAATGGTGTTGGATCGAGTCCACTCTATCAGGTTCGAAAACGAGTTGTTATCCATCCGCTGGATGGAGTAGTATCCATCGCCGCTGATATTGAAGCTGTAGCCGCTGGTTTGGGTCATACGGCACATCACACCGTAGTCATTGTTGTTGTTATCCGGCGCGCTGATCTGTGAGGCGGTCACCTCAATGGAAACATCCGCAAAATCCTGATACGCAACACCCCACATGGCTTTGCTGGACGCGGTGGAAGTGACAAAATAAGTACCATCGCCGTAATATCCCACGCTGCCTGCATCGTAGTCGGCATCTTCCCAACCGGAATTGGGATCACTGAAATCATCTTCCAGTAACACGGTGGCGGAGTTGGACTGAGCGCCCT
>DAISXR010000137.1:0-5979 GCA_036825755.1 Anaerolineaceae bacterium
ATAGTAAAACTGCACCCTTTCTGTTGGTGGTGTCCAACTTTTGGGGTGCAGTTCATTTATTGGAGGCCGCCCTCTTTTTTCAGGCTCGAACGGCGTCTACTTCAAGGTATTCGTAATCGTAACAGCCGACCCCATTACTGGATTGGTTATGTTGAGCCCATAACTGTTCCAGGTCGTGATGGAAAGCGGCCTGCCATCCAGGTGGCTTTAAGCCGTGCCTTCAGCGTTTCCATCTCGGGTGTCAATCCGCCCAGGCTTTTCTCCGTGAGACGGTTATTTTCTAAAGCAGAATTTTTTGTAATCATTTTGTGTTTCCTTTCTGTTGATCAGTATAGAAACTCCTCCTGCACTCATCCAGTTCAAAAAATGAAGTGGATAAAAAATATCCGCATTGTTATACTGACTGTATGACCAAATACGGACAATACTGCCCGGTTGCCAGGGCAGCGGAGATCTTAGGTGACAGGTGGACTCTGCTGATTGTGCGTGACCTGATCTATGGGGCGCGGCATTTTAATGCGCTGGAACGGGGGTTGCCGGGTATCCCGACTGCGGTGCTGGCCAATCGGCTGAAAAGGCTACAGCAGGCGGGAATTCTCGAACGGGAGCAAGACGCTGGAAGCCAAAAAGTCAGCTACTCGCTCACGCCGGCAGGTGAGGCGCTCATACCGGTGATGGATGCGATTTCCGAATGGAGCGCGAAGTGGGTGTTGGGCGAGCCGGAAGAAACCGAACTCGATCCGGTTCTGCTGTTGTGGTGGATGCATTCCCGCGTGTATCGTGAGCGATTTCCAAAACAACGCGTGGTCATTGAATTCGATTTTTGGGAAACCCGCCCGGCTCGTTTTTGGCTGGTCTTAACTGTTGAGAATGTGTCGGTGTGCCAGATTTATCCGGGCTATGAAGTAGATGTTCTGGTTACCGCAGAGCTGAAGAGTTTCTATCAGGTGTGGCTGGGGCGGGTTGAATTTTTGGATGCAATACACAGTGGGAAAGTGGAACTGGATGCCATACCGACTTATATCCGTGATTTTCCAAACTGGTTTATGCTCAGCCCATTTGCCGGCTCCATACAGGCAGTGGCTCGATCATCAAAATGAGGATGTGGACCAGGGCAGAGGTAAGGAGAGAAGTTCACGCCGCTGGAACAATATGCAGTCAGAAAGAGAGAATCGGTTCGGGGTGCGGCGCTTGATCCGCCCTGGGGTCTTGTTAGGCCTCACCTTTTTCTATACAAGTGAAACTGAACTCCCCGTCATGACGCATGGGGAGCTTTTTATCCTGTGGTCTGAATCAAGCGTATTTTCAGGTGCGAAGCGACCGGTACCTTTCCCTGTGGTTGATGATTAAACAACAGAAAACAGGAATTAACTATTGTTATTAAAAAATTCGTAGAATACAATTTAGATGATATTTATCTATATACATTAATTATAAAGGAATGTACATAAAATGAAACGCTATGCACTGATAATTTTCTTTGTTTTAGCTTTTGCGCTTCCCTGGCTGATCTGGGGAACAACCATTGCCGAATCGCGTGGATTACTCTCTTTCCATATCCCGCAATCTCTTGCGTTTTGGATCGGGTTGAACCTGGCGACGTATATCACCGCTGCGTTGACAGGCGGTTGGGCCGCTGTAAAAGAGTTGCTCACCCGTCTGGTTCGCTGGCGTGAGAAGCCTGTCTGGTATGTCACGGCCCTGGGTATCACCGCGCTGCTCAGTCTGGTATCGATTGGCATTCACCTGGGATTGGGCGGTACACACCAGGTGGGCATTCTTTTGCCACTATCCAACCTGGTGCCATCACTTTTGTTTCAAATATTCTTTTTCATTCTCACCGAAGAGACTGCCTGGCGAGGATTTGCGTTACCGCGCCTTCAATCGAAATATAGCGCTCTAAACGCCAGCCTGATTTTGGGCGTCCTGTGGGGATTCTGGCATTTACCCTTGTGGTTTATTCGAGGCTCATTCCAGTCCACCTTGCCTTTTATCGGTTTCGTGCTGGCGGCTGTTTCCATGAGCATTATCACTACCTGGGTCTTCAATCATACCCATGGGAGTGTGTTGTTGGCTGGCATTCTGCATGCGGCTACCGATGTTACCATCGCTTATACCAATGTCTTATCAGGGGATCTGCGCTTGTTCTGGATTTTCGTTGGCATCCAGTTTGCCTTTGCACTCCTTGTTGTGATCACCCAGGAGCCAAAATATTTTTCGAAAAACAATGATCTCAGCGGGACAGTGGTGCCCATCCGTTCCTGACGAAACTGCCTCGCCACGCCTATTCGGAAAACTGGTATAAGCTTATGACAAATGAAACAGTCGGCTTTTCGATTGAGAAAATCAATCCGGATTATCCCGGCCTGGAACGGATCATCTTTTTCAGCGATGCCGTCTTCGCCATTGCCATCACTTTGCTTGCATTGGATATTCGTATCCCGAGCACGGAAACCTCGCTGACCGAAAACGGGTTGATTCAGACGCTCTTTTCCATATGGCCCAGGTATCTTGGTTATGCGATCGGGTTCATGACGATTGGTATTTTGTGGATGGGTCATCATCGTAAATTTCGTTTGATCCAACGCTATGACCGCAATTTGATGTGGTTCAATTTGTTTTTCCTCATGTTCGTTGCCTTCATACCTTTCTCCACATCCATCATCAGCGAATTTGGTAATCGAACTTCTACGGTTTTCTATGCAATCATCGTATCTTTGGCCAGCATCACCTCCATGATTCTCTGGCGGTATGCCTCACACAACGGTCGATTGACCACCTTAGATTTGGACGCGGGCCAGATCCGTCGCGAAACACAGACATCCATAGCTGTTTTGGGGATTTTTGTACTTTCGATAGGACTGGCCTTCGTCAATGCTGATTTGGCGAAATTTTCGTGGATATTGCTGGCCTTTACGGTCCGAAGATGAGCCTGCTGGAGGTAAACATCACAGGTTGAGGTCACCGAACAACAATACGGCAGGCTTTACATTGTCATCAACCCATCACCGGAGCTGTCATACCGGAAGTGTATCTTCGGGTTGAGGATTTGTGGTTGGCTGTGCCCAATAATATGCCAGCAGGACAAGGCCGCCAACGGGCACCAGTAGATAGAACAGCAACCATGGGCTCTTGCCGCAATCATTCAGGCGGCGCGTTCCTGCTGCCAACAGGGGGAGCAGGGTAGCGATCAGAAAAATATTAACTATAGTCTGACTCAGGTAAGCGAATGCCGAGGAAACCAGTGTGATGAAGAGCGTAAACCACCAAAACTCTGACCGCGACGCCCGTCCATTGAACTCCGCGTACTTTCTGAGACAAACAACAATCGATTCGAAAAAGGTCATAGGATTCTTCCTCTTTTGGGCGATTGACTCTGAAAATTGATTGATCTTGAACGACTTTCTAATTCTGGAGACGGCCTTTCGTAAATTAGTAGACCATTGCGATAAACTTGATCCATCCCCATTTTCATCAATTTCAGCATTGCCTTCAACTACGGAATCCCTGAGTTTTACAATTAATTCTGTTCTGGAGCTTACCTGAACCTTTGAATAGATGTTTTTTAAATGGAATTCAACTGTGTTTTCGGTTATATGAAGGGCGAGAGCAATTTGCTTATTGCTTTTACCTTGCAGCAGAAGGTCTACAACTTCCCTTTCACGGTTGCTTAACCCTTGAAATTGATCCATTGTGCGATTATGTTCCTTCGATATGACCTGATGATATTTCCTTATACCTTAAAATGATACGATAAATTATACCCATTTACACATAAATATCTTCATGCGATGATATCATGTAATTTATTGGCGTTTATAATCAATTGATCAGTTCTGTTTGGTGACGTTTTGTGATCAGGAAATCGAATACACCTGATCGGTATTTTTTTTGCGAGGATGATTTTGACTGAATGGCGTACAGGAATCTGTGAGACTGTCGTCAGCCAGGATGAGTATAAAAATGTTGTTGGAAGAAAGATATACAATGGCAAAACAAACCAGCAAGGATCAACTGTTGAAAGACATCCATACCGAACACAGGCGGTTGGAGAAAAAACTGTTCATTCTCAGCGCAGAAGAAATGATACAGCCGGGGATTACGGGAGTATGGTCAGTAAAAGATATTCTCGCGCATCTGGAAGCCTGGGAAAAACTTCTCCTGGAGTGGTATCACGCCGGGATGGAAGGCCGCTCGCCCTCCGTTACGCCAGTGGGAATGTCTAAGAAATCTATGGATATCCTGAATCAACAAATTTACGAGGCGAATCAATGGCGCAGCCTGGATGACATCCTCGCTGAATTTCACGCTTCCTATCAGGAAATTGTGAGCGTCATTGAAATGATACCGGAAGGGGATATGTTTGCGATGGGGCTATTCCACTGGACCGGTAAGCTGGTGTTGGCCGACTATATCGCCGGCAACACCTGTAACCACTATGCCTGGGCAAGATCGCAGATCAGAAGACAAACAAAACATGAGGTCGTCAAAGGTGTTATTGATTAACAGTCATGGAGAGGGGAGTGTTGTTTGATCTGATCTTCTTGCCAGAGATGAATATCTTCACATCAATAAAAATCAATTCTTCTCATAATCTTTCCTGAGCATGGCGATGATCTCTTCGAGAGAAATGCCGAGGGTTTTGTAATACTCCATGTCTTTGGCCAGTTTTTCCCCAGCCAACTGGCTGCGCTTGGCATCCAGGACGTGGGGCTGAAGGGGAGAGACAAAACAACCTTTGCCGGCCATGGTGTAAATCAGGCCGGCATGTTCCAGTTCCTCCCAGGCGCGTTTGACCGTGATCACGCTGATGCGCAGCTCTTTGGCAACCGTGCGGATGGGCGGCAGGCAGGTGTCACTGGGCAGCAGACCTTTGATGATCTGTGCGCTGATCTGTTCAAAGATCTGCTGATAGATCGGAACCCCTGAGATATTGGAAAGGACAATATCCATGCGGTTTTACAGATCCACTTTTTCAAAATTGGCCGCGGATTTACGATAGGTCAGCAAGAGACCCACCGCAAAGATCAGTATGCCCGTGATCAGAATGGGAAGTTGAACCATTGCCATCGCCGGATCGGTGGTGTCCAGACGGGTTTTGAGGTAAGGAATCATCTGTACAGCAATCTCAGCAGCGACAACATAAATCGTCACGGCGATGCTGGCGAAAACCAGGGGAAGCCCCACTTTGACAGCAGTCTTGTAGTACATGGGAAGATAAATGGCATTGAAGAGCGCATACATGATCAGCACCAGCCCAAAGAAGGCCATGTTGGCTTCAATCCCGGCCATATTTCCGGCAGGGTTGGGGTTGATGCGGACGCCGATGATGGCAAAGGGAATGCCGATGGCGAGCTGCAGCAGCTCGATGATAGCAACGGTGACCACACGGGACTTCACCACATCGCTTTTTCGAACCGGCAGGGAGGCGGTGAACAGGATATCCTTGTTTTCCCGGCCGGACAGGAAAATGAAGAAGATCCCCAGGCAGGTGTACACAAATGCCACGTAATAGGGGTAAGACGGGATCATCAGCATCGCGCCGATTGCCATAAACAGGTAGGTGGTGGGGTGCAATGCCAGTTTAATTTCTTTATAAAGAAGAGCTTTCATCATTGTTTACTCCTTCTCAATGTGGATCATGATGGATTCGAGATCTGACGGGGCGATCTCTAAACCGTCCGGGCAGGGCAGGTCAGTTGTGCGCAGAAGGGCGGTAAAACCAAAGTCATTCCTCTTGCAGCCGATCAGTTTGGGTTGGATGGCTTCGGTGAGTTGTGCCCGGGTGCCTTTGACGATCTTATAGGAATTGACCAGGTCGTCTTTGGTTGTGCTGGCAATGATCTCTCCGTCTTTTATGTAGGTGATGAAATCGGCGCATTTATCGAGATCGGAGGTGATCTGCGTGGAGAAGAGGATACTGCGTTCGCTGTTCTCAATCAGCTCCTGGAAAAGCTCCAGCAGATCGTCGCGTGAGAC
>DAISXR010000137.1:6079-8134 GCA_036825755.1 Anaerolineaceae bacterium
TAAGACACCTGGCCAAGCACCAGCCCGATCTGCTGTTTGCAGGCAAACTCTTCATTCGCGAAATCTCGGCCCAGCACGGAGACCGTCCCTGAATCAGGGTGGACAAGACGCAGGATGGATTTGATGGTGGTGGTCTTCCCCGCGCCATTGCGTCCAATGAAGCCCATGATATATCCCTGTTCAAGGCTGAAAGAGACGTTTTTGAGGTCGAATTTGGGGTAATGTTTGCTTAGATTTTGAACGGATAGTATTTCCATTGCTTCAATGATTCCTTCCAAACTGTGTATATCGTATATACACAATATAACGCTAAATGAAAGAGTTGTCAAGAAGAAAATGAAGGTTGCTTATTATTTGTAGAGTAGAATTGCAGTACACCCGGTATTCCAGGAGCAAATCAAAATGGATGACAAAACCTGTACGGAGACCATCTGGCGCGGACACATCCTGTATTGGGATATGCTCGGCAACATGCGCGGAAACTGCAATCACAAAGATAACATTTGCTGGCTGTCAGGTGATATTTTTTACTCGTACTCCATGGTCCTCACCGGGCCGGATTACGAATCCGAAATGGAACACATCATTAGCCGGATCAAAAATAAGGAGATCCCGCGGAATATCGTGGTTGGGCCCAATACGGCGCCTGCCGGCGTGGATGTGATGGACCTTTTTATGAAGACCGGCCTGTTTAAGACCGGACTCAGAACCCTGGGGATGGCAAAAGAGCTCAGCCCGGAGACGGTGTATCCCAAACCCGAAAAATGCCTGAACATCTACCGCGTCAACGATTTACTTTCATTGAAAATGTGCGGCGCAATCCTCAACGCCGCGTTTGAATATGATCTCTTTTCTTTTGAACATTATCTGGACGCGTTCAATATGCGCGATGTGCGTTTTTATCTCGCGGAATACGCCGGCTTGCCGGTGGGTGGATGTATGTCCATCCTGAGCGATGATTATGTGAATATTACCTGGGTGGGCACATTGCCCGGGTACAGAAAGAAAGGCATCGCCGGGCATATCATTCAGGCTGCCGAAAGAGATGCCCTGGAAGCAGGAAAGAGGCTGGCTGTTCTGACGGCCTTTGAAGGCGCAGTGCATGCCTATCAGCGCATCGGGTATGTGGGGAAGTGTCGGATAGACGGTCTGCAATATATTGGATAAAGGTTCAAGTCGCTGGCTTTCCTGATTCAAGTTGTAAATCGTTTCCAGTGCCCTTCGGAGATGACTTCAACTTCCCCATCGACCCATTTGATGGCGGTTTGATCGTCTATTGCGTAGGCTGGCGTTGACAACCCGGCAGCCCATTTTTTTGCGTTCTTAATGGTATTGTCCGGCAGCATTTCGTGATCGAGGTGCGGAAAGATGGAAAAATCGACCAGCCCGAGTGTTTTGTCATCGCCGGCAGGCGGGTTCCAGCGCATGAAATCCTCGCCGATCCTGGGGGTCATCACCATACTCCCGGCGCTCAATCCCACATAAACCGCCTTGAGTTGCGGCAGGAGATCCGCCAACCCGGATTGCAGCATCCAGTGGCAAAGGTAAAGGGCATCACCGCCGCCGGCCAGCAGCACATCCGTTTCTCTGACCAGGGGGGTCCAGTACTCTTCAGCGAGGCTGGGCAGCGCGGTGAGCTCCAGCACGCCTAAGGATTTCCAGCCAAGCCCGCACATCGGTGCGCTATCCTGACCGCTGATGAAACGCCATGCTGCGGCGGGACCCGCCATGGGGTGTCCGTAGGCCGCGGTGGGAATGCACAGAGCGCCGGATTCGGCAATCGGCTTGCCGAGTAGATCTGTCAGAGCGTTGCGAATGCTGTTATTGGAAACGCCCCCGGATGTAAGCAAAAATTTCATATAGGCCCCCTTGATGGTGCAACAAAAGATAAATGGCGCTGCAAATCCACTTTCATGATACCGGGTTTGAAGGAATCAGAAAAGAATCGATTTTTTCTTGCTTAATTAAGCTGGTTTTATGAAAAGGGATACATCGATGATCCGAAGAGCAGGGCTAAATCGGCTGCTCTGACAGAAGCCGGGATGAAGCTTTCAG
>DAISXR010000138.1:0-5229 GCA_036825755.1 Anaerolineaceae bacterium
ACCGCTCTGGCTGGCGGAGTGGGCGGCGCGCGACTGGCCTACGGTCTGGCGCAGGTAATTGATCCGCCCGAAGCGCTCAGCGTCATCGTCAACACCGGAGATGACTTTTCTCATCTGGGTATGCAAATCAGCCCGGATCTGGATACGGTGTGCTACACCCTGGCGGGGCTTAACAATGCTGCCACCGGTTGGGGCCGAAAGGATGAAACCTGGCAGTTTATGCAGCAGGTGAGAGAACAGGGCCTTCCGGATTGGTTCAATATCGGTGATCAGGACTGCCAGGTGCATCTGGAACGCACCCGCCGGTTACAGGCCGGTGAAACGCTCACCCAGTTGACGCAATCCCTGTGCAGCCGGTGGGGCATCCGGGCGGCGGTGCTGCCCATGACCGATGACCCCGCCCCCACCATTGTGGATACATTGGAACACGGCCGGCTTGGTTTCCAGGAATATTTTGTCCAGCACCGTTGTGAACCGGTGGTCAAGGGATTTATTTTCCCCGGTCACCCTGCCGCCCGGCCTACCCGCCAGGTAATGCAGGCCATCCACTCGGCGGATGTGATCGTCTTTTGCCCGTCCAACCCGTGGGTCAGCCTGGATCCCATTTTATTGCTGGAAGGCGTGCGGGAAGCCCTGCAAGGGAAGAAGATTATTGGTGTTTCACCCATCATCGGCGGCAAGGCCGTGAAAGGACCGGCCGCAAAAATGTACACCGAGTTGGGAATCACCCCATCTGCTGTCAATGTAGCCGCGCACTACCAGGATCTGCTGAAAGGGTTTGTGATTGACCGGGTGGATGAGGCGCAGGCAGAGCAGATCACCGAAATGGGTATTTCCTGTCTGTACACCGATACGCTCATGCTCACCCCGGAACGGCAGATTGAGGTCGCCTACGGCTTGCTCGAGTTTGCCCAAAAAATCAAGGATCAGCAGATATGTCTCTATGGGGCGTAGTTCCGATCAAGCCGTTCACCCACGGCAAATCCCGCCTGGCTGACAGGTTAACGGTGGAGCAGCGCATTTTGCTCAACCGCAATCTTGCTGAACACACCCTGCAAATCTGTAAATCGGTTCCAGCCATCGAGCATCTGCTGGTGGTCAGCAGCGGGCGCGAGATGCACCGCTTTGCTGTCAAATGCGGGGCGCAGTATATTGAAGAACCCCCCGGCGGGATCAATGCTGCCCTTGAGGCAGCCGCTGCCTATGCGAATAAAAATGGGGCTGATCGTGTACTGGTACTGCACGGTGATTTGCCCTCGTTACGGCGCAATGAACTGGAAACACTGGCTCTATCCGCCAGCAGCGAAAACAGCATCGCCATCGTCTCCGATCATCACAAAACCGGCACCAATTCGCTGCTGCTCAACCCGCCCGGGTGTATTCAGTTTCTGTTTGGTGAGGGTTCCTTCCTGAAACACATCGCCGCGGCTCATTATCACGGTCTCGATATCCAGATTCTCAATCTGCCATCCATTTCATTCGATTTGGATACCGCGGAAGATCTTGAATACGCGTTGTACCGCCACATTTTGCCCGGCGAATTGCTGGACAGCATGCATCTGGACAGCACGCGATAATTTTGACGCGCCGTCATTCTCCTATCCACTTCATTTCATCACTTGACGGTGATCACCACGTAAAAGGCTTTCCCGGTGGTCAATCCAAATACCACGCCGTCCGATGAGCGCAGCTTCCAGTTACCGCGATAATCACCGGCCGCGCCGGGTGCCGTCATATCAATTGTGATGTCCACCGATTCGCCCGGCGGTACTTTTTTGGAGAGATTAATCTCCCCTGCGGCGCCCATTTGCTCACCGCTGACAAACACCACCGCGTAACTGGTCGTCCAGGTGCAGGTGCCCACATTCTTCAGCCGCCAGGTTTTGGTAAAAGCCTCCCCCGCTGACATTTCGGTGCCATCGGGAATGGTGACATCCTTGATAAACGTGGCAATGTTGCAGTCGGGGTCCGACTGGTCTTCGGATGAGGTGGCGGTGAGCGTGGCGGTGGGGGTGGGTGTATCGGTGGGTTCGTCCGCCTGCGTGGCGGTCAACGTCCGCGATGGTCCGGGGCCCTCAGGAGTAGCGGTGGCGGTTGCTCCCTGCTCCTCCTCCACCAGGGCAACGCTGTTTGGATCAGCGGTACGGGTTTGGGCGATTTGTGTACGAATACGGTCTTCTGTGCTGAGCTTATCCGGCAGGCTGCACGATAAGATGACCAGCATCAGCATGGCCAGCGGAAACCAGACGCGTCTTTCAGTCTTCATTTTTCCACTCCCCTGCACAATGGATACCTCTATTGTACAAAAAAGCAGCCTGTCCTGCTCAGTCATTTTGATGTGATTTTCAAGCGGATATGCGATTAAATAAACAGCCGCCCTTTCGAGCGGCTGTGAGTTGAAGGGTCAGGCAGCTTTTTCCTGCCATTTTTCCAGCAGGTGGCTTTCCTGTTCCGGCGTCAGGCCGGCAATACGCGGTTCATCCGCCGGGCGGGTTTTATCCCAGGCCAGCACATCACGCACCGTGTTGAGTGTGGAGCGGAAGACCATGCCGTTCTCCAGTGCTTTTTCGCTGCGGATGGTCATAATGTCGCTGAACTCAGCCGGTACAGCCATGGGGATGGCGCCGAACTCGCGTGATCCCATATCTACATTTTCCGAGAGAAACTGCATATCGTTGATCCAGACCAGCTCGGGCTGCACCTGGAAGGCATCGCGACAGACATCAAAGAAATGCTGCCAGGTGATGGAATTGCCGATGGTGTTGAAGATGCCGTTCAAATGCTTTTCCATGCCCTGAATGGTGAAATTGGCCAGATCGCGCGCGTCGATAAACTGCATGCGAAGGTTGGGAGCGCCGGGTGCCAGCATCTTTCCGCCCCTGGCTGCCCGGGTGACCCAGTAGGTAACCCGGTCGGTCACGTCATACGGTCCGGCCACCACACCCAGACGCGTAATCATGTGGTTTTGCGGGTACAGATCCATCACCACATTCTCGCACAGCACCTTCAAGCCGCCGTAGTTGGGGCCGTTCCAGTCTTCGGTCGTCTCATCTTCCAGTTTGAGCAGCGGAGAGCTTTCGTCCGCGTACGGCTTCATCTGCATGAAGTCATACACCGAGCCGGTGGAAACGAAGATATACTGCCCCACCGATCCCTTGAGCAGCCGGCCTGTATCACCCACCAGGCGAGGGACATAGGCGTTCACATCGATCACCGCATCCCAGGTACGCCCTTTCAGAGCGTCAAGGCCTCCATCCCGGTCACCGCGGAGTTTTTCCGCCTGCGGAAACAGATTGGGTTTGGTCTGACCGCGGTTGAACAGGGTTACCTGATGTCCGTGAGCCAATGCTGCTTCCACCATGTGCAAACCGACAAACTGCGTTCCCCCCAGAAATAAAACTTTCATGGATCGCTCCTTATTGATGGCAGTGTATGGGATGGAAAGAACCTGCTATCCGTATCCGCACCAGATTCACATTATACAAAATCGACCCGCAAATACAATCCTGTCAAATGGGTTTGGATACCGGGAATCATTTAACCCACCGGCAGACAGACATCTGCCTGCCGGTGAGGATGAAAATCAATCTCAATCTGCCGTGATCAAACTAGGTGGCTGGTGCAGTTGGGGCAGCGCTGCGCTTTGACCGGGATCTCGGTGAAGCATACCGGGCACTCTTTGGTAACCGGTTCAGCGGGTTTGGGTTCCGGTTTGCGGCGCAGACGATTGATGCCTTTCACCAGTAAAAACACGGCCAGTGAAACAATCAGAAAGCTGATGATGGCGTTGAAAAACAGGCCAATGTTGATGGTCACCGCGCCGGCAGCCTGCGCATCGGCCAGGGTGGCATACGGCCCGCCCGGGTTTCCCTGCTGGAGCAGGATGAACAGGTCGGAAAAATCCGCTCCGCCCAACAGCAGCCCGATGGGCGGCATGATGATATCCTTGACGAGCGAGTTGACGATCGCCGTAAAGGCGGCTCCAACCACAATACCCACTGCCAGATCAATCATGTTCCCGCGCTGGATAAATTCCCTGAATTCTTTCAGCATATTCCCTCCTTGCATCAAACGGGTTTCACTACTTTCCATTATACGAACAACATTTACGCATGCAATAGACCCGGGCAAATCCATCGAAAATCAGGCATAATAGAGCAATGAAACAGTATCAGACAGGACGATTCATATGATTTCTGCCATTTTCCGTTCACGCCATCATTTGATTGAGCTGGCCCGCGCCGCAAAACGCCTGGTGCCGGTCTGGCTGGCCGTTCTCATGGCTATCGTGTTTGTGTTTGGTGGACAGTTTTTTGGAGCCATCCCGTACGCGCTGATGCTGGGGTTTGATTTGCTCCCATCCGGCGCCACGCCGGTTGGCGGAGCGTTGAACCTGCTGTTCTTCTTCGCCCTTACGCTCGTGCCCACCGGTCTCCTGCTGCTGCTGTGGGTGGCGGTGGTGGAACAGCGCCCGGTGCGGACGCTGGGGCTGGAAGGACCAGCCTGGCTGAAAAAGCTGCTGCGCGGGTTCGTGGGCGGCGCGGTCTTGTTTTCTTTGATCGTGCTCATCAGCGCTGTCTTTGGCTGGATCGATGTTCAACCGCAAAGCAATCCGATTCCGCTGCTGCTGTTCGCCAGTCTGCTCACCCTGCCGGGTTGGCTGCTGCAAAGCTCGCTGGAAGAGCTGGTGATGCGCGGCTGGCTCCTGCCGGTGATCGGCGCAAAACGCTCGGTGGCGCTGGGGCTGCTCATTTCATCGCTGCTGTTCGCCGTGCTGCATCTGCTCAACCCGGGCGTATCACTTCTTTCCACGCTTAATATCGCGCTGGCCGGTCTGATGTTCGCGCTGCTGGTGTTGTGGGAAGGCAGTATCTGGGGCGCGTTCGGCCTGCACAGCGCCTGGAACTGGATCCAGGGCAGCGTGTACGGGTTTCCGGTCAGCGGGAATATCTTTCAAAGCCCGTCTGTGTGGAAAATGATCGAGAACGGGCCGGATTGGCTCACCGGCGGACCGTTCGGCCCGGAAGGCGGTCTGATCGCCACGCTGGTACTGGTGGGAGCCTGCCTTGTGCTGGGATGGTTGATCTACCGGAAGGAACGCCGTTCCGCGATGGTTGAGTAAAACAACAAGAAGTTTGGGGGCAGAGTGCGGTCTGGGCGGATGTCGAGCGAGGTTTACGGATAACGGTTTTGCCCGCTTAACAGGTTCGCCAGCGGCAGAAACAGCGG
>DAISXR010000138.1:5329-7960 GCA_036825755.1 Anaerolineaceae bacterium
TGCCCGCCCGGTGTGGACCACGTCCCCGCGCCGTGCGAGTTGATACGCTTGACCAGCAGCACCTGTTCTCCCTTGTGCACCATCAGAGCCACGCCCACCGCGGGATATTTCATATTATTTCTCCAATCCGTATGAATGCAAAAACTGGATCAGTTTTGAACTGTATTCGCTCGGGCACTGGGCCTCGATGTTGGCTCTGAGCTGCGCTTCGCTGATCCAGCCCTGGATGAAAGCAATTTCGTCCGGGCTGGAGATGAGCAGCCCCTGCCGCTCTTCCACCGTGGCGATAAACTGGGCCGCTCGCAGCAGCGAATCATGCGTACCGGCATCCAGCCAGGCCACCCCGCGCCCCAGGTTGATTGCCTTCAGCGCGCCTTCCTGCAAATACAGGTTGTTCAGATCGGTTATCTCCATTTCGCCGCGCGGCGATGGGCGCAGCGAGCGGGCGTACTCCACCACCCGGTTGTCATAAAAGTACAGACCCGGCACGGCGTAACTGCTGCGCGGATTAATCGGTTTCTCCTCGATGCCCAGCACCCGCCCGTCCGCGTCCAATTCCACCACGCCGTAGTCCTGCGGGTTGCTCACCCGGTAGGCGAAGATCAACGCGCCATGCTGATGACCGGCCGCTTCCTTGAGCAGTGTGCGCAGGGCGGTGCCGTAAAAGATGTTGTCTCCCAGAATCAGGCTGACCGGCTGGTCTCCTATGAACTGCTCGCCGATCAGAAAAGCGTCCACCAGACCGTTGGGTTTGGGCTGCTCGGCATACTGAATCCGTAAACCCCACTGGCAGCCGTCGCCCAGCAGGCGGGTGAAAGCCGCCCGATCCTCAGGGTTGACGATCACCAGCACCTCGGTGATGCCCGCCAGCATCAGCATGGAAAGCGGGTAGTACACCATGGGTTTGTTGTACACGGGTAAAAGCTGTTTGCACACCGCCTGGGTGATGGGGTACAGCCGCGTGCCCCGTCCGGCGGCCAGAATGATGCCTTTCATACGCTTACGCCTCCCCCTGGTATTGCTCGCGCATCCACGCCCGGTACGGTTCAGCCCGGGTCACCGCTTCCAGCCACTCCGGGTGATCCAGATACCAGTCCACCGTCTGTTCCAGCCCCTCTATCAGGTGGATTTGCGGGGTCCAGCCCAGCTCGCGTTCGATTTTCGTGCAGTCCATGGCATAGCGCCGGTCATGGCCGGGCCGGTCAGTGATGAACTGCAGCAGCCTGCGGTGCGGCACCTGCGCGGATTGCGGGCGTTTGCGATCCATCAGGTCGCAGATCAGGTTGGCGATCTCCAGGTTGGTGGGCTGGTTCCCGCCGCCCAGGTGATACGTCTCGCCGGGCCGTCCGTCCTGCAAAATGCGCAGGATCCCGCAGCAGTGATCTTCCACATAGATCCAGTCGCGGATCTGCCGGCCGTCGCCGTAGATGGGGATGCGCTCGCCCCTCAGGCAGCGTTGGATCACCAGCGGGATGAATTTCTCCGGGTACTGGCGCGGCCCATAGTTATTGGAGCAGTTCGAGAGCGTGACCGGCAGCCCGTAGGTGTGAAAGAAAGACCGTACCAGGTGATCGGCAGCAGCCTTGGAGGCGGCGTACGGCGAGCGCGGAATGTAGGGTGTGCTCTCCGAAAACGGCGGATCGCCAGGTTCAAGCGTGCCATACACCTCGTCGGTGGAAATGTGATGAAAGCGTTTTCCCGTATAGTCGCCGGCCCAGACGGCCCTGGCGGCCTCCAGCAGGCGCAGCGTTCCCAGTACATTGGTCTGGTAAAACGTTTCAGGATCGCGGATGGAGCGGTCTACATGCGTGTCCGCCGCAAAATGGACAATCGTATCGACGTGTTCTTCCCGCAGCAGAGCCTGCACTTTTTCGCCGTCACAGATATCCGCGTGCACGAAGCGGTAGCGCGTGTCGTTCTGCACTTCCGCAAGGTTAGCCGGTGTGCCGGCGTAGGTGAGCGCATCCAGGTTGACAACTCGCTGAACAGGCGTGCGGGCCAGCAGGTGGTGAATAAAATTGGAGCCGATAAATCCGGCTCCGCCTGTGACCAGCACATTCTTCATTCGGCTGTTTCCCCTTCCCACCCAATCCACTCGATCTCCTGGCAGCCGCTGAAGCGCCTGTACATCACCTCCAGCGCCTGGGGATTGTTATCCACCAGGATGAAACGGCGCCCGTGCGCCAGGCAACTCTCGCCCACCGTGCCGCTGCCGGCAAAAAAATCCAGCACCGTATCGCCCGGTTTGGAGGAAGCCTTGATGATGCGGTCGATCACCCCGCGTGGTATCTGGGTGGGATAACCCGTCTTCTCATGGCTGTTGGTGCCCACAATGGTATGCCACCAGGTATCGGTGGGCGTCTTACCGCGCGCAGCCTTCTCAGGGCCCACCAGCCCCGGGCTCATATACGGGATGCGGTCCAGATCGTCATAATTGAAGCAGTATTGGCGCGGGTCTCTGGCGTACCACAGGATGTTGTCATGCTTGGCCGGCCAGCGCGTTTTGGGCCGTCCACCGTAGTCATACGCCCAGATGATCTCGTTGATGAAGCTCTCGCGCCCAAAAATCTGGTCCAGCAGCACCTTGCAGTAATGCACCTCGCGGTAGTCGATGTGGAAGTACAGGCTGCC
>DAISXR010000139.1:0-7953 GCA_036825755.1 Anaerolineaceae bacterium
ATTATGATTGCGCAAATCGCGGGTGAAAGCGTCCCGCAAATGGACTTTTCCCGCCAATCGGAAGCCTTTTTCAACCTGGCGGCACTGGCCATCGAACGCGCCACCCTGGGCGAGAAAGCCAACCAGGCCAAAGTGCTGGAGTCATCGGAAAAGCTGCAAACCGCTTTGCTGCGCTCTATTTCGCACGATCTGCGCACCCCTCTGGCGGCCATTTCAGGGGTGCTGGATAGCCTGAATGAGAGTGAAACCGCCAATCCATCCATCACTCTCGACAGGCAGGCGCGCATCGAGTTAATCCAGACCGGTCTGGAAGAAGTGACCCGCCTGAACCAGTTGGTGGGTAACATTTTGGATATGACGCGTCTGGAAGGCGGCGCGATGCGGCTGAAACTGGAGGAGATTGATTTGCAGGATTTGATCGGCACCAGTTTGCAGCGCATGAGCAACCGCCTGAACGGCCACCCTGTAGCGGTTCAACTGGAGCCGGGTCTGCCGTATCTGAAACTGGATTTTGTGCTGATGGAGCAGGTGCTGGTCAATCTGCTGGATAACGCCGCCAAGTACTCGCCGGATGGGTCGCCGGTTGAAGTGGAGGTGAAATGCAACCCGGACGGGGTGCTGATCTCCATCCACGACCGGGGTATTGGCATTCCGACCGAGTCATTGGATATGATTTTTGACAAATTTTTCCGCATCAAATCGGTCGATGGGGTAACCGGAAGCGGGCTGGGGCTGACCATCTGCAAAGGGATTGTGGAAGCCCATAACGGCCGTATCTGGGCCGAGAACCGCCCGGAAGGCGGGTCCAGTTTCTACATATTGCTGCCGTACTGGCAGGCAGACGGGCTGCAACAACCGGGGGAGGGCTGATGGCAGAAGGGGTGCGTATCCTTATTGTAGACGATGAGCGCCAGATCCGGCGCATGCTGAACACTTCGCTGACGGCGCACAAGTATATCGTGCAGGAATCCATCAATGGAAGCTCAGCTCTGGCGGATGCCGCCGATTTTCGGCCGGATATCATCCTGCTGGATCTGGGCCTGCCGGATATGGACGGGCTCGAAGTGCTCAAACGCCTGCGCGAGTGGAGCAAAACGCCGGTCATCATCCTCTCGGTGCGCGATCAGGAGCAGCAAAAGGTGGCTGCCCTGGATGCCGGCGCGGATGATTATCTGACCAAACCGTTCAGCATGCAGGAACTGCTGGCGCGTCTGAGAGTCTCGCTGCGTCATTTCAGCCTGCCCGAAAATGAACCGGTCTTCACCCGTGATAATCTGAAAATAGATTTTTCGAAGCGGCAGGTGGATGTGGATGGGGTTGAAATTTCGCTGACGCCTACCGAGTATGACCTGCTGCGGGTGCTGGTACAGCACCAGGGGAAGGTGATTACCCATCGCCAGCTTCTGCGCGAGGTATGGGGCGAAGCTTATGAAGGCGAGGCGCACCTGCTGCGGGTGAATATCAGTAATTTACGCCACAAAGTGGAAAAAGACCCCTCGCAGCCCAATTTGATCCTGACGGACGCCGGGGTGGGTTACCGCATCAAGCCTGCGTGAGTTTTCAGGACCGCCTGAATAAATAAGCGCTTTTTACTTCAGAAGACAGCCCCTTCCTGTCATCTCGTAGTGATCACGAAGTGATCACGCAGAGATCCGCCCAAGAATCGATCTCCGTAGGGCTCCATAATATGGAACCGATACCACGCGACCCCGGGCGGACCTTCGCCAGCGAATTTCTCCGCGTCAGGCAGCAAAAAACGCTGTCTGACCCTTCGAAATGACGCAGAGGGTAAGCTATTCCGCGCGGAGAGCCAGCGTATGGCCACTTTCGGTGCGTTCACAGATCGAACACACCCAATCCCAGAATGATCATGACGATCAGTGTGGATTACAGTGGAGGGACACCCAGTAAAACCCTGGCATGCTCCGCCAGCCGATCAGCCACCCGTTCCAGCAGCCGCCGTCCGCGTTCCGGGCTGGCAGTCAGATCGGGGTCATTGGAGGTGTCATTCATCTCATCGCCCACCCCGCGAAGGACCCCAATATACTTGTACGGGGTCACCCGGCGGCGTTCCAGGTGCTGGGGCATATTGGCGTAAAAAGATTGCAGAGAGCTTTCAGTTTCCAGCGTTTTGGAGAGATCCACCAGATCGGGGCGGATGGCCATCAATAAGGAGGTTTCCGCGCCGGCGGCATGTTCATGCGGATAGTCTGCGCAGGCGGCCGCTTCCTGGTCGGTGAGCATATCCCAACGCATTTCCGGGTGCTGTGCAATAAACTCCCGACCCGTTTCACGCAGGATGGGCAAGCTGACCGTGGTGGACCAGTGGCCTGCCACCACCAGAATGGCCTTAAAGCCCCGACGGCGGGCAGCTTCGTAGATATCCAGCATCAACTGGCGGTAGGTTTGCGGCTGGATCCAAAACATGTTCCCGGGAACGTGGTAGCGCTCGCCGTGTTCCACTCCGCCGGTCAGATAAGAACCGTCCGGCTGATCTTCGCGCGTATCGGCAGACCAGTACAGCGGCGGGAAAACGACACCGCCTGATTTTTGGGCAGCAAGAATACATTCGGCATGCGCCTTGAGGGCATCCAGGCCCACGGCATTATGCTCGCCGTGCCATTCAATCACCCCCAATGGGATATAACACACCGGAAAACGGGCAATCGCCTGGGCAAACTCCCATGGAAACATTTCTTCAAACTGGACTTTTGTACTGGTCATGGCGTTTTGAACCCCTTTCCAGCGGCAAGTGCGAACTCTCAGCTAATTGTATATGAAAAATTCCAGCGGGCATACTGCGGGTACATATTGACATTTTTTAAAATATCATGCTACAATCGCTAGCGCGTTATCATATGTTCTTAAGAAAAAGAAGTTGCTTTTACTTGGAGCAGACGGATAACTACAGTTTTATCCCCAGGAAAGGAATTCCAAATCATGTCAGAAAAAGAACAGGGCTCTGTCAAATGGTTCAATGGCTCCAAAGGTTACGGTTTTATCGAGCGAGACTCTGGAGGAGACATCTTCGTACATTTTAGCGCAATCATCGCCGACGGTTACCGAACGTTGGAGGAAGGTCAACGCGTAGAATTCACTGTCGCACAGGGCCCCAAAGGCCTGCAGGCCCAGGAAGTAACAGTAGTAGGATAATCGGTATCAGTGCAATCACAAGAGAGGCAGCTTTTACGGCTGCCTTTTCTTTTATCTCCCGCAGGAACAGCATGGATCCACAGAAAAATCTCCCAACGGCGCCCGGTTTTTGGAAAATGGTGCGAGCATCGCTGCGCTGGACGCGCACCAGCTTCTGGATGCTGAGCGCTTTTCTGGCGCTTCTGGGCTTGATCGGGTATGTGTGGTGGCCGTTGGTGACGGCTTATCTGAGCACATACAATCCGGATTACCCATTCTGGATGCAGATCGACTATCTGCTGATTTGGGATTTTCTGCTGATGACGCTGCTCATCATGGCCAATGCCGATCTCCGGCGTGACTGGTTAATTTTTGCCATCGGCATGTGCGGTGGCCTGGTGATTGAAAGCTGGGGCACCCAGACCAACCTGTGGTTCTATTACACCGCAGAACGCCCGCCGTTATGGATCATTCCCGCCTGGCCCATTGCCAGCCTGTCGATTGACCGGCTATTTCGCATGCTGCGGCTGTGGACCGGCCGTCTGCCCGAGCGGTTGTTCCAATGGATTTACTGGGTGGTTTTTCCAGCTTTCTACGGATTGATGTTTTTCTTTGTGCGCTTCACGCTGGATAAATCGCTCACCCTGATGGCGCTGTTCCTGGTGGCTTTTCTGATCCTTACCACCAAAGATAAACGCTCGGCAGTGCTGGTATTTACGGCCGGCAGTGGGCTGGGATATTTTTTGGAGCTGTGGGGCACCACCCGCCAGTGCTGGACGTATTACACCTGGCAGACACCACCCTTCTTTGCGGTGCTGGCGCACGGCATGGCAGCCGTGGCTTTCTGGCGGGTTTGGGAATTGTTTTGGGTGTTTGCGCCCGGGTTACGGCGCCGGGCGGGACGGCTTTTCAAAGCTCAGACCGGGCGGAACCGGCACCTCGACCACGCGGCTGGTGAGCTTGAACTGGTCGTCGATGGTGACGATGCGGTAGTGCATGGGCAGGAGTGATGGCACCAGTCGTTCCTCAACCCTGAATTGAAAGGCGGTTGAGCGCAGCCCCAGTACAGGAATCCCTTCCAGTTGTTTTTCATAGGTGGTATGCAGGTGCCCGCACAGCACGGCCAGCACGTTCCTGCCGCGCAGCACGTCATAAAACGGCTGCACATTTGCCGCCATGAAGTCATCCATCAGGGGCGTGTGAAGTTTTACCACGTTGTGATGCATCATCACCACCGCCGGCTGATCGGTATCCAGCGCTTGCTTTAGAAAAGCAAGCATCTCTTCACTCAACTCGGCCTGCACGCCGGGTCCCCAATCGATCATCACAAACCGCACGCCTTTGTGCGTAAACACCGCGTTCATACGTGTGGACCCTCCACCAATATACAGGCTTCGGAAAAAGTGATCGCGGTCATCGTGGTTGCCGGGCATCAGATAAATGGGAAAATCCTGCAGGTTGCCGTAGTGCATACAGTGCGGCCCCGGAATGCTCTGAGCCGGTTCAGCGCCGATGAGCTGTAAAAAGTAACGATACGATATTTCATCCGGTGTGTTCACCAGATCGCCGGTGGAGAGCAGAAAATCAAATGGCTCGCCGGAGCCCGAAATTTCATCCAGCACCGCGCGAAAGGTCTGGGTGGTGGGATAGTTGTGCGGGCGATCCTCGGCGGAGTGGCCCAGGTGATGATCGGTAATCTGTATAAATGAAAAAGCCATCTTACACCGGTGTGTTCCCCAGAATCTGCTCAATCTGATCCAGCGTTTCCTCGCTCAGGTTTTCGTGCAGCTCCATTGCCACCAGGTTCTCGTCGATCTGTCCCGGCCGAGTCGCGCCGGTGATGACGGTGCTGACCTCTTTGCGGCGCAGTAACCAGGCGATAGCGAGCTGCGCGGTGGTGTAACCCATCAGGCTGGCCAGCGCGGTGATCTCGCGCACCATGACGATTTTTTCGGGCGTCAGGTGATTGTGCATCCAGTTTTTCCCCTCACGCACAGCCCGGCTGCCGGGTGGGATGGCCTCATTGTATTTGCCGGATAATATCCCAAACTGAAGCGGAGCCCACACGGTGAGTCCCAGGCCCACCTCGTGGCACAACGGCGCCAGTCTGAGTTCCACGTTTTCGCGCGTGAACATGTTGTACTGCGGTTGCTCCATGGTAGGGGGTGTCATGCCGGCTTCGCGCGCCACGCCGATGGCCTGTGTGATCTGATACGGCTCCCATTCGGAGGTGCCCCAATACAGGATTTTTCCCTGCCGGATGAGGATATCCATGGTGCGCACCACTTCCTCAATTGGAGTATCCGGATCGTAACGCTGGCAGTAATACAGATCCAGGTAGTCCGTGCCCATTTTTCGGAGCGAGGCATGCAGTGACTCGGTAATGTGCTTGCGCGAAAGTCCGCGTCCGTTGGGGCCGCCCGAGGTGGGATAAAACGCCTTGCTGGATAACACCAGCTCGCTGCGCGGCAAATCGGCGATGCATTTTCCGAGAACCACTTCGGTTTCGCCCCCGCCGTTGATATCGGCGCTGTCAAAGTAGTTGATGCCCTGGTCGTAAGCAGCGTGGATCAACTGTTTTGAACTGGCTTCATCCAACTGCTCGCCTATGGTCAGCCATGTGCCCAGCGAGATTTCACTGACTTTCAAACCCGAGCGCCCTAAACGGCGGTAATGCATGATAAACTCCTTCATGGGGTGACGCCGGACTGTTCGCCCGGCGTCACGAATTTCTTTATTCCTCTTTTTGGTCCCCGATACCGAGCGGTTTCCATTTGTCTTCGTTGGCGCGCAGGCGGTGTTTTCCGCCGCCGCGGTTGTGCAGTTCATCGTAGCCATCGGGTTTGATGAACATGGCGTCGCCATCCAACAGGCCGTGCACGCCGGTTTGGCCGGGTTCCACACGTTTGGCCTGGCAGTATTTGCAGGTTTTGGGGTCGTGGATCTTGTAATTGACCGGCTCTTCATAAGTGGTGATGTAACCTTCATAATTCCGCACCACCACTTTGTGATCGGAGTAGCTCACCAGATAATTGGGCATGAGCGGGATCTTGCCGCCGCCGCCCGGGGCATCGACCACGTAGGTAGGCACAGCATACCCGGAGGTGTGGCCGCGCAGACCCTCGATGATTTCAATGCCTTTGGCCACTGGGGTGCGCAGATGACCGGCGCCTTCCACCAGATCACACTGGTACAGATAGTACGGGCGCACGCGGATGCGCACCAGATCCTGCACCAGTTTGCGCTGGATGTGCACGCAGTCATTGATGCCGGCCAGCAGCACGGACTGGTTGCCGAGCTGGATGCCGGCGCGGGTGAGTTTATCGGTGGCTTCAGCCAATTCCCGGGTGATCTCGTTGGGATGGTTGACATGGATGTTCAGATACAACGGGTGATACTTTTGCAGCGTCTCGCACAGTTCATCGGTGACGCGCTGGGGCATAAACACCGGGATGCGGCTGCCAATGCGAATGACCTCGACGTGCGGGATGGCGTAGATGCGGGCCAGCAACTCATCCAGCACCTTGGGAGCCAGCGAAAGCGGATCGCCGCCAGAGAGCAGCACATCACGCACCTGCGGGGTGCGGGCGATGTAATCGATCTGGGCGTCATAGTCCGCTTTTGAGAAGGTGGCGCTGGGGTCGCCCACGATGCGCGAGCGGGTGCAGTAGCGGCAGTACGAGGCGCACTGAGTGGTCACCAGCATGAGCACACGGTCGGGGTAGCGGTGCACCAGCCCGGGCACGGGCGAGTGGCGGTCTTCGGCCAGTGAGTCTTCCATCATACCGGTGAATGCGTCGATCTCGCCGGCGGTGGGAATGATCTGCTTGCGGACGGGGTCGTTCGGGTCGTCGGGATCGATCAGCGACACGAAATAGGGTGTGATCTCCACGCGGAACAGATCGGCCGAACTGAGTGCTTTGCGCTCGCTCTCGGTGAGAGTGATCACTTTTTCAAATTCTTCCACCGTGTTAAGGCGGTTGCGCATCTGCCAGCGCCAGTCGTTCCACTGTTCGTCGGGAACATTCTGGTAAACCGGGGCGCGTTTTGACGGAAAAATTGCAGCAGGCATACTTTCTCCTGAATTAGGTTAAGTAATGGAATCTATAACGATGGTTCAAGCCGGTTGGCGGCCTGGGGCAGGATACAGGTCAGCGATGTACCGCCGTGAACGGCGGATCGTGGTCGGTACGGAAATAATCCTCGTAACGGTAATGCTCGAACCGGAATTCCATCACTCTATTGTAAAAGAATTTGAGGGTAGGGTCAACTTGACATTCTGCCTGTATGATCTGGTTGAAGTATTGAAGTAATAAGCAAATATCCGGGTATACAGCGTACCCTGTTTGTCATTTCGAACGAAGGGAGAAATCCGCCCGAAAATTGGCCTTAACGTTTCCATATCTGGAACCGCTACTGCATACCCCTGTCCGATCCTTCGCTGCGGCGCGGACGCCGGCTCAGGATGACACAATTGCCTGGGATGCGCAAACGAGGTTGCTCCCCACCTGTCCATGTCATTTCGACGCGGACGGCGTCAGCCGGACGCAGAGAAATCCGCGTGCGGCGGACCGTCGGGGGCTGGTATTCGGACGTTTCTGTATTTGGAGACGTTAGGACCCGTCCTTATCCGATCCTTCGCTGCGGCGTGGACGCCGGCTCAGGATGACAAAATTGGCTGGGATGTGCAAATGAGGTTGCTCCTCACCTGTCCATGTCATTTCGGCGCGGGCGGCGTCAGCCGGACGCAGAGAAATCCGCCCGAGAGCCGGTCTTTGTATCATTCCATATCTGGAAGCGTGATTGCATACCCTTGTCCGA
>DAISXR010000140.1:0-7857 GCA_036825755.1 Anaerolineaceae bacterium
ACATGGGTCACCAGGCGCAGCAGTTTCTGCTCACCCCCGATGAAATCAACTTGCCGGATATACGAACCTTCCGGTTTGGCAGCTTACAGCGCTGGAAACCAGCCCGTTTCATTGCCCGCGAAGTCTCGCGCAGCCGGCAGCTTGCCCGTATGATCGACGAAATTGCGGAGTTTGCTCCGGATCTGATCTATTTACGCTACGGGTTTTACACCATCCCGCTGGACCGCCTTTACCGCATCGCGCCGGTGGTGGTGGAGGTGAATACGGATGATGTGATTGAATACCGGCAGCGTGGAATGGCATATGATGCCGGTAACCGGTTATTCAGAAACCGCATTTTAGGTCAGTCATCCGGTATGGTCTTAATCAGCCGCGAACTGGCAGGGCGCAGTGTATTCACCCGCTTCCAAAAACCCATGCTGGTGCTTTCCAATGGAATTGACCCTGACAGCATCGATCCGCTGCCGGCGCCCGGCAATGCCAACCCCACCATCGCGTTTGTGGGCGTGCCCGGACTGCCGTGGAACGGAGAGGATAAGCTGCTTGATTTCATTATAGACAATCCGGATATCCATTTGGATATGATCGGTTTCAAGAAAGATGATATTTCTGACGATTTACACTGTGACAACGTCACTTTTTACGGCATGGTTGAAAACTCAAAGGTACGCAGTCTTCTGGCAGGCGTGGATGTATGCGCCGGTACGCTGGCATTGCACCGCAAGGAGCTGGAAGAAAACTCAGCGCTCAAGGTGCGCGAATCGCTGGCCATGGGCATCCCCACCATACTGGGTTATTACGATACCGATGTATCCGGCCGGGGGATTGAGGGGATCCTGGAGCTGCCCAATACCGAAGACAACGTGCGTGAGAACGCCCAGGCCATCCGCGAGTTCATCTTTGCCATGCGCGGTAAACGGGTGGACCGCGAGGCAGTCCGGCCGCTGATCGACCAGAAAATAAAAGAAGAACGCCGATTGGCGTTCTTTGAGGAAATTCTGGTCCAAAAATCCAAACAGTAGCCCCGGTTTCTACCAGTTTTCATCCGGTTCGTAGCCCCATTCGATCAATTTGGGGCCGGCGATCTCTTTAAAAAGCCGGCGATCCTGCATGGTAAACCGGTCGCGCCAGTTGCCGGCCTGCCCCTTGGGCAGAAAAGAGGCAATTGACTCGTTGCGGTGGATCTGCCAGGCTTCATCATAGTTCTGGTTCATCTCAGCCAGAATAGCGTCCTGCAAATCATCGCCGCCCTCGGCGCCCAGGAATGCCCAGATTTTACGGATTGTACCGGTCGGGTCGGTCAGCAGATCTTCATATCGCAGCGAAAAATAGGCGTTGGGGTAAAGCCGTTTCGCTTCCTGGTCAATCTCGGTCAGGTTGTCATTCCAGTTTTGTGTCATGCGCCGGATAAACCGCTCGGTAAAAATGGATTGCTCACCTTTCAGGAAGCTGGCCGGGTCTGATTTGAGCATGCTCATTATTTTCAGATCTTCCTTCAACAGGTACTGGTTTTCCTCGATGAAGTTTCGTACGCGTTCCGATGTGAGCACGTCACGGCCGTCGCGGACGATGTAGATGATCTTTGCATCGGGATAGAGGGCATGCATATCGCGCAGCACCTGACCATGAGTGTTGGAGGTGGGACTTTTATCACCCACGATGTGTTTGCCCACCTGCAAGGCGTCTCTTTCCATAATGAAATCTGCCACGGCGCGCAGGGAGACGGTGCTGAGGTCACCGCCCCGGTTCCAGCGGTTATTCTTCCTCGCCAGCCAGCGCCTGACGTCAGGATCACCCACCAGAGCTTTTAGTGTGGGCGGGCGGGTAAAGAAATGCGCCTGGTAGTTGCAGTGCACATCCGGGTGCAGACTGATCAGTTTCATCAGGATGGTGGTACCGGAACGGGCAAAACCTAAAATGAAAAACTTGGGACGTGGAAAGAATTGCTTAATTTCAGCTAACTCTTCAGGGCTGATAGAGGAGATCTCTCTGGCCGCTTTTGCGGGTTCACCATGCAGCAGGATTTTAAGGGCAAGTTTCAGGCGGGCAGAAAAACGCATTCAATCTCCGATAAGTTTGATTTCTTCTCAAAGGAGATATTATAACCAATAAATGACCGCAAACCCTGCCAAATGGATGAATTTCCACGGAATTTGGCAGACAGTATCCCGGGCAACAGGTAATCTTATCTGATCTATCAAAATCAGGATCAAAACGCCGGCATACAGAACCGACCTCCGCTAAACTATGACCTTTTCGGAGGGATTATGTGGGGAGGGTGAACCACGTTAAAACTGCCCTGAAAGATATCCTTTTGTGCGTTCCTGCTGCGGGTTTTCAAACACCTCTTTAGCCGGGCCGGCTTCCACCACCTCACCCAGGTACATGAAGATCACGTAATCCGCCAGCCGTTTGGCCTGCCGCAGCGTATGGGTGACCACGATGGTGGTGTACATTTTCTTCAAATCCAGCAGGCGCTGCTCGATGTGCGCCGCCGAGATGGGATCGAGTGCGGAGGTGGGCTCATCCCCCAGTAAAATCTCAGGCTCTACTGCCAGGCCGCGCGCCAGACAAACTCGCTGCTGCTGCCCGATGGACAGGCCAGTGGCGGGGGCATGCAGCCGATCTTTGACTTCATCCCATACGCCGGCGGTTTCCAGGTTATGCTGCACTGCCTGATCCAACTCTTTGCGGTGGTTCATGCCGTGGATGCGCATGCCGTAAGCCACATTTTCATAGATCGACATGGGCAGCATATAAGGCCGCTGCGCCAACAGACCAGTTTTTTTGCGGATCTCGGTCACATCCATGTTGGGATCGTAGATATTCAGGTCGTCGATCAACACTTCCCCGTTGATTCGTGTCCCGTCGGTTAATTCAAGAAACCGGTTGAACGTTTTCAAAAGGGTTGTCTTGCCACAGCCGGACGGTCCCATGATGACGGTGATCTGCTGGCGGGGGATTTTCAAGTTGACATCCATCAAAGCCTGATGATTGTGATCGTAATATGCATTAAGGTGGCGGGTTTCGATATGCGTATAGTCAGTCATGATTGCCTGCGCTTACTTGTTGATGAATTTTCCAAGCCGGGCAGACAGAACACGTGAACCCAGGCTGATGGCTAAAACGATGAGGGTCAGTATCAGCGCCGATGCATAGGCGCGCTGCTGAACCTCGGGGTAGGGTGTGCCGAGCTGGAAGAAAATGGCCAGCGGGAGAGAGGCCACCGGGCTATTGAACGAGGTGGGGATACGGTCGGTGTAACCGGCGGTGAACAATACGGAGGCCGCATCGCCGATCCCCCGCCCCAGAGCCAGCAGCACGGCAGTGACGATACCGGGCAGCATCTGGCGGGTGACCACCCGCAATGCAGTCTCCAGGCGGGATGCGCCCACTGCCAGCGAGGCCTGCGTCAGATCAGCCGGCATCAGGCGGATCACCTCATCGATGGCGCGCGTCATGATGGGGATTTCCAGCAGCGCCAGGGTGATGATGCCGCCCAGCAGCGAGGCTCGCATGCCGATTTGCAGCATGAGCGTGAAACCGATGGCCCCATACACGATGGATGGAATGCCCCACAGAACATCCATCACCAGACGCACAAAGCGCGCCCAGCGTGATTTAGGGATGTAAGTTTCAAGATACAGGGAGATGGGCAGACTGATCAACAGGGCGATCACTGTACCCCCCAGCGCCAGCAGCAGTGATCCGACGATGGCGTTGAGGATGCCGCCTTCTTTGCCCAGGTAGTATCCGCCTTTGGGTGTCTGGGTAATCATATCCCACGTGAGAGCAGGCAGACCTTTGGAAAGAATGGTCCATAAAATGGAGACCAGACTGCTGGCTACCAGCAGGAAAGAAAGCAACATCAATCCCTTTGCCAAAGTTTCAGCCACGTGACGTTTTTTGAAGCGCCAGTTTCTCACCATGACCTCCTGACCCGTCCCATCAGCTTGCGCAAAACCAGCGTGGAGATGACGTTCAATACCAGGATCATCGCCAGCAGGATCAGGGCCGCGCCCATCAGGGCAGATTCATACATGGGGATTGACATGATTTCCCCGTAATTGTTGGCGATGAGCGCCGGTAGGGGGTATCCGGCATCCAGGATGGATTGCGGCATTTGCACCACATTGCCCACCACCATCAGCACAGCCATGGTTTCACCCAGAGCGCGTGAAAGACCCAGCACCACACTGGCCAGAATGCCCGGCAGGGTAGCGGGGATGATGACGCGCAACGTGGTTTGCAGACGGGTGGCTCCCACCGCCAGCGAAGCCTGGCGAATACCGCCTGGAACCGAACTCATCACCTCATAGGTGACGGCGATAATGAACGGCACGATCATCAACGCCAGCACAATCGACCCGGCCAGCAGACTGAAGCCGGTGGGGTTCAATGTCTGCAGCAGCGGCAGATTGGGATGCGCTTTGGAGAAGGGCAGCACGCTGTTCTGCACCCACGGCACGACGATGAGCATGCCCCACACACCGTAGATGACCGAAGGGATAGCAGCCAGTAGATCGAGGATGGGTCGCATGATCGAACGCAGCGCAGGGCTGGCATACTCGGACAGGTAGATGGCGGTCAGCAGGCAGGGGGGCAGGGCAATCAGCAGGGCCAGTAGCGTCACCCACAGTGTGGCGGCGATAAACGGCAGGTAACCAAACAGGCCTTTTGACGGCTTCCACACAGTGCCGGTTAACAACTCAAGGAGCGAGTTTTCCCGCAGGATGGGTAGGAATCGGATGATTAATACCGCGCTGATTCCAACCGCCAGCGCAATTGGGATGAGCGTCAGAACAAACAGAGCTCGGGAACCATACCGGTCGTGAAATCGACGAGGAAAAATCCTTTTCAACAAGTGGCTCATGTTTGGTGTGATTACTGAATCTTTGACAACGCAGCCTGAATATCATCACCGGTCAGGGTGATATAGCCGCTCTCGCCCACAAATTGCTGCCCATCTGTCAGAATCCAGGCGATGAAGGATTGCACAATCCCTTCCGGCTTTCCTTTGGTGACCAGATTGAGTTTGCGGGCTGGCGGGGCAGGATACCGGCCTTCTGCCACAGCCGCGACAGCCTCGGTGGTGGAGGAGAGTAATTCACCATCGTCAGCCAGACCGTTTTCATTCACATCAATCGGAGCAACCAGCGAACCGGTTACCGTCTGGCCGGTGGTGATATCGAAAGCGTAATTGAGGTTGTTGTAACCAATTCCAAGCGGGTCTTTGATCACGGCATCCAGCAGAGCCGGGTCGGAGTTGATCCCGATCCCGAGCAGATCTTCCTGTTTACCGCCCAGGTATTTGGCCCAGGTCTCCGCGGCTCCGCAGGAATCGGATCGGGTGTAGATGTGAATTTCATCGGTGATGGAGGGATCGCCCACCACATCACCCCAGGTGGTGTACTCTCCGGTAATAAAGATTTTGGTGAATACTTCCTGAGTCATGGGTTTCTCCAGCAATGTATCCAGTACGGGATTGGCGGCATTGATGGTTGGGAAGACGGCATCGATCACTACCGGCACCCAGTATGCGCCCTGAGTTTCCTCTTCAGGGGTGATATCGCGCGAGACCATGCCGATCTCTACCGCATTGGACAGTGCGTCGGTCATGCCTTTCCCGGCGCCGCCGGCTGAAACATCAAACTGCACATCCGGGTAAACCTTTTGATACTCTTCAGCCCAGCGTGTCATCATGGGGTATAAAGCAAACGCACCGGAGATGGCAATGGTTCCTTTTTGGGTGACAGTGTCCGCGGCATTGGAGGTGTCTCCGGTGGTCTGGCCATTTTCCGGTGCGCCAGCAACTGGCGCGCCAGTTGCTGGCGCGCTGGTTCCGCAAGCGGTCAGCAAAACTGCGATGATGCAAAAAACGGCGATGATTTTCGATGAGGTTTTCTTCATGGCGACTCCTGTTGCAGTAAAGTAATTATGTCTATTGATTTAGTATAGATTTGATCAAAAAAAATATCAAACCACTTCTTTGGTGGATAAAACACGTTTTGATACATCTGCCAGGGAGGTATGATCCAGGATATTTGCGATGGCGTTGCGCACATCTCCCATCACCATTCGCAGACCACAGCTCTTTTCATCCGGGCAGCCGCATGGCTCATAAGCCAGTTGGCTGACGCAGCGGATGGGGGCAAGCGGCCCATCCAGCAGGCGGACGATTTGCCCCAGCATGATCTCAGCAGCCGGTTTGGCGAGATAATACCCTCCAGCTGCCCCGCGTTTGCTCTGTAAATAACCTGAATTCTTGAGGGTGAGCAGGATTTGCTCCAGGAATTTAACCGGCATCTGTTCCAGAGCGGCAATCTCGTTGATTTGCATGACGCGTAAAGATCCATCTGAGGCAGGGTGCGCCAGTTGGATCATTGCTCTGAGACCGTATTCGCCGCGTTTGGATAATTGCATATAATATCTCTATTATTTCAATCGACTTGATAGACAAAGTGTATTGCAGCTTGTATCATTTGTCAAGCATTGTCTGATATTGGCCCTGGTGAATCACAGTGGTTTACAAATGGCTTTACCAGGCATAGTCCTGCACGGAGATTTCTCCCCAGCAATCCATGCCCAACGGTGCAAGAAGATCACCTGAACTGTTGTAATCAAAGTAAAGCCTGACAGTTTGATCACCCAGCGTTACTTCAAATTCATCCAGAAAGTTTCCCATCACCTCGACTGAACCCAATCTTTGGTATGTCACACTTTCCCCATAAGGTTGCCGTAGGTGAGCCAGGTACCGTGTCTCACGGATATATTTATTCGTAGAGCTACCGGAAATTTTGACTGGATTATCTGTTGTATATCCATAGGTTGGATCTGCGGAAATGTTACATTTACCAGAGGTAACCGGAATCAACTCGAATGTGTCCAGAAGAGCAGTGAAGACCGCTCTTCCTTCCTTGTCCCACGTGCTGGAATAGGTGGGAGAAAGTCCGAATCCAAAGCCATAGACAAACAAACCGTTATCCGTATTCAGAACAAAGGATTGTCCTTTCAGACGATAAGTATCACTGGATAAATCATAGGCAAGCGCTTGTTGACCGTCAATGATTATCGGATAAGGCTCACTGCTTTCGAATGAAAAATCCAATTCACTTGAAAAACCTTCCAAAAAAGCTGCGTTCATTTCTTCGATCGAATCATAACTTGGATCAAAATCGAAGGCTTCGAACCCAACGAAAATTAGCCCGTCTGAACTAATCATCGCAACTCCCTTTTCGACTTGATCATCAGCTCCATAGCCAATCACCTGACGAACTGCAAACCCAGCGTTTTCGACGGGTTTCAAAAAACCCAGTGAAAGGCCTGTTTCGCCAATAGAGATATTGGTCGGAATTGGTACGGGTGTGACCGTAGAGGTGGGTTGCGGAGATGGAGTGGAGGAGGGCGTGGGAGTTAAAGTGGCGGTTGGAGTTACGGTAATGGTGTGGGTGGGTGTGGGAGTTGGATCATTCAGGATATTTGTGAAACTGCACCCCGATATCAGAGCACTGATCAACACCATCAAAAGACCGGCCACCAGATCGAATCGTTTACGGATCATTTTTCCCCTTGTGGATGAAGAATTGAAGCCGACAGGATTATTGTAGTGATTTCACAAAAAACCACAACCCGGGTATGCCTGAAATTCCTCCCAACTCGCACCAGTCAAAAGAAAATTATTTGCTGCTTCCGTTTATGGTCAGGAGGATTGCAGAAGTTCCCGCATCATTTTCTTGACAGACGCACTTGCATGCGGTACAATCTTGCTCACCCTCCAAAAGGGCCTGTAGCGCAGTTGGGAGCGCGCATCAATCGCACTGATGAGGTCGAGGGTTCGAATCCCTCCAGGTCCACTGG
>DAISXR010000141.1:0-6426 GCA_036825755.1 Anaerolineaceae bacterium
CAGTTCAAAATTAAAAGCCGCGTGCAGATGCTGATCACTCACGTACTGACTGGCTACCCCGCGAGTCTCCAGAAAAGCTTCTCCTACCATATAACGGCCGGGGTAGGAATTCAGCAACTCACGCAGTTCCTTCAGAAATGGCAACATCTCAGGCCGGCTGATATCGTAGAGATGCTTTTGCCGGTCAAACCGGCGGATACCTAATTTGGGCGGATTGCTGGCAAAGCGAGCGTCTTTGAACAGCGCGTTGAATACATCCAACCTGAAACCATCCACGCCCCGGTCGCACCAGAAGCGGTAAATTTTGAACATTTCCTGCTGCACTTCAGGATTCCGCCAGTTGAGATCGGGCTGCTGGCGGGCAAACAGATGCAGGTAATACTGTGCCGTGTGCGGGTCCCACTCCCAGGCGGAACCGCCAAATTGCGAGGCCCAGTTGTTGGGCAGGCCGCCGTTGGGAGCAGTATCTTTCCAGATGTACCAGTCGCGGTAGGGGTTGTCACGGCTGCTGCGAGATTGCAGAAACCAGGGGTGTTGATCGGAGGTATGGTTCATCACCATATCCATGATGATGCGTAAATCGCGGCGGTGGGCTTCCTCCACCAGCGTATCAAAGTCCTCCAGGGTGCCGTATTTCGGATCGACAGAATAATAGTCACTGACGTCATAACCAAAATCGGCATCCGGGCTGGGGTAAATGGGCGAAAGCCACAGTGCATCCACCCCCAGATCAGCCAGGTAATCCAGTTTTTGAATGATACCTGGCAGATCCCCAATCCCATCCGCATTCGTGTCACAAAATGAGCGCGGATAGATTTGATAGATGACGGCTTCTTTCCACCAGGTTTCGTTGACTTCCATGAATGATCCTTCTGCCGGATACAGGGTCTGGCATGTGATGATGCCCAATGATACCTTCAATTGGCTGATCCTGACATCCTGCTTTTGAGCTGATAAGAGCATGCTATAATGGCGAAACGCAACACCATTTTACAAAGAATTGAAACGCAAACAAACGCGATGAACCTGGATATTCAGACTGCTGTACAAGTTGCTTTTTTCCTCTCCGTTCTGGGGATCATCCTGGGCCTTTTCCTGGGAATCCGCAGTATCCGCGAGGGGCGAAAGTTGATGTATTTCCGCAAACGGCAGGATCTGATGGCCAAGGGCTGGCGGATGATCTTTATTGCTGTGTTTCTGTCTGGCCTGGCGTTTTTTTTCAACCGTTACGCGGAACCCGCCATTTACCTGGTATTTCCGCCTTCACCCACGGTAACACTGACCCCGACGATCACGCTGACCCCGACGATCACATTGACCCCCACCATCACGCCTACGCCCAGTATCACACCCACACCGGTGATTTCCAATACACCGGAAATTCCCACGCAGATCTACGCCCAATTCACCGGTGAGGTGGGACCGAATGAAAATTCTGTTTTCAGTTACCCCCAGTTCGCTCGTGAAATTGATGATGATTACCAGCCGGTTGACCCGCTTTATGAATTTGAAAACCCGATCACTGTGTTGTATGCCACATTCTCATATGACCAGATGACGACCGGCGCTCAATGGTCGGTGATCTGGTACCGCGTGGCGGACCGGGCCATCATCTGCTCCGAAACCAAACCCTGGGACGGCAGCACCGGCGGATACGGATATTCGGAATGTATCGCTCCTTCGGATGCCTGGAAACCGGGCGAATATGAGGTGCAGATTTTTGTGGGTACCACCTGGCTATCCTCAGACCGTTTTGTGGTGATTGGCGAGCCGCCCACGCCCACCATCACCCGTACACCCACCTGGACTCAGACGGTGACGCGCACCATCACCTCCAGCCCCACCATCACCTTGACGCCGTCGATCACACCCACACCGACGATTACCTTAACGCCCAGCCTGACCCCTACGCGGACGATTACGCCTACCCGGTCATTGACGCCTACTCGCACACTGACACTCACGCGTACATTGACCCCCACACGCACACCCACCAAGACTCAGACGCCGACAAAAACTCAGACGCCGACGGCTTCGAAGACGCCGACACCCTATCCCACGCGGACGCTGCCGTATTAGTATTGCTAAAAATTGTGTTTAGGCTTTACCCAGGCGTTGATCTGTGTACAGGAAGGCGGCAATGCTGGCTGCCAGGCGCGCATTGCTTCTGAGCAGCGCCAGATTGGTTTCCAGGCTTTTTCCGTGTGTGAGCTCTTTCATCTGCCCCAGCAGATAAGGGGTAGTCGCTGAGCCAGTAATGCCATCCCTGGCGGCGTTTTGCAGGGCTTTCTGTATGCTCTCTTCCACCTCTTCGCGGGGGAGGGCCACCTCAACAGGCGGCGGGTTGACCACCAGCACGGCACTCTTCAAACCTAACTGCCAGTGGGTTAATGCAATTCTGGCGGCATCTTCAGGCTGGTCAGCAATAAAATCCACCGGTAGACCGCTGGAGGAAGAATAAAAAGCTGGAAAATCCCCGGTCTGAAAACCCACCACCGGCACCCCGCAGGTTTCCAGTTTTTCGCGGGTGGCCGGTAAATCCAAAATGGCTTTTGCGCCTGAACAAACTACCACAATGGGGATCTCCGCCAGGGCAGTCAGATCGGCTGAGACATCAAAGCCATTTCCACGATGCACCCCGCCGATCCCGCCGGTGGCAAAGATTTTAATGCCGGTCTGGTGCGCGCAAAACATGGTAGCAGCCACCGTGGTTCCGCCATTCCAGCCATGCACCAGCGCTGCGGCGATATCACGGGTGGAGATTTTGTGCACCGCCTCGGCGGAGGCGAGCTGATGCATGTCATCGGCTGCAAGACCTACCCTGATTTTTCCACCCATCAACGCCACGGTCGCCGGAACAGCATTCAGACTGGTGACCTCCGCCTCCATGCTCTGAGCAAGCTGCAGATTTTGTGGCCTTGGAAGACCGTGGGTGATCACGGTCGATTCCAGAGCGACAACCGGGACTCCGGTTTTGAGGGCATGGGCAACCGGAGGAGCGACCTGAAAAAACGAGGGGTTTTGTTTCATCACAGGATCTCTTTCTCTGAATGTCTGTACGAGGAACTCTAACCACCATTTTACCTGTTATCCGCTGCCTCGCTCAGATTGGATTTCCTGTATAATGCATTTTATGGTTTGGAGGGAAATCTTTTGAGCGACATGATTCGGGTTGATCTGCACAATCATACCCATTATTCACCTGACAGTCTAACCACCCCAAGCGATCTGATCCGGGCTGCCCACAGGGCACGCTTGGACCGCGTGGCGGTCACCGATCACAATGCGGTCAATGGAGCACTGGAAGCCTATGCCCTGGCACCCGAGCTGGTGATTGTGGGCGAGGAAGTGATGACCAGTAAGGGGGAGCTGCTGGGTCTGTTTGTAAAAGAATACATTCCTCCCTTTTTGAGCCCGTTAGAAACCATCAGCCGGCTGCGCCAACAGGGGGCTTTTATCAGCGTATCGCACCCATTTGACCCCACCCGCAGCGGATGGAGTCTGACGGATATGGAGGAACTGGCCCCTCTGGTGGACGCGGTTGAAGTGTTCAACGGGCACTGTTTCACCCGCCAGATGAACGACCGGGCTGCAGAGTTTGCAGCTCAATATGATCTGCCGGGTACGGCCGGGTCTGACGCGCACTGGCCGTCTGAGATTGGCTGCGGGGTGATGACCCTGCCGGCCTTCAACAACGCGGATGAGCTGCGCGCGGTGATCCGCCAGGGGACGATTCAGGGGAAAAGTACCAGCTCGCTGACACGGTTTTTGAGCCCGTATATTCGAATCCGAAAACTATTTGAGCGCGTGTAAATCGGGGACGTTATTCGCCTGAATGACTAAATTTCTGCCGGTATTACAAACGAAATGCTTGTGCCGTAAAGGCGGCCTGTTGGATCAGAACCCAGCGGGCTTTCTGCTTTTATCGTTCCACCGTGCATTTCGATCAAATGTTTGACAATAGCCAGGCCAAGGCCTGAACCGCCGCTGACCCGTGTGCGGGATTTATCCACCCGGTAAAAGCGATCAAATATGAACGGGAGTTGATCAGCCGGTATGCCAATCCCAGTATCGCTGACAGATACGCGCAGACTCCGTCCGCCAACCAGCGCGGCCGAGACGGTGATCACTCCTCCCGGGTTGGTATAACGCAGTGCATTTCCAATCAGATTGTTCATTACCTGGGTGATGCGGTCAGGATCGAGCTCGACCTCAGGCAGATCCGGCTGGATGTGGGTTTCCAGCCGTACGTTCTTCTGTTCAGCCTGAGTGCGGGCGCGGTCCACCACCTGGTGGATCAGATAGGCAACATCCGTTGACGCTTTATCCAGGGTAAGCTGCCCGGCATCAGCCAGTGAGAGCAGTTTTAAATCACCTACCAGACGGTTGAGGAGCATGGTTTCTGAATACAGCGCGTTCACCTGTTCATCATCCATGGGCAGCACGCCGTCTTTTATGGCTTCCAGCGTACCCTGCATGGCCGTCAGAGGGGTGCGCAGCTCATGGGCCACATCGGCTACCATCATACGCCGCTGCAGCATGGAGTCTTCCAGATTTTTTGCCATCAGGTTGAAGGAATTTCCCAACTGCCCCAATTCATCCTGCGAATGGACGTCAACGCGCTGTTCAAAATCACCGGCGGCGATGGAATTGGCTGCTTTTTGCAACTTGCGCACCGGCGAGGTAATTTGGACGAATAAAATCGCGCCGATGATCAGCGCGGCGGCTGCGGAAATGGCTGCCGCTCTGAGAATGGACCGGTTCACGTTGCGAATGAACTGACCCGCCAGGGTAAGCGCGTTGGAGCTGTTGGCAGATACCGCGATCAGCGTACCCACCTGCTGCCCATCGGAAATGATTTCAATTCCGTTGGAAAGATCCTGATCTGAAAGCCGGCTGCCGGTTTTTTGACCGCTGGTGTCGTTGATCACCAATCCATTTGCGTCTGCCAGAATCAAACGGCTGCCCATCTGCATCATCATCCCGGCGGTGGTCTGCCTGCCCTGCATGTGACCGTGGCCCATGCCGTTGCCCATCATGCCGGGAGTAGGCTGTGCCTCCAGACCGCTCTGCAAAACTGCTTCCACCCCATCCCAGGATTGGTTGGCGGTATAGTAATCAGCCAGATCCGCGGATAATTGTTCAGCCCATGCCTGATTGCTGCGGGTGGTATACAGGTCGAACTCACTGCGTGTGGCCCAGGAGATGATGGCATAAACCAGGAGGGTGCCAAGGAGAGTCACCAATAAAAACGCGCCCAATAACTTCAAAAGCAAATGATTACGCATCAGGGTCCTGTTCGAATTTGTAGCCGATGCCAAAAACGGTGCGGAGATAAACCGGGTTACGGGGATCCGGTTCCAGTTTCAGACGGATATTCTTGATATGAGCGTCGATGGTGCGTTCATATCCCTCAAAGGCAGCGCCCTGAGCCTGTTCCATGATCTGCATACGCGTGAGTACCCGTTTGGGTTGACTGGCCAGCGCGTATAAAATCTCAAATTCGGTCGGGGTGAGGTCGATTGGGCGATCTGCCAGGGAGACAGTATGCTGTCCGAGATCCATCCGTAACGGGCCAGCTTCCAGCACATCCGGCCGGGCTGCTTCCGGTGTACCCGTCCGGCGGAAGATGGTCTTCACGCGCGCCACCACCTCGCGCGGGCTGAACGGTTTGATCACATAATCATCCGCGCCCAGTTCCAACCCGATCAACCGGTCGGTTTCTTCCACCCGCGCGGTCAGCATGAGGATCGGCACGTCTGATTTCCTGCGGATGGTTCTGCAGATTTCCAGCCCGTCCATACCGGGCAGGTTAAGATCCAGAATCACAAAGTCGGGCTCTTCTTTTGAAAATAAGGATAGAGCGGCCTGACCTTCATATGCCGTCAAAACACGGTAACCGGATTTCTCCAGATAGGCCTTCAGCACCTTCACGATCTGAGGTTCATCATCGACGACGAGAATCTTTTTACCCATCTGGCTCATAGCGTAATTGTACCTGTATCAGAAGCACGGACCAGCCCCAAATTTGAGAGTCTTCACAAATTTGGGGCTGGTGATTGGTTTGTATCAACCAGCCGGAGTCATGCAGGCTGATACGTGATTGAGCATTTTGCTTAGACTAATCGCCGTTGTAAAAGGGGCATCCGGTGGAACCGTTCTGATTGCGGCCCCATCCGCTCATCATACCGGAGCCGCGGCCTGAGCCATCCTGACGGCCCATCATACCTGCGCCGCGTTCCTGCATCCACTCAGCCTGATCTTCGGTGATGGTGCCGCTTTCTAACGCCTGGGCGATGGCATCCTCACGAGCTTCCAACATGAGTGAACGGAAATCATCAAAGGTGTAGCCGAGAGAATCGGCGATTTCCCACATGCGCTCGCCATCTTCCAGCCGTGCAGTGATTTCATCCACCGTTAAGCCCA
>DAISXR010000141.1:6526-7726 GCA_036825755.1 Anaerolineaceae bacterium
GGTCCGGTACAGGTTTTTGTGTCGCAACAGGCGAATCATCCGGCTTAAGCAGATTTCCTTGACTGATTTGGTGCTTTGCGTACAATTAGGAGTATCGTGGGGCGGTGGCGGAATCGGCAGACGCAACGGACTTAAAATCCGTCGATGGAGACATCGTGTGGGTTCGACCCCCACCCGCCCTACAGTGAATAGCGTCCTCCCAGGTTTGTTCCGGGAGGATTTTTTATACCTCCTTACCCTTTCATTTTTGCAAGGTCTTCTTTATGGCTCTTTTCTGTGTTTCGCCACAATCCTGCTTTATCATTTGACCGGATTTCACATTATCTCATTACCAGTTGCAGCATAATCTATGGGGGAAGACCTGTCATGGAGAGCGTATCAACGCTTCTTTACAGGAAAGGTTTTGGATGCCCGAGACGAGTTTTATTGGAAATACCTCATTCATCCCCACCATCAGCCACGCAGGTTCCTTAGCGATCATCGGTATCGCGCTATTACTCGGTTTAATGGTTTATAAAGAAGTACTGCTCGCTCTCAAGGTTGACCGGATGAACGCACCCCGAAAAGCCGGTAAAATGAATCCCACCCCATTCTTGTTGATCATTGTCCTGATCGCTCTCTCAAAAATTCTGACACTCCTGCACTGAATATTTGAGTAATAGACAGCCTATTCTGGCACTGTTCAGTCACCTGAAGCGCCTGATGACAGGTGGATATGGATTCAAGGGGCAGGATTTGGGATAAAAATCGCCTCTCCATTTTGCATGGAGAGGCGTTGATGACCAAAGAGGATCGGAAAAAATGACCCGTTATATCCAAATCGATCGAACCACACCAGGCTTACTGCTAAAACAGCCAGCGATTGCTCAAAAGCGTGTTAACCTCTTCTTCGGTGAGCTTCAGCATGGTTCGGATGTTGTTTTCGAACTCATTCGGTTCAAAGATAGGCCAATCTGTGGCAAAGAGAATGTGCTCCACACCCCAGCGGCGAATTTGGTCGGTGATGTACTGGCATTGCTCGAGGCTGAGGGGGGCTGTGAGGGGTTTGCTGCCATCTGAGATCACCGCGGCCAGATCCATTTTACAGTTGTTTTTGTTGAGCAGCGGGTTGGTCTCGTAGCGCTGGATAAAGGTGTCAAATACCTTGATCATGCTGTCACCCAGACCTCCGGAGCCGAGGTGGGCCATCTGGATCTTCAG
>DAISXR010000142.1:0-7521 GCA_036825755.1 Anaerolineaceae bacterium
CACACTTCTACGAGAATCAAAGCTGGATCCTTTTTTCATGGGGCTTTCTCTGGCCGGGGTAATCGCTCTGGCGGGATCCTTCGATATCCGCGAGATCGTGCAGGCTCAGGACCGGATCTGGTTCTTCATCCCCCAAATCCTCGGGCTGATCGTTTTCATCATTGCCGGACTGGCTGAAACCCACCGGCTGCCATTTGATCTGCCGGAAGCAGAAAGTGAACTGGTCGCCGGCTTTCATTCTGAATATTCCGGCATTAAATTCGGCATGTTCTTTGTGGGTGAATACCTGGGCGTCACGCTGATCTCCGCGATGATCGTCGCACTGTTCTTTGGCGGTTGGCTCGGACCTGTTTTGCCCCCGCTGGTGTGGTTCATTCTGAAGACCTTTGTTGTGATCGGCTTCTTTATTCTGGTACGCGCCGCCCTGCCCAGACCGCGTTTCGACCAGTTGATGGCGTATGGCTGGAAAGCCATGCTGCCTTTATCCTTGCTAAATCTGGTCGTCACAGGCGGGGTTGTACTCGCCCTGGGCGGGTTTTGATTGGAGTCGGAATGATCATTAATGCATTGAAGACCATCTGGGCTGTTTTTCTGCACATGTTTCGCAAACGTGAGACAGTGCTGTATCCCGAGGAAAAACCGTATTTACCTCCACGCTGGCGCGGGCGGATTGTTCTCACCCGCGATCCTGATGGAGCAGAGCGCTGTGTAGCCTGCTATCTGTGCGCAGTGGCCTGCCCGCCGGATTGCATTTCGTTACAGGCCACCCAGGACGAAAACGGCCGGCGTTATCCCGAATACTTCCGGATCAACTTCTCACGCTGTATCTATTGCGGGTTCTGTGAAGAGGCCTGCCCGACCAATGCCATCCAGCTCACCCCCGATTTTGAAATGGGCGAGTATCAACGCGAAAATTTGGTTTATGAAAAAGAAGATCTGTTGATCAGCGGGCAGGGAAAGTATCCCGATTACAACTATTACCGCGTCGCCGGCGTGAGTATTGGCGAAAAAGGGAAAGGGGAAGCAATGAATGAAAAACCTCCGGTCGATCCGCGCAGTCTGCTTCCTTAGGGGGCCATGGAATTGTTTAGAAGTGTCTGAAAGGATAGCCTGTGGATGATACAACCGTGTTATTCAATCTGGTTCCGCTGATCGTTCTGCTTCCGGTCACCGGGTTGCTCATCAATCTTGCTTTTGGCCGGCGGATGGGCGAAAAGGCTGTGGGGGTAATCGCCAACGCGGCGCCCGGTCTGGCATTTGTGGTTTCGGTGCTGCTCGCATACGCTCTGAATGCTGGAGGGGGCCAGGCGGTTATTGTGCCCTTCGCGGATTGGATCCGCATCGGTGATTTGAACATCCCGTGGGCCTTTCGCGTTGATTCGCTCTCAGTCACCATGATGCTGGTCGTCTCCGGGGTCGGTACGCTGATTCATATCTACGCTATCGGGTACATGCATAAGGATGTACGGTATAAGAATGATCCGGGCCGGTTCAGCCGCTTCTTTGTCTACCTTAACCTGTTCATCGCGCTGATGATGGTGCTGGTGGGCAGCGACAGTTACCTGATGCTGTTCGTCGGCTGGGAAGGGGTGGGCTTGTGTTCCTACCTGTTGATCGGCTTCTGGTATGAAAAGGACCCGTCCGGCCGCCCGGGTATTGCCAACGCGTTGGCCGGGCAAAAGGCATTTGTCACCAACCGTATCGGCGATATCGGCATGCTTCTGGCCGTTTTCACCACCTTCTGGGCCTTCAAAAGCCTGGCATTTGATGATGTATTTGCCGGGGCTGCCGGTGTAGCGGGCGTGGCTCCCGGCATCATACTGGCCATTACACTCTTTCTGCTGATCGGTGTTACCGGTAAATCAGCGCAACTACCGCTGTACGTGTGGCTCCCGGATGCCATGGCCGGCCCAACCCCGGTCTCGGCGCTGATTCATGCGGCCACCATGGTCACGGCTGGCGTTTACCTGCTGGCGCGTTCGGCGCCGTTATTCACGCTCGTCCCGCAGGCTCAATCTACTGTTGCCTGGGTGGGCGCCATCACCGCCCTGTTCGCGGCGACCATCGCGATCAGCCAGTTTGATATCAAGAAGGTTCTGGCCTACTCAACCATCAGTCAGCTTGGGTTCATGGTCGCCGCGGTGGGGATGGGCGCTTATGTGGCAGGGCTGTTTCATCTGATCATGCATGCCTTCTTCAAGGGCCTGCTCTTCCTTTCCGCCGGATCGGTGATCCTCGGCATTGAACGCGGACACCACGCCCTCGCACACTCGGGACACGGTGACCCGCACAACGAGGACTTTGATCCCAACGACATGCGCAACATGGGTGGATTGCGGACGCGGATGCCGAAAACGTTCTGGACGTTTCTGGCCGGTGCGCTGGCGCTGGCAGGGATCGTTCCCTGGGCGGGTTTCTGGTCAAAGGATGAAATTCTGGCCGGTGCTTTGCAGCATTCTCCCGCCATCTTCCTGGTGCTGATGCTGGCAGCGTTTGTGACTGCTTTCTACATCGGGCGGCAGATCTGGATGGTCTTTTTTGGCCAACCGCGCCACGCGGCTGCCGAAAATGCAAAAGAAAGCACCGGTACCATCACCATCCCATTGATCCTCCTGGCGGTGTTGTCTACCATCGGCGGCGTGCTCAATCTGCCAGGCCTGCATCCCTTGACCAACTGGTTGAGTCAAACCATAGCGGGAATTGAGGCACATCCGTTCAATTTTCTGGTGGCAGGCATATCCACGCTGCTGGCGCTGCTCGGGATATCACTTTCCTGGGTGATTTACGGCCGCAAACCTCTGGCGCAGAACCAGCCTGATCCGCTGAAGCGTCTGCTGGGGCCGGTTTTGACCGTGTTCGAACATAAATACTGGGTGGAAGACGTTTACAGGATGCTCATTGTTGACCGCTACAACAACCTCGCGCGTTTTCTGGCAGAGGCAATTGACAGTCGATTTCTGCATGACTGGTTCCACGATAAGGTCATCGTTGGATCTTACCGGTGGATCTCAGGTTCATTCCTGACCGGTTTCATCGACCAGCGAATGATCGACGCCGCCGGCGATGGACTGGGCAGGTTAACCAAAGGTATTGCTACCGGGTTGCGCCGGGCGCAGAACGGACTTGTACGCAGTTATGCGTTGGTTGTTCTGGCGGGTGTGGTGCTCATGCTCGGTTATCTGATTTTGAAATAGTGGGGGCATATGAACTTATTATTGAATCCTCTCATCCTGGTGACCTTCTTCCCGCTGGTGGGATTGCTCGCCCTGCTTTTTATCCCGTCTGACCGAAAGAATGCCTTGCGTGTTACCGCCCTGGTTGCATCGCTCCTGACCTTTGGCCTGTCCATCTGGATGCTCACCCAGTTCGATTCCGCCAACCCGGATTTACAGCTTGGCTTTAATCTCTCCTGGATCCAGGTGGCGGGTTGGAACATCACCTTTGCCATGGGAGTAGACGGTCTGAGCATCCTGCTGGTATTGTTGACCACCTTCCTTGTACCCCTCTCCATCCTATCAACCTGGACTGCGGTAGAAGAGCGGGTTAAGGATTTCATGCTGTTCTTCTTGTTGATGGAAACGGGCATGCTGGGCGTTTTTCTGGCACAGGATCTCTTCCTGTTCTACATCTTCTGGGAATTCAGCCTGATCCCCATGTACCTGCTGATCGGCATCTGGGGCGGATCCCGCCGGACGTACGCGGCGCTCAAGTTTATCCTGTACACGGTAGCAGGCTCGCTGTTGATGCTGCTGGCGATTCTATATCTTGGGATCACCCAGGGTACATTCTCGATGCCGGAACTTCTGGCGAAGGCAAACATCCCCGGGAATATCCAGATGTGGCTGTTCCTGGGCTTTGCGGTAGCTTTTGCCATCAAGGTACCCATGTGGCCCCTGCACTCCTGGCTGCCGGACGCGCACGTGGAAGCCCCCACTGCCGGTTCGGTGATCCTGGCAGGCGTCATGCTAAAAATGGGCACATACGGTTTCCTGCGCTTCAATCTGCCGCTGTTCCCGCAGGCCGCCATTCAGGCAGCGCCCTGGATGGCATTGCTGGCAGTCATCGGGATCATCTATGGGGCCGCAGTCTCCTTCGCCCAAAAAGATGCCAAAAAACTGGTCGCCTACTCATCGGTCAGCCACCTTGGTTTTGTGATGCTGGGCCTGTTTGCGCTGAACTCTCAGGGTATCCAGGGTGGGATCCTGCAAATGGTCAACCACGGCCTGAGTACGGGTGCCCTGTTCCTGATTGTGGGCATCATTTATGAGCGGCGTCACACACGCGAGATGGACGCGTTTGGCGGGCTGTGGAAAGTGATGCCGGTTTATGGCACCCTGGCATTGATTGTGGCCCTTTCTTCGATGGGACTGCCCGGGTTGAACGGATTCGTCGGTGAGTTTGCCATCCTGCTGGGCGCGTACGGCTCCCAGGCCATTGGGTCTCCCTGGTTTGCCGGTCTGGCAACCCTCGGTATCATCCTGGCAGCTATTTATTTACTCACCATGTTTCAAAAAATATTTCTCGGCCCGTTGGATCGGGATGAAAACAAAGCCATGAAAGATGTCAACTGGCGCGAGATCGCCACGCTGGTTCCGTTGGTGATCCTCATCTTCTGGATCGGATTATACCCCCGCCCGTTTTTTGATCTGATGGCCCCCTCGGTGGATAAATTGGTTACTTTGCTTCAGGCCGCCTCCGTGGCGATGCATTAGCAGAAATCCACCGCTGGATAGGAGATGATTTGGTGAAAAAGGCAATACCCCATAAGGAGTTTCAATGAGTTGGTTATTTATTCTGTCAGGAGCTGTAGCGATCATCGCTACAATACTGGTGCTCACCCAGATGAATGCCGTGCATGCGTTGCTTTATATGATCGTTTCTCTGCTGGCTGTGGCCTTCATCTTTTTTTTGCTGGGAGCTCCGTTCGTCGCAGCCCTGGAGGTGATCGTTTATGCCGGCGCGATTATGGTCCTGTTTGTGTTTGTGATTATGACGCTCAACCTGGGGCCGCAATCGGTGATGCAGGAACGTAACTGGTTGGACATACGCGGCTTACCCGGCATTGTGCTCCTGACGGTGGTGTTACTGGGCGAGTTGATCTATGTGATGTCAAAAGGATCTAGCGAGGCCGCGTTTGGGTCTCAAATTGCCCCTCAGCAGTTTTCAATCGCCCTGTTTGGCCCCTACCTGCTGGGGGTCGAACTGGCCTCCATCCTGCTCCTGGCGGGGCTGGTTGGAGCCTTCCATCTCGGGCGGGATTTGAAATAACCCAAAGGAGAAAACAAATGGCTTCCACTCCCCTGCACTATGTTTTGATCCTTGCCGCCATTCTCTTCAGTTTGGGAATCATCGGGCTGCTGGTGCGGCGTAACATCTTTTTCACACTCTTATCTATAGAGATCATGCTGAACGCAGCCGGTTTAGCTTTTGTAGCAGCCGGTTCACGTTGGATGCAGGCCGATGGGCAGGTGATGTTCGCATTTATCCTGACGATGGCCGCCGCAGAAGTGAGCGTTGGACTGATCCTGCTTCTGCGGCTGTACCAGCACTTCAACACACTGGATATTGATTCCGCCAAAGACCTTAACGGTTAATGAAAGAAGGGAAATAACAACCATGTCACTTCAGGACATCATTCACCTTCTCCCCCTGCTGGTACTGGCGGTCACCATGGTCATCGCCTTGCTGAGTATCGCTTTCTGGCCCAGGCATCAGGTTTCCTTCTGGATTACGCTGACAGGTGAGTTCCTGTCCCTGATTGCGTTGTTTTTTGCCTCGCGGGATCTGCCGCAGCCTGTAACGTTATTGTTTATGATGGATGGCTTTGCCACCTTTTACATTGCCCTGATCCTGGCAGGTGGATTGATCACCACCGCCCTTTCGTACGCCTATATCAGCAAGTTTTCCGGCAACAAAGGTGAGTTTTTTCTGTTGGTCCTGGTTGCCACCTTTGGCTCTGCCGTACTGGTGATGAGCAATCATTTTATTTCGTTTTTCCTGGGGGCCGGAATCCTGAGCCTGTCGCTGTTCGCGCTGATTGGCTATAACCCGCTGGAACGGAAAAGCATTGAGGCGGCCATTAAATACCTGATCCTGGTGGGGGTGGCATCAGCCATCCTGCTCTTCGGCATGGCGTTGATCTATGCCGAGGTAGGCAGCATGCAGTTCAGCGAGATCACGTTTCCAGCCAATCAATCCGCCACTGATAGCACACTGCTCAAGATCGGTTTCGGCTTGCTGATAGCCGGAATCAGCTTTGAGCTGGCGCTGGTTCCATTCCACATGTGGACGCCGGACGTCTATCGGGGAGCTCCCGCGCCAGTGGCAGGTTTCGTCGCCACAGTGGCTAAAGCGGGCATCTTCGCGTTGATGCTGCGTTTGTTCACCTATGTTTCACTGCCGGTGGGCAGTGCACTCTGGATCGAATTTGTTCTGATCGCGATCGCTTCCATGCTGCTGGGAAACATTTTGGCCATTGTTCAGAACAGCATCAAAAGCCTGCTGGCATATTCATCGATCGCGCATCTCGGATACCTCATGGTAGGCTTCCTGGCCGGTGCGACCTGGTCCGCCTCTGCCACCGGTTTTTACTGGGTAGCGTATTTCATCACCACCCTGCTGGCCTTTGGAATTGTTACATCCGTTTCGGATCCGAAAAATGACGTGGATGGGATCGACGCATATCGAGGGCTATTCCACCGGAATCCCTGGTTGGCGGTGATGTTTGTGGTGGCTTTGTTATCGCTGACAGGCTTGCCTCCAACCGGCGGCCTGATCGGAAAGGTGTACCTGGCCGCGGCCGGTGTTCAGGGTTCAGTCTGGCTGCTGCTGGCGGCTTTGATCCTCGGCACCATTCTGGGACTGTTCTACTATATGCGGGTGGTCATGCTTTTATTCCGGCAGCCGAATGAAACATCGGTATCATCGGGCCGTGTCTCACCGGGCACGATGGTCGTCTTAACCGTCCTCACCATTGCGCTGGTCATCATGGGGATTTTCCCGACCCCTTTGATCGACTTGATCAACCGTATGGTCTCCCTGATCGGTTAGTGAACCATATAAGAACATATTTGATTATCAGTAGTAATCATCGTGAAAAAGGCAGTCCTTTAGGGACTGCCTTTCGATTGATCGTCAATAACCGTCACCGTTGTTCAACGCCGAACTCATGGCAGATTTGAACCGCCCTGCCCCAATCACCACATGATCCAGCACCGGTATGTCGAGCAACTTGCCAGCCTGCACCAACGCCCGGGTGAGCGCCAGATCCTCCGGGCTGGGCGTGGGATCGCCGCTGGGATGGTTGTGCACCACAATCAGACTGGCCGCGTTGCGTTGAATGGCCGCCTTGAACACCTCGCCTACACGCACGGTGGACGAATTGAGCGAGCCCTTATACAGGCGTTCGATCGTAATGATCTGGTTCCGGGTGTTCAGCAGCAGCGTCCACAGATGCTCCTGCGTGAGCGCCATCATCTCGTAATACACGTTATCGTACACATCCTGCGCGCTGTGGATGGC
>DAISXR010000143.1:0-7451 GCA_036825755.1 Anaerolineaceae bacterium
TCTGTAATCACGCCGGCGCCCACAGTCAGGCCGCCCTCGCGGATAGCGAACTGAGAACCCTGTTCCAACGCCACCGGGATGATCAACTCCACATCCATAACCACATTGTCACCCGGCATAACCATCTCCACGCCCTCGGGCAGGGTGATGTTCCCGGTCACATCCATGGTGCGGATGTAGAACTGCGGCCGATAGCCACTGAAGAACGGTTTGTGCCGCCCGCCCTCATCACGACGCAGCACGTACACCTGCGCTTTGAACTTGGTGTGCGGGGTGATGCTGCCCGGTTTGGCCACCACCATACCGCGTTCCACATCGTCACGGGTGATGCCGCGCAGCAAGATACCCAGGTTATCCCCGGCCATGCCCTCGTCCAGCAGCTTGTGGAACATTTCCACACCCGTGCAGACCGAGCTCATGCTCTTCTCACGCAGACCCACGATCTCAACCGGATCACCCACCTTGACCTTGCCACGATCCACACGACCCGTCACCACCGTGCCACGACCCTTGATCGAGAACACATCCTCAATCGGCATCATGAACGGTTTGTCAATCGCCCGTTCCGGCTCGGGGAAGTAGCTGTCCACCACCGCCAGCAGCTCTTTGATGCTGGCATATTCCGGTGCGTTCGGATCGGTCGAGGTGCTCTCCAATGCCTGCAGGGCACTGCCGCGCACGATCGGAATCTCATCGCCCGGGAATTTGTACTCGGTCAGCATCTCGCGCAGTTCCATCTCCACCAGTTCCAGCAGTTCCGGATCGTTCATCTGGTCGACTTTGTTCAGGTACACGCAGATATTCGGCACCTCTACCTGACGCGCCAGCAACACATGCTCGCGGGTCTGCGGCATCGGGCCATCGGGAGCGGCCACCACCAGAATGGCGCCATCGACCTGCGCCGCACCCGTGATCATGTTCTTGATGTAGTCACGGTGCCCCGGCATGTCCACATGCGCGTAGTGCCGGTTCTCGGTCGAATACTCCACATGTGCAATGTTGATCGTGATCCCGCGCGCTTTCTCTTCCGGCGCATTGTCAATCGTGTCATAGCCGCGATAGCTGGCGTTCCCCAGAAAGCTGCAATACTTCGTAATCGCTGCTGTCAGGGTGGTCTTGCCATGATCAATATGCCCCATCGTTCCGATGTTCATGTGCGGCTTGCTTCTGTCAAATTTCTGCTTCGCCATGCTGCTACTTCTCCTTAAATAAAAACATTGTATTCCTGTCCGTTCCCAACTTGAGCCCTCAATGGGATTCGGACCCATGACCTCGTTCTTACCAAGAACGCGCTCTACCAACTGAGCTATGAGGGCGTACTGTTGAGCAAACAGGATCAAATAACCGGTCATTCTCGTTTCCGGTAATTCCGGCTATACGATCCAGTGGGCAGTGAAGGATTCGAACCTCCGAAGGCATTTTGCCAGCTGATTTACAGTCAGGTCCCTTTGGCCACTTGGGTAACTGCCCTTATTGTCTCGCCGTTACGAGCTCGAGGGTGAATTGGTGTTTCCACTTCACCAGCCAGCCTGCAACTGAGCCGACGATGGGAGTTGAACCCATAACCGATCACTTACAAGGCGATTGCTCTGCCGGATTGAGCTACGTCGGCGAATAAATTGGTAATGTTCCAACTTTGCGGGCAAATTATACCAAACCACCTTTTTAAAGGCAAGGTAAATTCGCCTTATTCCTGACAGGTGTGTGAGTCTATCAAATCTTCGTTGCAGAGTCAAGGAAAATGAGGGAAGGTTAAGAGAACTGCGTTTCATCCGGCCGTCCCTGATGTTTTACGTGCGTCAATGTGTGTTTTGCCCTGAACAGCCGCGCCGGAATATCAAGTATAATTCTTTCATTGATGGAGGCTGGACGGATAAAAAAATGGAAATCAACTGGTACGGTTACTCATGTTTTCGGCTGGTCGAGCGCGGGATGGCTTCCGTGGTCACCGATCCGTTTGATCATCGCGAAGCCGGTTTGAATGCGCTTAAGCTGAAAGCGGACATCGTGACGATCAGCAGAAATTTATCGGCGCACAATTATGTAGCCGCGGTGAAACCGGACCCCTACGTTATTTCCGGCCCGGGTGAGTACGAAGTAGGCGGTGTCTTTATCACAGCCATCGAAACCAACGGCGGTACGCGCGCCGACCCTGAGGTCCGCAACATCCTGAGCCTGATCGATATCGACGGTATGACGGTGGCCCACCTGGGCGCCATGAAGAAAACACCCTCTCAGGCGCAGGTTGAAGCTTTAGGGCCTGTGAATGTTGCCCTGGTGCCGGTGGGCGGCTCGGATGCCATGTCAGCCGCCAAGGCAGCCGAGGTGATTAACCTGCTCGAACCGAATATCGTCATCCCCATGCATTACGCCATCCCGGGTGCCAAAATTAACCTGGACCCGCTCTCCAAATTCCTCAAGGAAATGGGCCTCTCAAGCATTGAAACCGAAGATTCACTCAAAATCACCGGCAAGAGCAGCTTGCCTGAGGAAACCCGGGTAGTGATTTTGAACTGCAAGAATTAAAGGAAATTATTTTGGCTGTCAAACTCATCATGAGTTGGGATATCTCCCCCAACCAGGAACAGGAATACTTCGAATTTGTGGTGCGCGAATTCATCCCGGGCATTCAACGCATGGGGTTTGAGTTGAATGACGCCTGGGCAACCGTATACGGCCCGCATCCGCAGATCCTGGTGGCGGCCATGCTTCCATCGCTGGCCGAAGCCAATGAGATTCTTCAGTCAGATACCTGGATCGCACTCAACAACCAGCTAAGAGATTTTGTCCAGAACTATTCCGTCAAGATTGTAGAAGCCCGAACCGGTTTTCAATTTTAGACGAGTTCACCATGCCTGACGGGATTGCGGAGCGCCTGACCACCTGGTACGCCCGGCATGCACGCAGCCTGCCCTGGCGTGAACGTTCGGATGCTTACGCGGTCTGGATTTCCGAGATCATGCTTCAGCAAACGCGCGTGGAAACGGTGATTCCGTATTTTCAGCGTTGGATGGAGCATTTTCCCACCGTGCAGGCGCTGGCGGCCGCTTCTGAACAGGACGTACTCAAGCTCTGGGAAGGGCTGGGGTATTACAGCCGGGCGCGTAATCTGCATCAAACAGCCCGTGTGGTGGTGAGTGATTACAACGGGCAGTTCCCCTCAGAAACAGATCAATTACGAAAACTACCCGGTATCGGCCGGTATACCGCCGGAGCTATCGCTTCGATTGCCTTCGGCAGAGACGAGCCGGTTCTGGATGGCAACGTACGGCGTGTGCTGGCTCGTATCTTTGATATCAGCCTGCCGGCGCGGTCCAAAGTTGCCGAGGCATTGTTCTGGGAACTGGCCGAGCAATTGATCCCATCCGGGCAGGCCAGTGAGTTCAACCAGGCCGTGATGGATCTGGGAGCCACCATCTGCACACCGCGCAGCCCCAACTGCCCGGTTTGCCCGGTCAATGACCTGTGTGAGGCCAACCGGCTGGGGATTCAGGATCAGCGCCCTGTGCTGGAAAAACGGGCACCTACCCCACACCTGGTGGTGACGGCCGGTGTGCTCCGGCGCGGCGAGACGATCTTCCTGGCGCGTCGTCCATCCAAAGGTCTGCTGGGCGGTATGTGGGAATACCCGGGCGGCAAATGCGAGCCCGGTGAAACGCTGCCCGAATGCCTGAAACGCGAGTTGATGGAAGAACTGGGCATTCAGGTACAGGTAGGCGAACCTTTCGGCGTATACGAGCACGCTTATACGCATTTCAGTGTGACACTGCACGCTTTTCAATGCCAGATCGAACAGGGTGAACCCCAACCGCTGCACGCCAGCGAGATCCGCTGGGTGAAGCCGGAAGAGCTGCCGGATTTGCCGATGGGAAAAATCGACCGGCAGATTTCCCGTCGTATCCTGGCTGAAAACTCACCCCGCTGATCTCTCCCACCACGCACCCGGTCAATTCCGCCTGGTTTGTGATATCCTTAGGCTGATATCGTTTACTCAATCCAACGCTTTCCGGCAGGGTGATAAAACCGGCGGCGTTTCTCAACCAATTGAACAATCCCCATAGGAGAGGACCATGCAAAACCCCGACTTTCCACTGATTCCCCGAAAGGTTCTGTTTGACAACCCGGACCGGGCCGCTGTACGCATCAGCCCGGATGGCACCCGCATCAGCTACCTGGCTCCATTGGACGGGGTGCTGAATGTATGGGTGGCCCCTCTGAATGACCTTCAGGCGGCAAAACCGGTCACCCGTGATGCAGTACGGGGGATCCGGATGTACTTCTGGGCGTTTACCAACCGGCACATTTTGTATTTGCAGGATAAAGCCGGTGATGAAAACTGGCGTCTGTACGGCGTCAACCTGGACAGCGGTGAGATCAAAGACCTCACCCCGCTGGAAGGCGTACAGGTACAGATCCTGGAAGTGAGCCCTAAATATCCAACTGAAATCCTGGCCGGTATCAACGACCGTAACCCGCAGCTTCACGACGTGTACCGAATTCACATCGACACCGCCGAACGTACCCTCCTCGAAGAGAACACGCAGGGTTTTGCCAGCTATATGCCCGATGAAGATTTCAACCTGCGCCTGGCCATGATGATGAACCCCAACGGCGGCAGTGACTTCTACAAAAAGACAGATGGTGGCTGGGAGCCGCTCTTCAACATCCCCATGGAAGATACCATGTCCACCAACCCGATCGGGTTTGATCGCAACGGGCAAACGCTTTACATGACCGACAGCCGCGGACGCAATACGGCCGCCCTGTTCACGTACGATCTGTCTAGCGGCAACCAAACGCTCATCAGCGAGCATCCACTTTCGGATCTGAACGATGTGATGATCCACCCGGATGAAAAGAAGCTGCTGGCAGTGGCCTTTTACTATGAGAAAAAAGAATGGCAGGTATTGGATCCGGCCGTGGCCGATGATCTGGCCTATTTAAAGACCGTGGCGCACGGCGACGGCGAAGTGGTGAGTTGGACGCGCGACCTCTCCAAATGGATTGTGGCGTATACACTGGATAACGCCCCGGTGACCTACTACTACTACGACCGCGCTGCCCGCAAGGCCAGTTATCTGTTCACCAACCGAAAGGCGCTGGAAGGGCTCCAATTAAGCAGCATGCATCCGGCGGTGATCACCGCGCGCGACGGCCTGAAACTGGTCAATTACTATACCCTGCCGTACCTGTACGAGGGTTTTGACAAACCGGATCACCCGCTGCCCATGGTGTTGTTTGTGCACGGCGGGCCGTGGGGCCGCGACGAATGGGGCTACCACCCGTATCATCAGATGCTGGCCAACCGCGGCTATATGGTGATGAGTGTGAACTTCAGGGCCTCCACCGGCTTTGGCAAAGAGCACCTCAACGCCGGTAATCTGGAATGGGCGGGCAAGATGCACCACGACCTGCTCGACTCGGTCAACTGGGCCATCCGCGAAGGCATGGCCGATCCCACCCGCATCGCCATCATGGGCGGCAGCTACGGCGGATACGCCACGCTGGTTGGGCTTACCTTCACCCCTGATGTATTCGCCTGCGGGGTGGATATCGTCGGCCCATCCAATTTGTTTACACTGATCAACTCGGTTCCGCCTTACTGGATGCCCATGATTGAAATGTTCGCCAAACGCATGGGTGATCATCGCACCGAGGAAGGAAAAGCGCTGCTGAAGAGCCGCTCTCCGCTGACCTATGTCGACCGGATCAAACGGCCGCTGCTGATCGGTCAGGGAGCCAACGACCCGCGTGTCAACCAGGCTGAATCTGACCAGATTGTAAACGCCATGCAGGAGAAAAACATCCCGGTCACGTATGTGCTGTACTCGGATGAAGGCCACGGGTTTGCGCGCCCGGAGAACAACATCTCCTTCACCGCAGTGGCGGAGGCTTTTCTGGCCAAACACCTGGGCGGACGGTATGAACCGATAAATGACGCATTTAGCGGCTCTTCCATTCAGGTTCCAGCCGGCGCCGAAGGCGTACCCGGTTTGGAAGACGCGCTCAAAAGGACACAGGCATGACACACGCTGCTTCTCAAACAAAAAATTACTCTGCTGAAACGAACCCTGAGGTCTTTCTGCCCCAGATCGACGATATGATCAACCTGCCCCAGGCAGATGACGCACGCATCTCACCGGATGGCCGGCACGTGATTTACTCGCTGAGCTGCGCCGATTGGGAACAAAACGAGCGCATCTCGCAGCTCTGGCTGGCCGGAGAAGGTCTGACCGAGCCGCGTCAGCTCACCTATACCAAAACCGGCAGTTGGATGCCGCGCTGGAGCCCGGACGGGCAGCAGGCTGCCTTTTTATCCAAACGAGAGGGCGACGAAGCCCCGCAGATCTATCTCTTTTCGCCGTTTGGCGGCGAAGCCCGCCGACTGACCACACTGGACGGCTCCATCACGTCCTTTGCCTGGTCGCCGGATGGAAAGCAGATCGCCTTCCTCTACACGGTCAAAGAAACCGACGCCAAAAAGAAACGTGTGGAGAAGTTCGGCGAGTATCGGGTGGACGACGAAGACTATGAACGCGCTGGTCTGTGGATGCTGACAGTGGAGAATAAAAAGGTGGAACGCCTGACCGGCGAGATCCCGCTGCACATCAATAGTTTCCAGTGGTCGCCGGATGGGCAGAAAATCGTGATGGAAACGCATCCATCGCCGGATATGAAATACTATAATACCCCATCGCTTTACCTGTTTGATCTGCCCACCCGCGATCTGAAGGTACTGGTGGATGGCCGGGGCGCCTCACCGCTCTGGTCGCCGGATGGGGCGCAAATCGCTTACGTGGTCACTCCGGAGCCGGGCCAGGTGCTGCAAAACGAAATCGGGATCATCAACGCGGATGGCAGCGGGCTGCGAATTATCACCGAAGCGTTTGACGAAGAACCCATGCCCTCTGTTTGGGCGCCGCAGGGCATCTATTTTGCCGCCATGCAGCGTACCGGCATCCATCTGTTCCGTATTGATCCATCCAGCCTGGAAATACGGCAGATCACACCGGCCGATCAGGACGGCTGGATCTCTTTTGAATACACTTTTTCCAGAGATTTCACGCAAATCGCCGCAGCAGCCGCGTCAAATGATCACATGGTGGAGGTGGTGAAGATCGACCCCGAAACCGGCGCGGTGACCCGCCTGACGCAATACGATGATCTCACCAAAAACTGGCAACTCGGCAGCAAAGAGGTGTTTCGTTGGATCAGCCAGGACGGCACACAAATTGAGGGAGTGCTGCACAAGCCGGTTGATTTTGACCCTGCGCGCAGATACCCCCTGCTGGTGGTCATCCACGGCGGGCCGACCGGGATATCATTGATGGGCAAACTGGAAGGGCCGGAACTTGGATTTTATCCCATAGAGCAGTGGCTGCAAAAAGGCGCGCTTGTGCTGGAGCCCAACTACCGCGGCAGCGGCGGGTACGGCGAGGCTTTCCAGCGGC
>DAISXR010000144.1:0-7408 GCA_036825755.1 Anaerolineaceae bacterium
TCATCATCCGGTTGCTTGCCTTCATCATTTGAGGTCGGGAATTGAACAAATTCTTCATTCATTTGGATGTCATCCTGTGCGTATTTTGCGCCGATGATAAAACATGACGATGGATGGGTTTCCTGATAAACCCCATAACGCGTTTCTCGATTTGGAAGGAAATAAATACGGAACTTCAGTATATCTCATTCTGCTCCAACCTGCCTGAAGCCCTCCTTCGCATCTATAAAAGTGTATCATGGGGCGATTTTAGAAGCAATAGCCCTGACAGCAATCAGTCATAAGGCTGTTACCATTTTCTTACCTTTAGCTTGCTTTCCAAAAGGTTGCGTTTATGGCATAATCAAGTATTCTTTTGTGACCAGAGGTGTGTGTGGGATTCAAGAAGCTTTGCATACTCGGATTGGGTTACATCGGTCTGCCAACTGCCAGCACCTTTGCCACACATGGTCTGCAAGTCACCGGCGTGGATACCAATCCTAAAGTGGTGGAGTGCCTGCTCCGAGAGCAGGTTCACATCTACGAACCCGGTCTTCGTTCTGTTGTGCTGGAAGCGCTGCGCTCGGGTAACCTGAGGGTACAGTCAGCCCCTGAGCCGGCTGATGCGTTCATTATCGCCGTCCCCACCCCGTTTTATCCGGATAACAAACAGGCCGATATGCGCGCCGTGATTTCGGCGACCGAATCCATCGTCCCGCACCTGCGCCACGGTAATCTGGTGATCCTTGAATCCACCTCACCGCCGCGTACCACCGTCGATCTGGTGGCCCCCATCCTGGAACGATCTGGTTTACGAGCCGGAACCGATTTTCACCTGGCCTACAGCCCCGAGCGGGTGCTGCCCGGGAAGATCTTGGAGGAGTTGATCCATAACGCGCGTGTGATCGGCGGGATCGACCCGATTTCCGCCGAACTGGGCCGCGAACTATACGGCCTGTTTGTGCAGGGTGACATCATCCTCACCGAGGCGACCACCGCCGAAATGGTCAAATTGATGGAGAACACCTCGCGTGATATCAACATCGCCATTGCCAACGAGTTCAGCCGTCTGGCGGACCGCTTTGGCGTGGATGTGTGGGAAGCCATCCAGATTGCCAACCTGCATCCGCGTGTGAAGATCCTCAAACCCGGTCCAGGCGTGGGCGGCCATTGCATCTCGGTGGATCCGTGGTTTTTTGTGGAAGCTGCGCCGGATTTGACCCCGCTCATCTCCACTGCCCGGCATGTGAATGACAACCAGCCGCATTTTGTGGTGGAGCTGGTCAAACGTGCCGCCGGCGGAAGCGTAAAAGGTAAACACATCGCTGCCCTGGGTTTGTCTTTCAAACCGGATGTGGATGACTTTCGCGAAAGCCCGGCCGTGGAAGTGGTGAAACTGCTGCGGGAAGAAGGCGCACTCTTGACGGGTTTTGACCCGTATCTGAACGGTCTTGAAATCGAAGGCGTGGATCTGTGCAAAGATTTGCCGTATGCCGTGGAACAGGCTGACCTGCTCCTGGTACTGGTGGCGCATCGCGAACTGTGCGATCTGGACCCGGAGCAACTTCGCAGCATGACCCGGGCGAACATCATTGTGGACACGGTGAACGTGTTTGCCAGTCGGGATCTATCCGGCCGCGGCTTTGAACTGCACCGCCTGGGCGTCAACCGCCTGCCTTCCAAAAGCCTGGCACGATGAGTGTAACCTTTCAATAAAGAATATTCCAGATCTTAGCAAAAGGACCGCACCCTTGCGAATTCTTTCGATCTTTGGCACACGACCTGAAGCTGTCAAAATGGCTCCCATCGTGAAGCAACTGGCTGTCACGGAGGGGGTGGAATCACTGGTGTGCGTGACGGCCCAGCACCGCGAGATGCTGGACCAGGTGCTCAATTTATTCAAAATTGAGCCGGATTATGACCTGAACTTGATGCGCAGCAACCAGAGCCTGGCCGGTCTGACGGCCGAGATTTTTACCAGGCTGGATCCGTTGCTGGAGCAGATTGCCCCGGATTGGATTCTGGTACAGGGCGATACCACCACGGTGATGTGCGCCGCCCTGGCGGCTTATTACCGGCGTATCAAGGTGGGGCATGTTGAGGCCGGTTTACGCACCGGCGATAAATGGCAGCCATTCCCGGAGGAGATCAACCGGCGTGTGGCCGGCATTGTGGCCGATCTGCATTTCGCGCCTACCTCGGTCAACCGGGCCAATCTGCTGGGTGAAGGGGTGGAAGATTGGCGTATCCATGTAACCGGCAACACCATTGTGGATGCCCTGTATGCCATCATGCAGCATACCCCGCCGCCCGCGACCGTCAAACTGCTGGAAGACCTGAATATCGGTGAAAACGGGAAAAAGCTGGTGCTGGTCACCGCACACCGGCGTGAGAATTTTGGCCGCCCGCTGGAAGAGATTTGCGAAGGGCTGAAACAAATAGCGCAGGAGAACCCGGGTATTGAGATGGTTTACCCCGTGCATCTGAACCCTAACGTTCAGGAACCGGTACACCGTCTACTGGGTAAGATCCATAACATCCATCTGCTGCAACCGCAGGATTATCTCCCCATGGTTCACCTGATGCGCAGCGCGAGCCTGATTCTTACCGATTCGGGCGGGGTGCAGGAAGAAGCCACCGCGCTGGGGATCCCCACTCTGGTTTTGCGAGAGGTGACCGAACGCCCCGAGGGAATACAGGCAGGCATCTTGAAGCTGGTGGGCACCGACCCGAATAGGATGTTGACCGAGGCGAACCGCCTGCTTAAAAACAGCGCCAAACAGCCATTTGAGTATCAACACATCAACCCCTTTGGCGACGGTCACGCCGCCGAACGGATTGTCAAAATCCTGCTCAAACAGCAGGAAACGCGGACGGAGGAGGCCCCATCACGCAAACCGTAGAATCACGCAGCGGCATCTGCATCCTTCCGGTCATGAAAGGCATCGGCGGCCCCGTTTCTTTCAGATACCGGCTGGTGAAGGGATTGACAGAACGCGGTTACAAGACCGTTGCATCCCCGCTGGATCCGGAGTGCAGATCGGTGCTGGTGATTGGAGGGATCAGCCGTGTGGATCTGTTGTGGCGGGCAAAACGGCGCGGTGTGCGAATCGTTCAGCGTTTGAACGGGATGAACTGGATGCACCGCAAAACCCGCATGGATTGGAAATATTATCTCCGCTGCGAGTACAACAACAAACTGCTGGCATACACCCGCCGCTGGCTGGCAGACCGGGTGGTTTACCAGAGTGAGTTTGCCAAAAGCTGGTGGCAGACTGTTTTTCACACCACCCCTTCACGCAGTCAGATTATTTATAATGGGGTCGATCTGGCGCAGTATTCACCGGATGGGCCCGGCAGGCCGCCGGAAGACCGCATCCGGTTGCTGCTGGTGGAAGCGCATGTAGGCGGGGGGTATGAGCGCGGTTTGGAGAATGCTGTGCATCTGACGCGGGCGCTTCAGCAGGCGAACAACGGCAAAGTGGAACTGGCAGTAGCCGGTGACGTGCCCGAAAACCTGAAATCAATGTGGGATCAAAAAGGCGGCGTGCCGATCGACTGGCTGGGCGTGGTTCCGCGTGAGCGCATCCCGGAAGTGGATCGCTCCGCTCACCTGCTGTTTTCATCGGATCTGAACGCGGCCTGTCCCAACTCGGTCATCGAGGCGATGGCCTGCGGGCTGCCGGTGGTGGGATATGCCACCGGGTCACTTCCCGAGCTGGTGCAGGGCGACGCCGGGCGGGTGGCTCCGTACGGCAGCAACTACTGGAATCTGGAAGCGCCGGTGATCACCGGGCTGGTGCAGGCTGCCCAGGAAGTATTAAGTGATCTGCCGCGCTTCCGTGAGGCAGCCCGCCGGAAAGCCGAAGAAAAATTCTCGTCTGAAATGATGGTGGACGCTTATCTGCGTGAATTAACTGGCGATTGAAGGCTCTGCAGTTGAGCCTTTCGTTTACAACGGGGGTTCCAGGTTATTCAGAGCCGGATCTTTGCCGCGTTCCACTTCCCAGGGATAGATAATATGCGCATCGGTGATGGCTGCGTAATAATCAGGTCGCACCGAGCCAAACAGGCTGCGGTACGGGTTGTAATGCAGCACACAGGTATACGGTTTGGCAGCCGCGGCAGCCAGGCGGTTCTTCACCGCGGTGATGGTACGCCCCGATCCCCACACATCGTCGACAATCAGGATATTTTTCGCGACCACCTTTTCAGGGGCCGGGAACTGGATGAATTTGGGCCAGGCCAGGAGCTTGCCTTCTTTATTGCGCTGCTGTTCTGTTTCAATCTCGGCCGGAAAATCGACCGAAGCTGTGTATATAGACTGCGTATGCATGAATTCCGCCAGCAAACCGGCCGGAACGATGCCGCCGCGTGTGATCATGACAATACCGTCGAATTCCACCTCAAACTGAGGCATCAGATGATCAATCAAAATATCTACGTCAGACCAGGTTAAAAGTTCACGCCGAATGTTCATGAAAACCCCTGAATGGATGTTTAAAAATTATACATCATCCAACCCGGCAAAATTCAGGTTTCATTGATAGAATTGAATGGATGGGGAGAGAGGGTGCCTTATGCAAAAACTGACCATTGGACAGATTGCAAAACAGGTTGGTATGCGAACCTCAGCCATCCGGTTTTACGAGGAGAAAGGCCTGCTCACAGAGGCTGATCGCAGCGAATCCGGATACCGGCAGTATGATGCCAAAGTGGTGGAAGAATTGCGCCTGATCCAGCGCGCGCAGCAGCTTGGTTTTTCGCTGGCTGATATTCAAACCCTTTTACAGGGCTGGAGAGACGGAAAACTGGATCAGCAGGCGTTTGTGGAGACAGCCGAGGCGCGCTACTTGGTGCTGGAGCGCGAGGTGACCGCTCTGCTGGCGCTGCAGCATGAGCTGGGTTTGTTTTTGCAGGATGTCTACCAGACCAGCCCCAAGCAGATGCCGGCCACGTTGTTGAGTGAACTGATCGATCACATCTGCCTGAACCCGCTCAACCGTTCGGACCGCACCGCGCTGGACCGGCTGCTGGAGCGGGCCGGATGCCGGCTCACCTCGCAATCAGCCCGGGATGCCATCAACCGGCTGCGCAACGAGCATATCCACGTGTGGGGTGACGCGAATTCCTATACCATTCTGGTGGTCAGCCAGGATCCGCAGGTGGAGCAGGTGCTGCGACAGTTCACCGATATCGCGTCGGACTGCCATGTGGACCGCCACGAGCATCTGATCTCCAAAATGGAGCGCACGGCTGACGGGTTTGAGCTGACCGTTACAGGCCAGCATGCTTTTATCATCGCACGCCTGTTCCTGGAGATTGATGGGAGAAGCGAGTATGGGGTGTAGGTTATTCCCCATAATTACTTTGAGATATTCAAGGAATTTGTCAAACTCATTCAGTCACGAAAGACTTCTTCATTCTATCGGATCGAACTATGAAAACGGGAAAAGTAATCGGGATAATATTTATCCTTTTCCTAACTCTAAATTCGATTGTTGGCTGTCACAATGACAACGGCTATAAGGATTTATTTCAGTCGAAAACAGAAGGAATGAACCCGAATAACACCCGGGTCGTGGAAAGCACAAAACAAAACTTTCAGCCAGATATTGAGATTACTTCTACACCGATCGTAACGCCTAAACCAATATTTTCAGGCACTGAGGATCAATACGAAACTCTCACCGAGAGACCGAATTCAACGCCTTTTCCGACTGTTTCCATTGAAGAACGAGAAGGATATATCGAGGATTTAAGCAGTTTGAATAAAATCTGCAGCCCACCTTGTTGGCTAAATATTATCCCAGGCGAAACGGTTGTTAAGGATATCCAGGGATTCCTTCGCAGTATATCAATAGAGTACGACGATTACTTTCCTGAAAAGCGCTATGTTCTAACAAGCGGACAGGGCGGAGAAGCAATCCATTTCAATATTCAAGGAAAACAGGATATTGTCACCAGTATTCAAGTGGGCGGAGCATATCCGGTTGATGAGTTCCTCGTTCAAAATGAAATTCCCGAAGAAATCTGGATTTCGGTAGATAATGCGATTGGCGAGGAAGGAAAATGGCCATTTAGGTTAGTCTTTTTCTATCCTTCCAGGGGAATGATTGCATACTATGATGGGTGGCTCGGAAGCGAAGGATTTTGGCTGGATCGATCCAGAATTCAATTCTGCCTGGATCAAATTGACCAGGATGAAGAAAGAAGGCCAATGGTTTGGATTGAATCCTGGTTTCCGGATTCATCATTGTCATTTGATAATTACTATAAGACCACTCATCATTATCCCATAGACTTCCCTGTCAACTTTTATCGAATCGAGGAGAGTTCCTCCATTTCAGTAGATGATTTTTATTTGCTTTACAGCGATCCAAAAAATATGAATCAATGTTTGCCTTTGGATTTCGATGTGTTTTTTCCTTCAATAATGACTACACCCACTGGAACAGAATAAGAAGGCCGAAAAGGTAGATAATGACAATGGAAGAAAATGATATCCTTCAAGATCTCTGTGGATTAGAACTGAGTACGGTGATTTTTATCCGAGACTATATGCAATTCGTTTTTGATCCGCCTAATTCATCCACCTATCCGAGCCTTACTATCTATAATGACCCTTATGTCATTTTAGATGGGTCAACTTATGAAAGACGAAACAATGAGTTCTGTAACAGAATTCTCACATTTATCGGTATGCAGGTTATGAATACCAAAGTGGTAAAAAATGAGTACATACGAATTGAGTTCACCAATAATGGAAGTATTAATATCTCCCTAAAACCAGAGGATTATCGAGGACCTGAAGTGGCATCACTCACTATAGATGAGCATCGATGGAACATTTGGTAATTTTTTGTTGACATATCCTGATATTAATGCTGGCACGGTTTCACTATAATGGCAATGAGGCTAAAATCTCATCGGTGGTTGACAAGATGGTGACCTGCGACGCCAGATGTCCAAGCTGACTAAAATCGATGAAACTTACTTGGACCCGGCAGATATTTCGCCTTAACAAACACATATGGTGCAGCGCGTCTACTCAACGGCGTATCGGTGACGAATATTTGATATACAGGCCAATCCACAAATGAATAAAAAAGAGCTGAAAGCCAAAATAGAATCACTCAATATCCCCAAAACAATATACTCCCTGGAAGGCGGATTGCCGGATAATATGTTCACTTTGGAGGAGGCCTACGGTCTCTGGAAAGTTTATCATAGTGAGCGCGGAAAGAGGATGGGCGAGGTGCTTTTTTATTCAGAAGAAGAGGCTTGTGATTATTTCTATAAAACGCTTTTGTATTCTCTTAAAAATTGATTAATGTAAAATACGCACGGCATAATATTTGGAAATAAGTCGATAATACTTCGCAGCTTCATTGGCGTCAGTCAATTGTGAGGAAAAATGGTTATCAAG
>DAISXR010000145.1:0-7389 GCA_036825755.1 Anaerolineaceae bacterium
CCGTAACGGCTCTCACCCATGCGGCGCATGCCCTGATCGGGTGAAGTCTGCCCGGCATTTTTGGGCGCCTGCGGGGCCTTCTCGATACGGGTTTCCCCGTTTTCATCCATATAGCGGATCTCGGGACGCAGCGGTATGCCGCGCACCAGATTATCCACCGCCTCAGCCACATCCGGGTGCACAACCAGGTGATTGCGCTCCTGAATCTCCACCAGCACATCAAATGTTGGCGGAGAACGGCGTTCCAGAACGGTTTTTTGTGTTCTGCGCCGCCGGGCTTCCTCATCGGAGAGCGTGACCGATTCAATCCCGCCGATCAGATCGGACAGGGTGGGGTTGATCAACAGGTTCTCCATGGTGCGCCCGTGGGCGGTACCCACCAGTTGCACACCGCGCTCGGCGATGGTGCGGGCCGCAACAGCTTCCAGTTCACGGCCAATCTCGTCGATGACGATCACTTCCGGGTTATGGTTTTCTACTGCCTCAATCATCACCTCGTGCTGTAGGGTGGGCATAGCCACCTGCATGCGGCGGGCTTTCCCCACCGCCGGGTGCGGCACATCGCCATCACCGCCAATTTCATTGGAGGTATCTACAATGACCACACGCTTCTTTTCAGACAGGATGCGAGCCGCTTCACGCAGCATGGTGGTCTTTCCCACACCCGGTTTGCCCAGAATGAGAATGCTGCGTCCGGATTCCACCAGATCTTTGATGATATCGATCGTACCGTACACAGCCCGGCCCACACGGCAGGTGAGACCCACGATATTTCCGCGACGGTTGCGGATGGCAGAAATACGGTGCAGCGTGCGTTCCATGCCTGCCCGGTTATCCGCGTCAAAATCACCGATGTTGGCCACCACGGTATCGATTTCTTCCTGGGTGATCTCCTGCTCGCTCAACACCACTTCGCCGGTGGTGAAACGGGCTACCGGTACACGGCCAAGATCCATCACAACCTCCAGCAGATCATCGGTCCGGCCTTCAGCCATAACGGCCTTGCCAATCTGCTGAGGTAACACTTGCAACAAAGCAGGTAAATCGTCTGTGATTCTTCTTTCGGTTTTTGTTTTCTCGTTCATATCCAGTCTTATGGTTAATCATGCATCGGCTGGAAATTCCAGCCGTTTACGATCCAATTGTTGCTTAGAACTGATTGTATCAAATATCGTGCGGGAGTGAGGAATGGTTGACGCCTTTGAGGTCATTCTCGAGCGTATTACGGGTGTTTCCCATACTGGGCGGCGGGGTGGTGGTCACTCCGCTATCTTCCATCATCGAACGCGCCACGCTGTAAACCGGTTTGCGCTGCATGGCAGCCAGGTGTTTCACCATCAAAGCCTGGCGGGCATCAGCCGCCTGAGCTTCAATATCCACCAGTGGGGTTTCCAACCAGGCCTGGTGAGAACGCACCGTCATGTACACCCGCCGGCCCATCAGCGGCAGCAGATAATTTTCCAGCCCTCGAAGCAGCGCCTGGGCATTTTGCACGTTGGGATGGATCAGCGGTTTGAGATACACGCCGCCAGGGCCGTAATCACTTTCAATGTATGCCAGCATCTGGCCGTTTTCACGGTACACCAGCCCGTACAATCGGCCGGCCGGCAGTGGCTCGGCGGCCTGGGCCAGCGGCGGCACCAGCGATTGGGCTAGTTGTCGGATGGGGATCTCATCTTCCGGGGTGGCAAAACACCAATCCTGGCCATCCCCCGACGAATTCTTTCCGTGAAAAGGAAGTTGATAAATGCGCTGCCAGCCATACACCGTGAAGCCGGAACGTCGCAGGGTTTCAAAAATGGGAGACAGTTCATCCACCTCAACCAGCAGGCCGTACGAACCGGCCAGCCCGGCATGCTCGGCTAGGCCGTCCAGCAACAGGTTGACTGCCGGAAATGCATACGCGTCTTCCGGGAAGAGAAAAGCCAATCGGGCATTCCGGCGACCTTCCGCACAGCGGATCTGCCCGATCAGCGGCCTGGGGTCATGATCGGCAATGGCCGCCGCGGTGATAACCCCCTCTTGCAGGTTCAGGTGAGAAAGAAGCGTGGTCAGCCCCAGGGGGCTGCCACGCGTAAGAATCAGAGCACTATCGTAACAGGTTATCTTGTTTCGATTTCGAAAAAGCGTAAACAGATCATGCCAGTTGGCTCTACGAAATTCTATAACACCCGCTCCAGAAAGTACCGGTGAAACCGGTCATCCCCTGTCAGTTCGGGATGAAACGATGTCGCCAGAAAATGCCCTTGTTGGGCTGCTATTATTTTACCATCTTGCAATCTGGCAAGCACCTGTGTACCGTCAAGAGTCTTTTCGATCAAGGGTGCGCGGATAAACACGGCATGAAATGGAGCAGGGTCCTGACTGACCTCAAGCAGGCACGGGATATCCAGCTCGGCGCTGAAGCTATCGACCTGCCGGCCAAAAGCATTGCGTTCCACCACAATATCCATCAGCCCCAGGAGCGGCTGGCTGCGATGGATATCGCGTGATAGCAGAATGGCTCCGGCGCAGGTGCCCCACATGCCCTTGTCACGGCCAAAACGCTGTAGCGGTTCAAGTAGGCCAAAATCCACCATCAATTTGCCGATGGTGGTGGATTCACCACCCGGCAGGATCAGCCCGTCCAATCCCTCCAGGTGCTGGGGAAGCCGCACTTCCACGGCTTCCGCGCCCAGACCCCGCAGCATTTTGACATGCTCGATAAAGGCGCCCTGCAAGGCGAGGACGCCGATTCGTTTTGAACTACCAGCCGCGTGTTGCAATCAGTTCCTCCGAGGGAATAGAAGAAATCTGCCGGCCTACCATGGCTTCGCCCAGATTGCGGCTGACTTCCGCCAGAATCTTGGGATCGTTGTAGTGCGTGACGGCTTTCACAATGGCCGCGGCACGTTTGGCGGGGTCACCGGATTTGAAGATACCAGAACCCACAAACACACCATCCACACCCAACTGCATCATCAGGGCAGCATCCGCGGGAGTGGCAACCCCGCCGGCCGCAAAGTTGACCACAGGCAGACGGCCCAGGCGGCGTGTTTCCATCAATACATCATACGGTGCCCCGAGCTCTTTGGCGTAGGTCATCATTTCTTCTTCAGGCATGTTCTGGATCTGTCGAATGGCGCCCAAAACCGAGCGGGCATGCCGTACAGCTTCCACCACATCGCCGGTGCCGGCCTCGCCCTTGGTGCGGATCATGGCAGCGCCCTCGCCGATGCGGCGCAGTGCTTCGCCCAGGTTTCGGCATCCGCAAACAAACGGCACCTTGAACTGGTGTTTGTTGATGTGATAAGCCTCATCAGCCGGGGTGAGCACCTCAGATTCGTCGATGTAATCGACGCCAAGCGATTCCAGGATCTGCGCTTCCACAAAATGCCCGATTCGGCACTTGGCCATCACTGGAATGCTGACGGATTCGATAATTTTGTCGATCAAATCGGGGTCGCTCATGCGAGCTACGCCGCCGTGCGCGCGGATATCGGCCGGAACGCGTTCCAGCGCCATCACAGCCGCCGCGCCGGCATCTTCAGCAATCCGCGCGTGTTCCGGGGTGACCACATCCATGATCACGCCGCCTTTTAACATCTGAGCCAGGCCCTTTTTTACCTCAAAATCTGATACTACCTTTTCCATGATTACCTCCTGATGTATGACCGGGGAAAGCCCTTAACGGCCGGTTCCCGGCAGATCAATCCCTTTCAATGGTTAATTTTGTTTCCCGGCCCGCAGCATTGCCTTGCGCAGCCGGATGATTCCTTCTTCAATTTCCGTACCCGAATTAGCCACAAAATTCAACCGCATCCAGCCCTGCCCCTCGGCTGTTTCCACAAAAAAGCGGCTGCCCGGCGCAAACGTGACGCCCTGCTCCCAGGCCGGTTGGATCAACCGATCGGCCTGATACCCTTTGGGTAGACCCAGCCAGATAAACAACCCGCCGGCCGGTGCATCCACCTGTACCTCGGCAGGCAGGTGCCGTTTGATGGCGGCCAGCATAGTATCACGTCGCTTGCGGTACACCAGAATGGATCGGCGCAGATGGGCGTGATAGCTGCCAACCGTCACATACGCCTCCAAAGCGCGCTGGAACAGACTGGACGTGCTCAGATCGGTCACCCGTTTGTAGTGCGCCAGGTTTTCCAGAACAGGTCCGTCGGCGGTGAGGAACCCCACCCGCAAACCGGGCATGACCATCTTGGAAAAGGTGCTCACATAAATCACCCGTCCGCCCGGATCAAGCGCCTTCAGAGCCGGCAGCATTCGGCCCTCATAACGCAGGTCGCCCACGTAATCATCTTCCAGCACCGGCACATTGTAGCGGTCGGCCAGGGTGATTAACTCGCGCCGGCGGGCCAGACTCATGCACACGCCGGTGGGGTTCTGAAAGTTGGGGATGGTGTAGATCATGCGCGGATGGTACTGCTGCAGCAGTTTTTCCAGCCGATCCACCTGCATGCCGTTGGAGTCAACCGGTACGCCGATTATCTGCAAACCGAGCGCCCTGAACAGATCCAATGCGCCGGAGTAGGTAGGGTTTTCCGTGATGATCACATCGCCCGGGCTGAGCAGTAAACGACTCACCAGGGCCAAAGCCTGCTGCGATCCGGCCGTGATTAAAATGTGATCCGGGCGGGTGAGCAGCCCCTGTGTGGCCAGCACCTGGTTGATCGTCTCGCGCAGGGGGGCATAACCGTACAGATCGCCGTAATCCAGTGCATCCATGCCATCACGGCGCATGACCGTTTGCAGCACCTTGCGGAATTCATCCGCCGGGTACTGGCGCATATCGCCCACGCCTTTGTTGAACAGAATGGGAGCGCAATGCCCGGTCGATTGGTAGACACCGTCAACCGCAGGGACAGAAAATGCCTCGGTGCGTGACTGGACTGCCTGCTGCCACAGCGGCCAGGGCGCGCCTGGAGTCGCTGTCGGTAAAGGCGTCAGCGGCTGAACCGGCAGCACATAAGTGCCGCTGCCCACACGCGAGTAGGTTAATCCATCCGCTTCCAGCTCACTGTATGCATTCTCAACGGTGATACGGTTCACATGCAGATCCGCCGCAAGTTGTCGGCTGGATGGTAAACGCACATCCGGGCCCAATCCGCCGGTATAAATGGCCTGGCGAATATATTCGGCGATTTGCAGGTACAGCGGTGTGTCGCTTTGAAAATCGAGCGGTATCTCCATAACACGCATCCTCAAATGGTATGATTAATTTATCATTTTCCTTGAATTTGAATAGAGCCAATTATACAGAAATGTGACCATTCCACTTAATCGGATGTTATTTTTGTCAGAAAACCACGTGACGCGCTGATCCATTTCTTCATTTACAATATCATCATGACCCAACCTTCTCAATCCGCCTCCGGTCTGGCCCGCGGATACACCACGGCTCTGCTGAGCGCCATGGTGCTCTCGAGCACAGCCGTCTTTATTCGTTATCTTACCGAAACGTATCAACTGCCGGCAGTGGTGCTGGCTTTCTGGCGCGACCTGTTTGCCATGCTGACGCTTGCCATCGGTCTGGGGATTTTTCGCCCTGCCCTGCTCAAGGTACCGCGTTCACAACTGCCCTATCTGGCCTTTTTCGGGGTGAATTTTGCCCTTTTCAACTACTTCTGGACCCTTTCGGTGGCGCTCAACGGGGCCTCGGTGGCTACTGTACTGGCCTACTGCTCGCCGGCCTTTTCCGCCTTTATGGCGGTCTGGCTGCTCAAGGAGCGTATGGATGCGGTCCGGATCGGGTCCATTGTGGTCTGCCTGGCAGGTTGCGTACTGGTTGCCGGGGCTTACAACGCAGATGCCTGGAATACCAACCTGGGGGGGATCATCGCCGGCCTGTTCACCGGTGTGACGTATGCCATGTACACCTTGCTGGGGCGAAAAACCGCGCAGCGCGGCATCAACCCGTGGACATCGTTGACGTATGTGTTCGGGTTTGCCGCCGCGGTGCTGCTGATTGTCAATCTGCTGTTCAGCGGCCTGCTGCCTGGCACCGCTGAGCAGGCAAGCGGTCTGCTGGCCCATATGGATTTAGCCGGATGGGGTGTATTGCTGATCCTGGCGGCTGGGCCCACCGTGCTGGGCTTTGTACTGTGTAACATCAGCTTAATGTACCTCTCGCCCAACCTGACCAATTTAATTCTCACCTCCGAGCCGGTTTTTACGTCCATCACCGCCTTTTTCTTCCTGGGCGAAACGCTGGGCGGCTGGCAGATCGCCGGCACGGTGTTGATCATCGGCGCAGTGGTCTTTTTGCGGATATACGAGGCACGCAAAACAAAACTGGCCCTCCAGATCACAATATAGGCACACGTTTTTCCCTCCGGTTTCCACAGACAGGTATACAATTGTGGATTAATTAACAATATATTGCCTGCTTGATTTCAACATCAGGAGAACATCATGAATACTCCCATTTACCAGGTTGATTCTTTTTCAACTGCCCCGTTCCGCGGCAACCCGGCCGGTGTGTGCATTCTGTCTGCTCCGCAGCCCGATGCCTGGATGCAGAATGTGGCTATGGAAATGAACCTTTCCGAAACCGCTTTCCTGCTCAAAGAAACCGATGACGCCTACCGGCTGCGCTGGTTCACCCCGCGCGTGGAGGTAGATCTGTGCGGGCATGCCACTCTGGCTTCGGCGCATATCCTGTGGGAAACCGGCCGCGAACCGAAAGACCGGGAACTGCACTTCAACTCGCGCAGTGGGCTGCTGAAGGCGAATTTGAATAACGGCTGGATCGAGCTGGATTTTCCGCGGGCAGTCATTCAACAGGCTGAGCCGCCGGTTTTCATGCTGGATGCCCTGGGCGTAGATAAGGCTTTGTTTGTGGGGCATGACGGCACCGATTACCTGGTGGAGATTGAAAGCGACCCGGCCCTGCGTGCCCTCGCACCTGATATGACCCGTCTGGAGAAGGTCTCATCACGCGGCGTGATTGTGACCGCCCGTTCAGCCGACCCGCAGTTCGACTTTATCTCACGCTTCTTCGGTCCGCAGGTGGGTATTCCGGAAGACCCCGTAACCGGTTCGGCGCACTGCGCCCTCACCCCGTATTGGGCTGCCAAACTGGGTAAAACTGAATTCAACGCTTTCCAGGCTTCCGCCCGCGGTGGTGAGTTGCACCCGCGCCTCGCCGGAGACCGGGTGATCATAGGCGGGAAGGCCGTAACCGTCATCGAAGGAACTCTCAAAGGGTAATCAAACACCCAACCTGAAACACCAACCCCGGCCCCAAACACACAGGACCGGGGTTTTTGATCTCGCGAAGGAGGAGAAATGACCAACGATGTCCGTCAGTTTTACAGCGAAACCGTCGCCAAAGAGTGGCGACGGCTGGCGAGGGATCCTTATCGCCGGCTGGAGTTCGACACCACCATGCATTTT
>DAISXR010000146.1:0-7368 GCA_036825755.1 Anaerolineaceae bacterium
CGCCTCCAGCCAATGCATAGGCAGCCGTGGTGAAAGCCCGGCATACATCAATGACAATCACCACATCAAACGGTTCCGGCGGGTCATCCAGTGTGATCTGCTTAAAGCGCATGGGATATCCTCAGGTAGAAATTTGGTAACGCTATTGTATCAGACTGAAAATTTGCTCACCAGTCCTACTGCTAGACATCGATCACCACCTTGTGGTAACAAGCCTGCTGATCGGTCCGCTCTCCTGCTTTTGGGGTTAGAATCAGGCTGGTAACAATATCGTATCAACAAATTTCCTTGTGTGAATGAAACTTTTTTGCAACCATTCCAGAATAATTCCGTATATGGTTATATACATGATCCGGCACGCAAGGGATCTCAGGAGAAAAAAGTGAGCTTTGTAGAGGCCAATGTAATCGACCAGGTCAGGCAAGGGAGTGAAGAAGCCTTCACCGCCCTGGTTGAGGCATATCAACGACCCGTCTATAACCTGTGCTACCGCATGCTGGGTAACGCTGAAGAAGCAGAAGATGCTGCCCAGGAGACTTTCTGGCGCGCATATCAGGCCATTCATCGTTATGATGCGCAGCGGTCGTTCATCACGTGGCTTCTGTCCATCGCCGCTCACTACTGCATCGATCAGCAGCGCAAACGCCGCATGCAATTCACCGATATTGAACTGCTGCCAGACGGCGCGCTGCCGGATGATGACCCGGGACCGGAAGGCCAGGTGCGTCAGGCAGAGAATGACCAGGTAATCTACAAACTTTTGAAGACCCTGAACCCTCAGGATCGTGCCGCGATCATTTTGAAATATTGGTATGAATTTTCAGAAGTAGAAATCGCCAATTCATTGCATATGACACAGAGCGCCGTTAAAAGCCGGCTTTTCCGGGCGAGAAAACTACTGGCTCAAAATTGGGATGGCGCGCAGCCTTCCTCTGAGCCGAAAGGAGAACAAGATGTCTCACCAGCCATATGAAAACTGGATCATAGCAGGTGAACCGCTCCCACCGGATCAACAATATCAGCTTAAAGAGCATCTGGAAGCATGTCCGCAGTGCAGGCATCTCAAATGCAATATGCAAGCGGTGCATGTGAAGCTGGCCACAGCCAGACAGGTGGGCCCTGCCGAGGGTTTCAAGCAGCGTTGGCAGGCAACGCTGCTTGAACGCCAGGAAGAACAGCATATCAGACAAACCATGCAGATACGTCGGTTCTTCCTCTTTATTGGAGCAGCAGCCGTTCTTTCGTTGATCTTGTTGTTAGCCACATTCCTGATAAGCGGTGTGTGGGCCGATCTTCTGGTGGGTGCAGCCAATCAGATGCACACATTCAACACCCGGGCGATGGAGCTGAAGGACTGGTTCTTTACATTCCTGCAGGTGACCCCGCCCATCTTCCCCATCGCGGTGTGGGTGTTGTTGAGCATGTCATTTGGCATCCTGGGAATCATCTGGATCCTGTCGGTATGGCACTTTACCCTTAAAGGAGTGAAATCAAGATGATTGAAAAAAGAATGAAGTATCAAAGAATACTGACAGTTGGGCTGCTGGTTCTGACGATGCTGGCATTATTTGCTATGCCGTCAGAGGTGAAAGCCCAAACCGGTGATGACCCCGGTGACAAGTTTGTGCTGGGCGGCCGTTACCGCCTGGAAGATGGCGAATCCATTAACGGTAACCTGGTCGTCATGGGGGGAACCGCGATTCTGGAGCAGGGTTCGTCGGTGAACGGTCAGGTAGTACTGGTAGGCGGCACGCTGGAAGCCGGCGGAACCATCAACGGCGATGTCAACGCTATCGGCGGAACCATCACCATATTGGACGAAGCGGTAGTGAACGGTGATCTCAACGTCACATCGGTCAGTTTGACTGCATCCCCTCTTGCCGTGATCACCGGCAAAGTGAACGAGAATGTGTTCAACCTGGATGATGTGCAATTTGACAGCATCCCTGAAACAAACGTGGATGTCGTCCCACAGACCCCGGCCAGAACCCTGGCTGACTTTATCATCAAACTTCTGTGGGCTGGTATAAGAATCCTGGCTATGTCGATCTTCGCGGCAGTAGTGGTCCTGCTGGCACCCAAACCCACCGACCGCGTGGCTCGTACGATCATCGGCCAGCCGCTGGTGTCATCCGGGTTTGGTCTGCTGACCCTTCTGGTAGCCCCGGTCATCCTGCTGTTGCTGACCATCACCCTCATATTGATCCCGGTGGCCGTCATTGCTCTGTTAGTGCTGGGGATCGGCATCCTGTTCGGTTGGATTGCCCTGGGGTATGAAATCGGGCTGCGCCTTGAAAAAGCGCTCAAGCTCAACTGGGCGCCCGCCGTCAACGCTGGCATCGGCACCTTTGTGCTCACCTCGGTAGCCAGTCTGGCCGGTATCATCCCCTGCATCGGATGGGTCATCCCGTTCATCATCTCGGTGGTGAGTATTGGCGGGGTGCTGATCAGCCGGTTTGGCGCCACCATCTACACCGCCGAGAATGATGCCTCTTTGCGAACCGGTACGTCGCAGGTGCACCCGCAGGATCAATATGATGTCATTGTCGACGAACCCCCTGCCGATGAAACCCGCCCGGAAACGGACGACCGGTCTGAAGAGATATAAAACTGCTGCGCAGGCATATTAAAAAACATGAAAACGATGAGGTTTATGATGAAAAAACAAATCTGGATTTTACTTACGGTACTGGCACTGGTCAGTATGGCTTGCACGATCAACCTGCCTGTCAATGTATCCGGCGGCGGTGTGGGAGAAACAAAGACTTTTGAAATTGATGAACAGTGGGTTTCTGACGAGGGCTCCTCACTCAAACTGGAGATGGGCGCCGGCGAGCTCCATATGAGCAGCGGCGGTGATAACCTGGTGAAGGGTTCCATCGAGTACAACATTGAGAATTGGGAGCCGGAGATTCTGCGTGAAGGTGAGAACATTACCATCCGCCAGATCATCGATACCATCGATCTGACCCCCAATAACGAGACGATCAATCATTGGAATTTGCAGATCGGCACGCAGCCGCTGGAGCTGACCATCGCCGCGGGCGCTTATTCAGGCGAGTTCAATTTTGATGAAATTGCTCTCACAAAACTGGTCGTTACGGACGGCGCCAGTGACGTGGATGTGAAATTCAACGCACTCAATTCGGTTCGCATGGAAGAGTTTTCATACACCACCGGCGCATCTGATCTGAAAATCACCGGTCTGGCCAACGCGAATGTGGCTCACTTCAAATTCACCGGTGGAGCAGGCTCTGCTACCCTGGATTTCTCGGGGGATTTGCAGGAGGATATGGATGTGGTGATTGAAGGCGGCGCGGGGGATATCAATATCATCGTACCCGAAGGTACCGCCTGCGTGCTTCGCAACACCGGCACTTTGGTGGATGTGGATAACAACGGCTGGGACCGCGACGGTGAAACCTATTCGCTGTCTGGCAGCGGCCCGGTCATCACCATCACCTCCAACCTGAGTGTGGGCAGCCTGGAACTGAACGTCGACTGAAATTTCGACATATCAATTATGACGGGGTCCTATCAAGAACCCCGTCTTTTTATTTACCTGTTAACGCGCCAATGAGATGTTTATCTGCCGTTATAAGAGATGGCCCCTGCGACCACCAGCTTGCGGAGACGGAATTGTTCCGACATGATACGGGTGTACGGAATGCCGTTTTCCAGGCGTAGGGCAATCTGCTTGGGTGCCCGCCGCACCACCCTGCCCATCACCGAGACGGTGGACCCATCCGGGAACTGCAATACCACTGAAAGCATGCTGTTGGGGATCAGGTTTGAATTGGGATTGGCAAACCGCAAGCCCTTTTCGCTGATATCCATCACCTGGTATGAACGTGAGTGCAGAATGAGCACCGGCATGAATTTCTTCATGCACGAGAGCGGGTAATAAACCCGTACATGCTCACGGCGGTTGGGAAAATCCAGTTTAGGTTCATCCATGCCTATCATCGTGGACATTTCTGTGAAACCGTCCTGTTTCGAGAGGATCAATCTCCGATAGTATTATTATCTGTTCAAAACGGATTTTTTCAAGATGTCGAACCGCATCTCCAGGGCGTTTTTATCACAAATTTATCCGCTTGCGCAGGTTGGGTTCATCACCGGTAATATCCGTTTTGCTCTATCAGTTGAAACACCTTATCAGGCACATAGTAACGGTATGGTTTTCCCTCCCGGATATTTGCCCGAATGACGGTAGATGAAATCTCCAGCATGGGTGTGCTCACAAAACGCAGTTTCTGCCGGATACCCGGCAGCCGGCTTTCCAGTCGATCCAGGTCATGCAGTTGACCCGGCCGGCGCATCACACCCAGGCAGCCGCACAGATTCACAATGATCTGCGGATAACGCCAGGAGGGAAAATCGTTGAGTGAATCCCCGCCGATCAGATAACAGATCTCATCCGCGGGGTATTTCTCTGCCAGCAGTTGCACCGTTTCATACGCGTATTGCGGAGCGGGCCGGTCGATCTCGATGCGCGAGATCTCAAAATCCGGGTTATCGGCGATAGCAGCCTGCACAAGTAGCAGTCTCACCGCAATGGAGATGATTTGCTGATCCTGCTTATGCGGCGGCGACTGGGTGGGCATCCACAGCAGCCGGTCAAGCTGCAGTTGATAATGACATTCCATGGCCAGGATGAGGTGCCCCAGGTGGGGAGGGTCAAAGGTGCCGCCAAAAATGCCGATCCGCATGGTTATCTCAGTCCGACCACTCCAGTTCAAAATCACCGATGAAAACGGTATCGCCTTCCTGAACGCCGGCTTCCCGCAGGGCGTCATCCACCCCCAGCCGTTCAATCAGATGCTGGAAGCGGCGTACCGACGATTCATATTCCCAATACGTCATCTCGGCTGCCCGGATTAAAGCCTTGCTGTGCACGCGGAAGCCATCTTCCACCGTTTCAATGGTGAAGGCGTTGGGGTCTTCCTCCGCCTTGTAAACTGGGATGCTTTCCACAGGTTCGGGTTCGGGCGTGAGTTTCACCAGTTCAAGAGCCTTGTACAGCAGCGGCTCCAGATTGGTACGCGCCAATGCCGAAATCACAAAGACCGGATAACCTTTTTTCTCCAGGGTTTTGGCCAGCTTCTTTTGTTTATCCTGCACTTCCGGCTGGTCCACCTTGTTGATGGCAACAATCTGCGGTTTTTTGATCAGATCGGGGTCAAACAGGGCCAGTTCGTTGTTGGTTTGCGTAAAATCGGCCAGGGGGTCTTCGGCAAGCCCGTCAATCATATGAATGAGCACGCGCGTACGCTGGATATGGCGCAGAAAACCCTGCCCCAGCCCCTTGCCCTCGTGCGCGCCTTCGATCAACCCGGGAATATCCGCCAGTACCAGGCTCTCATCCAGATTGAATTCATGCACGCCCAGATTGGGCTCCAGCGTGGTGAACGGATATCCGGCAATTTTGGGGGTGGCGTTGGTCACCGCTGCCAGCAGGCTGGATTTGCCCGCATTGGGCACACCCACAATCCCCACATCCGCAATCAGCTTGAGCTCCAGGCGCAGGTTCTTTTCTTCGCCGGGTTCACCCTTCTCGGCCATGCGCGGCGCCTGGTTGCGCGAGGTGGCGTAGTGCACGTTGCCGCGCCCGCCCCGTCCGCCGGTACACACCAGCAGCCGCTGCTCGTCATCCACCAGGTCGCCCAGCAGTTCGCCGGTATCGTTATCGTATACCAGCGTGCCGGGCGGCACCAGAATGGTCAACTCCTCGGCCGAGCGGCCGGTCATGCGCTGTTTTGCGCCTCCCGCCCCGTCACCGGCGATGAAACGGGTTTTGTGCCGGAAGGTGGACAGGGTGTTGAGCGTCGACCGGACCTGCAGCACCACATCACCGCCCCGGCCGCCGTCGCCGCCGTCAGGACCGCCCTTGTTGATATATTTCTCCTTGCGGAAATGCACCATGCCGGCGCCGCCGGAACCTGATCGAACAAAAATGACTGCTTCATCAATAAACATACTGTGCTGCTTTCAGAATCTTTTCTTTTACAACCGATTTCAGGAATTTACGTCCCTGACGCATGCGCAGGGGTCGCTCTAATTATATATGGTAACCAGGCAAAAAAAACCTCCAGATGTGAACACTGTCTGGAGGTTCCTTTTGTTATGGGACAGAACAACTAGATGGCAACTTCATCCGCTGCTGCCGGGAGCTGATAGCCCAACTGGCGCATGGTTTTCTTCATATCAATCAGCGATTTGCGGCCAAAACCTTCGATGGCCAGCATAGCCTGTTCGCCTTCTTCCAGCTTCTTGAGCACATCACCAGCGTTATGGATGCCGGCTTTATTGAGGGCTTCCACGGCGCGTTTGCCGAGGTTGAGCTCTTCCAGCGGGCGATCCGGTGAAATGCGGGCATTCTCGCGGGATTTCTTCTCGTTGACGAAATCCTGACGTGCCTGCAGTTTACGGTAGAAGCGATCTACCTGGCCTTCGATGTCGATCAGGCGCTGCTGCTGCCCGGTGAAAAAGGGATGGCAATTCGAGCAAACTTCGGTGCGGATCTCGGGCTGGGTTGAACCGGTTGTCCAGGTGTTGCCGCAGGCGCAAACCACTTTGGCTTCCGGATAGTATTTGGGATGGATATCTTTCTTCATGATTTAACCTTTCATGCAAACCAAATCAACGCGGACCGCCGATCAGGCTGCATCCTCAGGGATAACGCTCACACGTTTGCGGCCTTCGGGAAGCTGTTCAAACACAACCAGACCATCGGCCACTGCAAACAGTGTGTCATCGCGTCCAACTTTTACATTCAAACCGGGTTTGATGCGGGTACCGCGCTGGCGAACCAGGATGTTACCGCTAATGACGAACTCACCGGCAAATTTTTTCACGCCCAGGCGTTGTGAATTACTGTCTCGTCCATTACGGCTGGACCCGCCGCCTTTTTTATGTGCCATTTCTTCTACTCCATTTCAATCGAATCGATCGCGACCCGGGTATATTTCTGGCGGTGACCAGTTTTGACACGGTACCGTTTCTTCGGGCGATACTTGAAGACGACGACTTTGGGACCTTTTTCGTGGTCAACCACCGTGGCTTTGACACAGCATTTGGATACCAGGGGGGTACCCACTTCGATGGTGTCACCATCCACGTACAGAAGAACGGCACCGAGCGATACTTTCTCGCCGATTTTAGCGGGCAGTTGATCGATCTGGACGGTGGTTCCTTCTACCGCCTTGTACTGCTTTCCGCCATTTTCAAAAATTGCATACTTCATTTAAGCCTCCAAGCTTCACTTCACCAGTATCCGCGCATTTTTCGCCCGGTAACGGGGAAGTTGGGGGTACATATAAATTCCCCAGCACTTTGCCGGGGTGGCGAAAGAAGATTATAACGCAG
>DAISXR010000147.1:0-1765 GCA_036825755.1 Anaerolineaceae bacterium
CACGGGGATGAATCCCCGCGCTACAGACCAACGCCGGATGAAATCCGGCTTCAGGAAACCTCATTCATGAGGTGCCGTTTTCTGGCCGGGTGATTCATCGCCTGGTCTGGCTCGCCATGCATACGCCGGGCATCGCGCTATGATATAATCTTCTCATCAGGAATCCCCTGGGAGGGTTCTGGATGGAGAAGCAGCCGTTTTTTCGGGAAAACCTGCGTCTGAAATGTTCTCTGTGTACCTTCCCTTATGCTGCCTTGAAGTCTTTCATCCTGCTCCCCTTTTTCCCATCGGAAACGCATTTTTCGACCGGTTTTGAATGACCCGTTGAAAGGTATCACTAAGGCACCGCTGTGCGCGGTGGTTTCTGCTTCATGGGTATACCGTCATGAACGTTTTCGGTCCACACCCGGTTCGCCTTCCACCAAAATCCCTTTTTCCAATACTATCAAGGAGTGTCCGCTATGTCCCCAATTCGTACCCTCATCATGGGCGCCGCAGGACGAGATTTCCATAATTTCAATGTCTTCTTTCGCGGCAATAAGAACTACGAGGTGGTTGCCTTCACTGCCACCCAGATACCCGATATTGAAGGTCGTCTGTATCCGGCTGTATTGGCGGGCGACCTGTACCCGGAAGGCATTCCGATCTACGATGAAAGCGAACTGCTTGACCTGATCCGCAAGCACAACGTTGAACAGGTTGTGTTCGCTTACAGCGATCAACCGCATGAAGTGGTGATGCACAAGGCTTCCAAAGTGATCGCAGCCGGCCCCGATTTTGTGCTGATGGGCGCTGCCAATACCGCCATCAAATCTACCAAACAAGTTGTCTCGGTGTGCGCTGTGCGTACCGGTTGCGGCAAGAGCCAGACCTCGCGCCGCGTGGCAAAGATCCTGATCGATATGGGCTTCCGCGTGGCAGCCATCCGGCATCCCATGCCCTATGGTGATCTGGCCAAACAGGCCGTTCAGCGCTACGCCGAGTACGCCGATCTGGACAAGTATGAGTGCACCATCGAGGAACGAGAAGAATACGAACCCCATATCGACAACGGCGTGATTATTTATGCCGGTGTGGATTACGAAGCCATCCTGCGCCAGGCCGAACAAGAAGCGGATATTATCCTGTGGGATGGCGGCAACAATGACATCTCCTTCTACCAGGCCGATCTGTCCATCGTGGTTGCCGATCCGCACCGTCCGGGCCACGAGGTGAAATATCACCCTGGTGAAGCAGCCGCCCGCATGGCCGATGTATTTATCATCAACAAGGTGGATACCGCCAATCCCGATGCGGTCATCCAGGTGCGCTCCAACCTGTACTCCATCAACCCCACTGCTACCGTGATCGAAGCCGCTTCCCCGCTGACCATCAAGGACCCCAGTGCCATCCGCGGAAAACGCGTGCTGGTCATTGAAGACGGTCCCACCCTCACACACGGTGAGATGCAGTACGGCGCCGGTTACGTGGCCGCCCGCCGCTTTGGCGCCGGCGAGATTGTGGATCCCCGGCCGTATGCTGTGGGATCAATTGATGCCACCTTCAAAAAGTATCCGCACCTCAGCATGATTCTGCCGGCCATGGGCTACGGCGATGAGATGATCCATGACCTGGAAGCCACCATTAACCGCATCAACGCCGATATCGTCCTGTCCGCCACCCCCATTGATCTGACCCGCATCATTCGGGTTAACAAACCAATGCAGCGTGTGGGTTATGAGCTTCAGGAAATCGGCAGCCCTAATCTGGTCGATGTGCTGAAAGC
>DAISXR010000147.1:1865-4341 GCA_036825755.1 Anaerolineaceae bacterium
CGCTTCGGCGCCCTGCATCCCGTGCCGGGCCAGGTAACAACCTACCACCGTGCCCGTGCGCCCAATACCGGCGCGGCAGTGCACGTACACCACCCTGTCTTTGTTGATCTCGGCATCAATCGCATCCAGAATGGATTTCATGTTCTCCACATCCGGCAACCCCATGTCATCAATGGGCTTGTGGATGTAGGTGATCTGCCTGTCCACCAGGGCGGCCTGCTCCTGGAGCAGCCTGTCATACGGCGGTAGTTCGCCCAGACCGGTCAGATCCAAAAAACTGCTTACGCCGGCTACCAATAATTTGTATAGTCTCTGCCGGGTTTGTTCCTCGTCAAATACAGCGCCCGGGTATGCACCGGCGATCAGGCGACCGGGTATCACCCAGTATGAGTCCTCGAAAGGATGCATGGATTGATTATTGTTCATATGCCTTTGTAATATCATCACGGGTGGGGCGAGGCAGCAAAGCTCGCCTACCGCCAGCGGTATCCCACACCTGGCACTTGCCGGGCAGCACATGCCCGATGACGGTGCACTCAGAGCCGATAGCGCGCACAGCTTCACAAATCTGCTGTGCATCTTCCGCTCTGGCGGTCATCAGCAGGGCCCCGGATGATATGGTATTAAGTGGATTAAGTTGAAACACGGAGCAAATCTTACTCGATATTTCAGAAATTGGGATTTTGGAGGTATCCACCTCCAGCGTATGCCCGCTCGCCTCAGCCAGCTCCCACAGGGCGGCAGCCAGCCCTCCCTCGGTAGGGTCATGCATGGCGGTTACGCGGCCAGCCGCCACAGCAGCGCGGGCATCCGGTAAAACGCAGATGCCAGGCTGATGCAGATAATGGGCCGCCTCCCGCAGTTCATCGTCTCCCAGAACCGGGCGCAGCCGTTCCGGAAATTCACGCGCCAGGAGCGCGGTCGTTTCGATGGCCAGCCCTTTGCTGATCAGCACCGCATCGCCACCGGATGCGCCGCGAGGTGTAACGAGTTTATCTTTTTTTACCTCGCCAAACATGGTGCCTGAAATAATCGGCCGGTCGATGTTATAGGTGATCTCGGTATGCCCGCCAATAAATGAGATGCCGTACTCACGGCAGGCGTCAAAAAGCTGGTTGGCAATTTTCAACACCAGTTCAGGGGTGGTTCTGTTCTCCGGTAGCAGCACCGTGGCGGTAAACCAGCGCGGTATCGCACCGGTGGTGGCAATGTCATTGGCGTTGATCTGAATGGCATACCAGCCAATCTCATCGCTGGCAAAGGTGATGGGGTCGGTCTTGATCACCTGATAATGATCGCCCATGTCGATTACGGCGCAATCCAGTCCAATCCCCGGGCCCATCAGCACGCGTTCATCCGTTACCGGCGCGGCATCAATCACCTGTTTCAGCAGATTAACAGGCAGTTTTCCAAGCGGTAAAAAGGTTTCCATGATTCCAGGTTTATCCATCACCAGGCCGGCGTTCACTCCATCTGCGGGATAAAGAATTCTCCACTCCACACCGGCTGCTCGATCCCGTCAGCGTACAGATCAATATCAGCCCAATTATAGACCCCAACCAGCGGTCCTGAACAGTACAGCCGGTCGGCGTAATCAGGCAAAACCACACATTTGTAATCCTTGTTTTGATCCACCACCGCGTGGTATTCGCCCTTCACCTCATCCGGAAAACCAAACGTCACAAAATAACGAAGATCGGAAAGGAAACCGCCCTGGGTGATCTCCACCTGGCTAAAATCGACTTCCATGTAAGGCGTGGGGGTCAGTGATGGCGCGGGTGTTGGGGTGATGGTAGCCGTGGGTACGCCGGCGCTGGCTGTGGCGGGCAGCCCCGGCGTGACGGGCGAAGTAGCCGTCCGTTCCAGTGGAATGAACGGGATGGTGGCCTGCGATGCCATATCGCATCCTGCCAGCAGTGGAACCAGCAGCAGGAAAACCCAAAAAGCCATTCTTAATGGTTGAGCAAAAAATGGCTGATCAGCGTTACACAGCGGTGAAGGATTGCGGTGGTTTTTCATTCGTCTATAATACGCCTCATTCTCCCCACGATACTTCGATCCCGCTGGCGCGCAGTGCGGCCACCGCCGAACCCAACACCGAGCCTTTGACCATCAGATAATCGGTGTCATAGGTGGATGTCACAAAGATACTGATGTGGGCTCTGGAAAGAGGCTCGGCGATTTGCAGCAGCACACCCACCATGCTGAACTCCAGCGGCCCAAGCACCTTGATCATACGCCAGCCGGTTTCAACTTTCCAACCCGGCTGAACCCGGTTTTCCGGAACCACCAGTGATAACTCGTCAGGGGTGCGGGTGATGGAAAAGTACACCTCCTGGCTTAACTCTACCGGGATGGGGGCATCAGGTGGCAGTTTGCAGACGGCAAATTTATCTTGAATAACCTTCAATGTGAGATTGTGCGGCATAACTCACTCATTTCTACTCATTAATACAACTAATTGTACCAGAGCGAA
>DAISXR010000147.1:4441-7196 GCA_036825755.1 Anaerolineaceae bacterium
ACGTTGGAGTAAAGGCGATATGTTACCCAGCCAAACATGGCCAATCCAGCGGGAATTCCAACGCCCCACTGGATAAAATGAACACCGTCCTGTGCCCACACGGGCAGCAACCCGGCTGCCGCCGAAAACAGGATAAATACCCCGCTGAACAACAGCCAGTTCCTGGATGAGATGTGCAAACCGGTCGGTTGGGGATCCTGAACCGGCTGGGATAGCGCCTGTCGATCTTGCTTGCGGGAGAGCAGGAACAACCCGATGGTCAGACCGTACAGAAGCGCGGCGATTACATGGCCGGGCCAGTTGGGAAAGGCATCCGGCCGCAGGCTGAAGGTGAGAACCAAATAGTACGCGCCCAGCAGGAACAGGAAGATCTTCCACTGGCCGGGCGTTGGCATTAGCTGTGACAGGGTGAAGATGGTCTTGCCTGCCAGATAGCGCCAGATGCGAATAAGCAGCCAGATGATCAGTGTGGAAGACAGAGCTGAGAACAACGCCTCCACCGGACTGCCAATGGCCGAGCCCTGGATCAATCCCAGCAGGGCGCCTAATCCAATGAAAAGATAAATCGGTTTGATGCGCTTCAGGCGTTCGAAAGGAAGAAAAATCTTCAATGTCCTGTGCGCGTTCAGCAGGCCGTCAGCAGTGAAGAGCGGCGCCACCATCGACATGACCGGATGCCAGAAAAAGATCAGCATCAGTGTGCTGGCTACGGCCACTCCACCCACAAACAGATCCACCGGATAGACCACCGGTGACCAGATCTGCTTGGTGATGTACGCCTCAAACAGACCAAACACCGCTCCGGCCAGATACAGCGTGCCCAAACCCGGTTTACCCGGCCTGAACAGCACCGGCAGCAGCGCCATCATCTGCAAAAAGTACAGCGGCGTGATCACCAGCAGGCCATAAATGTTGACGAATGCCGCCGGGGTGTTTCCGCTGACCACTTCGGTAAAGAACATTGACAGGGCGGCGATCAATATCCACGCAGCCCAGCGGATTTTGGCAATATTTTTCCCCGGCGATACGGGGGAAGTGGTTTTGAAATCTATTCTCATCGTTTTGAACCAGTTCTATTTCCTGCAGATTTTATCGGGTGGGAGCTGCCCACCACATATTTGGAAAACAAGAGGGGCGAAACACGGGTCTCGTCTACAGAACCCAATCGCCCCTTTTGTAAGAGAGCAATCCCTATATAGCAAGATTCAGGCCAGTTTTACGGCACTGATGGGATTACAATGGATACGCCAATTACCCCCTGCTTCAAGGAGATGTCATGACGGATTTTTCCCGTGTTGAGAAATTCATTTTTCAAAAAATGTCTGAATCACGCCTGCCCAGTGTGACTGCTGCTTTGGTGCAGAAGAACGATCTGGTGTGGTCCACCGCGCTCGGGTTCCGCGATCTGGAAAATGCCATGCCGGCCAACCCTGACAGTCTGTATGGAATCGGTTCAGTGACCAAATCATTCACCGCGCTGGCTATACTGCAGCTTGCAGAAGCCGGCAAATTGAGCCTGGATGACCCGGTGGAGCGTTTTCTGCCGCTGCCCCTGTGCCCCTTTGGCGAGCCCGTTCGCATCCGGCATTTCCTCTCCCATACATCCGGTTTCCCGGCGCTGGCTATGTCGGAGAGCACCAGCGCCAACAAAGTGGGCGCCGGTGACCACTGGCTGCCGGTTTCCAGTTATGATGATCTGCTTACCTTCATACAGGATGCCCAGGATTGGGCCGTGACCCGCCCGGGTGAACGCTGGTTCTATATGAACGAGGGCTACATTTTACTGGGCAAGATCATTGAAATGTGCTCCGGTCAGCGCTGGTTTGAATACGTGGCCGATCACATCCTGCAGCCCCTGGGCATGCAGCGCACCTGTTTCTACGCAGACCAGCTTGCCGCGGCTGAAAACACCGCCATCCCGTATGAGATCACAGCCGAAGGAAAACGCATTCCGGCCACCTACGCCTTCAGCGACATCAACTGCAAAGGTGGGCTGATCAGCAGTGTGACCGAACTGGCCAAATATGTATCCATGTTTCTGGCGCAGGGGAAATCATTGGAGAACGCCAACACCATCATCAGCCCGGCCTCTTATGCGGAGATGACCACCCCGCGTGTGAACACTCCGCCGAAAGAGGGTTACTTTGGCGATTCGTTTTACGGCTACGGGCTGGGGATCAACCATACCTTTTTGGGCCGCACCTTAATCGGGCATGGCGGCTCGGTCCGCGTCTCCACGGCATACATTGGTTTCTTACCTGAAGAGGGTTTGGGTACGGCTGTGCTGGCCAACGGTTCGGGGTACAGCCCGCAGTTTATCGCCATGTACCTGCTGGCATCTGCCCTGGGTGAAGACCCCGATGACCTGCCGTTTGTGAAAAACGAGAACCTGCTGAAAGGGCTAAGCGGCAATTACAAATCCTATCAGGGTACCATGCGGGCGCACGTCCGCAAAGCCGGCGATATGCTGATGCTGACCCTGGAGGATAAACACGCCCCTGCCACCCTGCCACTGCTTCCGTACCAACTGGACAGCGATCCGTTGGTGTTCTACACCCTTTCCGGCGGTGCAAAACTGTATGTAGAGTTTTACCGTAAGCCGGAGCACACCACCCTTATTTACGAGCGGTACGCTCTTCGTAAGTACTAGATAATCAAAACCACCCGGTAAACGGGTGGTTTTGATTTTGTAAAAAGATTGGAACTAGAACCAGCCGCGCAACTGCATGGCTTTCACCACGCGGTCGATGGCTAC
>DAISXR010000148.1:0-7043 GCA_036825755.1 Anaerolineaceae bacterium
TATGGCTGGCACGGCGGATGAATGGTCCGCATACAGGTCCCTTTGTCGGGCGCGGTCCGATGCAATTCAACGCCAAAGAGATACTGCAGCAGCGTTATGCTCGGGGTGAAATCACCCTGGAGCAGTATCGTGAGATGCTGTCTGAACTGGACAGATAACACTCAAATAACACTGGATTATCCAGAGAAAGGCTTGTTTTTCAGGTAAACAATCTCTGTTTTTCAAGAAAACAAACCACGTAAACATTGATCATGGCGTCAGGAATTGATTCCTGACGCCATTTCTATTCCTTGAACTTTCGTTGTTGGGAAGTATCACCGCCTTATACACATTTTTCTTGGTGATGGATTCCCTCGTTAACGACTATGACTTTTTTCATCAATCAAGGCGGATTGATATTGATTTATGACCAGGTATGAAAGTAGACCCGCTATAATTGGGATTGGGTCGAAAATCAAAATGGGCGAACCGCTTCTAAGGACAAAACTGAATATTCCATTCTTTCCCCGTGACCGGGTGACGCGGCCGCGTCTGCTTAGCCGGTTGATTGAAGGATTAAAAGGAACGCTGACTCTTGTGATTGCCCCGGCAGGGTATGGAAAAACCACACTTACCGCTGAAGCCACACAAATCAGCCAACTCCCGGTTGCCTGGTATTCACTGGATAAGGCGGATAATCGGTGGGAGCGGTTTTTCCGTTATTTCGTTGCTGCGCTGCAGCAAATAGATCCAAGAATCGGCCAGGATTTACCAGAGTCAGAACAAGCCGGTCAACGGGAGAGCATCCTGACCTCTCTGATCAACGATCTGGACAGTCTCGATGAGGATTGCCTGCTGGTTCTGGATGATTTCCAGGTCATGAACAACCCAGCCATCCATGACAGCATCAACTTTCTGCTGGATCACTGCCCACACGGGTTTCATCTGTTGATTGCCGCCCGGTCAGACCCGCCATTTTCCCTGGCGCGTCTACGGGCCAGAGGTCAACTGGTTGAACTCCGCGCCGCGGATCTGCGCTTTTCAGATGATGAAGCCAGCCTGTTTCTGAATGACATCATGAAGCTTAACCTGGAGACTGATCTGGTAGGCGTTTTAACCGACCGTACAGAGGGCTGGGCAGCCGGTCTGCAAATGGCCTCCATTGCGGTACAGGCCCGCCTTTCGCATGGTGACCAGCGGAATGCGGCTGACTTCATCAGGCGATTTTCAGGTACAAACCGTTATATTCTGGACTATCTGCTTGAGGAAGTGCTGGCAAACCAATCGCCGGAAATGCAGCGCTTTTTGTTGTTCACTTCCATTTTCGAACGATTTTGTGCGCCCTTATGCGACGAAATATTTCTATGTGACGTGTTATTTTTACGCAATGCATCGAATGTTCCCGCACCTGTGACATCCTCCAGTGTTTACCTCAATCAACTGGAAAAATCAAACCTGTTCATGGTGCCTCTGGACGATGAGTGCTGCTGGTACCGTTATCATCCTCTCTTTTCAGATTTACTGCGATCACGTCTCGATTCAGCCTATCCAGGTACCCGGTCTCAGTTGCACTGCCGTGCCGCGGCCTGGTTTGAACAGGAAGGCCTGACGGTTGAAGCTGTAAACCATGCTCTGGCAGGCGGTGCGAATGATCTGGCCGCCCGTCTGGTGGAGGAAAATACCACCGACCTGCTGGTACAGGGCGAACTGACTCAGTTGCTCCATTGGGTTGAGGTGCTTCCAGAAGATCAGCGCAGGCTTCGCCCAAAACTTTGCATTCATCAGGCTTATGCGCTGGCGTTTGCCGGAAAATTGCAGGGTGTGGAATCTCTGCTGCAACAGGCTGAAACCGCCATGAGCGCTCAACCATTCCCGGAGTCTGAGGTGCAATCACTGCGCGGAACCATCACCGCGGTGCGGGCGATGGCTGCCCTGATGTCTGGCCGCAACCGCGAAAGCATAATTCTAGCCCGGCAGGCGCGTGATTTGCTGTCCGCGGATCAACTCTGGGATCTGGCAACCACAGCCTGGGTGACTGGCTTTGCCGAACGAATTCTGGGGTATCTACCAGATGCCTCCTCCGCATTTGAAGAAATGGTCACGCTGGCTCGCCAAATGGGTAACATCTGGACGCTGGTGACCGGCCTGATGGATCTGGCCGGTGTGCTTCGCATCCAGGGCCGGCTGCCGGAGGCCCGCGCTCTGCTGGAAGAAGCTCTGCGCGAGTCACGTAAACAGGTTGCGCACCGCCCGGGATACATCGCCCGTATGGAAACAGGCCTGGCGCATATCCTTATTGAGCAAAACGACCTGGCCGGCGCGCAAGACTTGCTGACCGATGCTCTCGAGCGTATGAACCGCTGGCCCAATCCGAACCACCTGGCGTATGCGTATGCCGTTCAAACGCGCCTGTTCCTGGCAACCGGTGACTATGACAGAGCACATGCAATGGTTGAAGTAGCCTACCGGATCCATGAGCAGGAGCCGCTTGTTCAGAATTTACGCCGTATGGTTGAAGTGAATCTGGTGCGTTACTGGCTGGCGATACTGGATCAAAAAACACGTCCTCCGGCGTTTGACGCCATCACACAAACCAGCTCCGCTCTCGTCGTGGGTTGGCGCAAAGAATTCGTCGAGGTGGAGACGGATTCAATTGCGGAAGGGGATCTGACTGTTATCACCACACTGGCTCGTATTGCGATCCAGCGCACACAGACGGAAGAAGCGCAGGTTCTGCTGAAAATGGCGATCAATAACGCAACCCATTCCCAAAACACCTCCGCGCTGATCGAAGCCTTATGCCTGATTGCTGTCACAGAACAGATGGCCGGGCATGAACGCGAGGCGCTCGCGGCGCTGGAAAAAGCGCTAAGTCTGGCGCAGCCTTGTGGAATGAGCCGTGTATTCCTGGACGAGGGCCATTCACTTCACTTATTATTGTTGCGGTGGTTGGCTCACTCATCTGCGGCACACCCTCTTCGATTATTTGTTTCTTCACTCCTGGCCCAATTCGAAATTGAAACCCGTTCCATTCCGTCTGAAACCAACGGGGGCAGTCCAATCCCCACCCTGCCCGATCCATTAACCCGGCGTGAGATCGAGGTACTGAGCCTGATGGCGCAAGGGCTCACCAACGCGGGTATCGCAAGCCAGCTCTTCCTGAGTACCGGCACCATCAAGGCCCATACGGCGTCCATATATCGCAAACTGGATGTAAACAACCGTACCCAGGCCATACTGCGCGCCCGTCAGATCAATCTGCTTCCCTAAACCCAAAAATAAACCCTGGTTAACCCTTTCGGAAGATGACCGCTTCTGAGCGGATTGTTATGCTGTTTTCATCTTGATAGAAAGGTTTGATCATGGCAGAACAATATGAAATCCATGTTATGGGTCATCTGGATGACTCGTGGGAATCAGAGTTTGGCGGGTTACTGGTGTCGCGGTTGAAAAATGGGGAAACGCTTCTTTCCGGTTCGCTTCCGGATCAGGCGGCTCTTCACGGAGTCATTGAGCGTATCCGCGATTTGAACCTGACCCTTCTCTCGGTGGTTCGTATCTCACAGGAAGTGACCGAATGAAAAATTCTGCAGAGAAATCAATCCAAAATATTTACGCGGATGCAAGCGGCCTCTCCATCAAGCTGCTGGATACGCGCTTTGGACCCATGGAATATGCCCATTATGGTTCCGGTAAGCCGGTTCTTGTGATTCACGGCAACGGGGGTGGATTTGATCAGGGGGTTGGCCTGGCGCGAGGTTATATCAGCGATGGTTTCCAGGTGATCGCCCCCTCTCGCTTTGGTTACCTGGGCTCACCTGTTCCGTCAGGCGCTTCCGTGGCCGACCAATGTGAAGTGTATGCCCGCCTGCTGGACAGCATGGGCATTCAGCAGACGGTTATCTTTGCCACCTCAGCCGGCGTCACTTCCGCTATCCAGTTTGCTTTGAGATACCCCCAGCGGGTAAGCAAACTGATACTGCTTTCACCCAATGCACCGGGAGAGGTAGATCTCAAGCTGCCGCCCAAATCTGTTTTCAAAATGGTGATGCACAACAATACGTTCTATCGGGCTTTAATCACGCTCTTCAGACCAGTGATGCATTCACTGGTCGGTGTACCAAAAGGATTCAAGCTTACACCGGGTTTCAAAGCCGAGGTGAAAGTGGCGCTCGCTGGTGTGATGCCGGTGAATCTGCGAACGGATGGGATCATTTTTGACACGTATGTCTCCAACCCGGAAATCAACCGGTACCCGCTGGGTGAGGTAAAAGCCCCCACCCTGGTGATCAGCGCGGTTGACGACCCCATGGCGCTTTACAAAAACGCCCTTACGCTGGCGAAACAAATTCCAAACGCGCGCATGCTGGCCATACCGGATGGAGGTCATTTACTGTTGGGGCATGCCGGTGAAGCCAGACAACAAATCTGCCAGTTTCTGAATGAAAATTTGGCGATGTGAGCTCGACCCCCAATCAATTCCTGGTTTCATATCGGAAACAGTCTACATGAATAAACAAAAAGGGAAATTACCAATGAAAATCTCTATCGCGCTTCTTCTGATCGTACACGGTTTCATCGCCGCCTGCCAGTCACCTGTCAGCTTCAACCCCGCCGCGGGGATTAAAAATCCAACCTGGCTTGCCTGGTGGCCTGCTAATTTGGGCCAATCCTGGCCGCTGAACGCGCTGGAGCTGGAACACAGCCTGGCTGTCAGAATGGTTGGAATTTTTTGGCTGATTGCCGGCGCCGCGCTAATTGGTGCCGGGTTGGGCGTGCTGGGATTTTTGGTCCCCACCGCCTGGTGGCGTAGCCTGGCTCTTACCGGCGCCATCATATTAATCGCGATGCTGGCAGTTTACTACCACCCCTTTTACAGCGTCGGTCTTGGCGCGAGCGTGGTGCTGCTGGTATCCCTGGTGGGTGAAGGATGGCCTCTGTTCTCCAAACTGGGACTATAAAGGCAGCGTTATCTCTCCCCATCATTATCCTTTTCAATTTTTCAAAAAGATTATGCAAAAAGGCAGGGAATCCCTGCCTTTTCCCGATAAACCTGCCGCTTCTCCGGGAGCATTACGCGCCAAAGTAAAAATGCAGAAATCAATCCAATGCCTCTGGCGAGTGCTCAACCCTGAGGGGAAGAACGGAGACATGACTGTTGAATTCTCCAATTCTCGTAATACAATTATGTTAACCACGTAAATTTAGTGTTTATTTTACAGGTCGACCATTAAAATGGTCATTGCAGGTTTTGCCGCCGCAATTTTCGCGGATCATCCAATCCTCAGCTCAATTAAATATGCATCTCATGAAAAGACACCCGAAATTGCGATGTCGATATCAACTAACCGGGATGTACCGGTGACCCGGGTTGAATCAGGTATTGAGGGGAGCGATTAAGTTCAAACAATAAACCACTTCCAATGAAGATACCAATGAAGCAATCGAATTCCTGGTTTCTGCAACGGAGGTTTACACATGCAAAAGTTATCTCGCCTTACACTCATCTTTTCACTCCTGTTCGCCGTTTTCTTCCTGCTACTCATTTTCTTCCGGATCCCCTTTCAGTTATTTCCGTTGATGAGCTATCAGGACGTGTTCGACCTTTTGACTCCGCTTGTGCTCATCCCAATTTACTGGCTCATGTATAAGACCAGTTCTGCAACAGAGACGAATCGCTCAGGTGAAATCGCATTCATGATTCTGGCGGCAATATGGGCCATGGGTCACGGCATCCATCTCGCCGCGAATTCTATTGACAACCTTTCTGAAGGATTAGCAAAAAGCCAGGGATTGGATATCACAACAACAGATATTTATACACTGACCTATTTCCTGGATGAGAACCTGAGCCACTATCTATGGCACACAGGCATACTGGGGATGGTGGCACTGTTGAGTTTCCGTGAATGGAAAGGATCTGCAAACCAGACTACGCAATGGGGAGTAACCATTCCTGCCGGGATGATTTATGGATTCACATATTTCTGCGTCTTTCTGGAAGGGCAAACCGCATACCTCGGTTTTCCATTCAGCATCCTCTATTCCCTATTGATCCTCTTGTTGGGTCGGAAAATTTTGCCCCAAAAACCATTATTGGCATTCTTCCTGGTCTCCTGCCTGCTGGCGACTGCCCTGTTTATCGGGTGGGGAATCTATTGGGGCGGGTTTCCTGAGTTTTCAGATGTTGGATTGATCTGAGTTCGATCATTTTTCAGCCATCAGATGAGCCAGGCGTTCCGCATTCTGATCGAATGCCCGGCCAGATATCGACATTTCAGGTATGCAGCCAGGGTTATCATACTTAAGCTATTTGATAATCTTCTTCTTGACATGACTGTATTGTGAGATAAGATGAAGAAACGGAGACTAAAAATGGAAAATATCTCATCTTCCTTCAAACCATTATCTGCCGAGCAGCGCGATGCTCTATTGGGCGTCCTTAAAGCACGTTTTGAAAAGAACATGAAACGTCATCTCGAACTGGAATGGAGCAAAGTTCAGGCAAAACTGGAGACAGATCCGGCCAAACTCTGGTCACTCAACCAGATGGAGCAGACCGGCGGCGAACCGGATGTGGTGGGTTATGATTCCCAAACGGGGGAATATATCTTCTTTGATTGCTCTCCCGAGACTCCGTTAGAGCGCAGAAATTTATGTTACGATCGCGCAGCCCTGGATGCTCGAAAAACCGCCAAACCGGGCGGATCGGCGGTGGAGATGACCGAAGCCATGGGGATTGAGATGTTATCCGAAGACGAGTACCGGGATCTGCAGAAACTGGGCTCGTTTGATGCGAAAACATCCAGTTGGTTGAAAACTCCCGCCGAGATCCGCAAGTTGGATGGCGCATTGTATGGCGACTTTCGTTTCGGGCGGGTTTTTGTATACCACAATGGTGCGTCTTCCTATTACAGCGCTCGGGGGTTTCGCGGCTCACTGAGGGTGTAACCATTCGATACATCTTACTTCCCCCCTTCACTGTAATTTCGGAAGTGCCTTCTCGTAAATAAGTCCCTACACTAAAAATTTGTACCATTACAAATTAACCTAAGGAATAACTA
>DAISXR010000149.1:0-6605 GCA_036825755.1 Anaerolineaceae bacterium
ATGATAACGCAATTGTAACAAAATTTATCTTAATAATCTCCTCAGAATTAATCAGGTTCAGTTTACCAGGGAACACAAATTTGGGTTGAAGGTTCGCAAAGCCTTTGTTTCCGAGAAGCAATCTAATCGATGTTATACTTTGTCTATCGTCACCTTCTGACAGATTCATTTTAATACTCAGCCCTTCATAAAAGCTACATTTTTATCACAAGTCCATCATAATTCATCAGACTTTTTGAGACTCGTACTCGATCATTCAGAAGAGGGATTGCCTGATCCCTATGGAAATCGGTAGTCAGTTTCTCAATACCAAAATCATCACCCCCGAATTGCCCAGGAATTTTATTCTCCGCGATCATCTTTTTACGCGTCTGGATGAAGGCCGGTCAAAAAGGCTGGTGGTGGTTTATGCCCCTGCCGGGTATGGAAAAAGCACCCTGATCAACTCCTGGCTGCGATCCGCCCAGGAAAAAGACCCTGAGTTTCGCGCTTCCTGGCTGTCGCTTGGTTCGCATGACGATGACCCGGCTGTCTTTTTCTCCTATTTCATTAAATCCCTTCAAACCATCGACAGCAGCATAGGCGCATGGGCATTGTCGCTGATGACAGTTGCCGAAATTCAGGCTGAAAACATCATCACTTCGCTGATCAATGATTTAGGCACGGTCGACCATCCATGCGCCGTGGTGCTGGATGACTATCATTGGATATCGCAACCCGCAATCCACAAAGGGATCGTGTATCTGGTCGATCACCTGCCGCGCAATGTGCAGATCATCATCATTTCACGAGAGGCGCCCCCTCTTCCCCTGTACCGCATGCGAATATACGGTGAACTGGCGGAGTTTGACATGCAGGACCTGAAATTTTCGCTGGCGGAAACAAGGTCTTTTCTGAAAGATTTCATGGGGTTGATACTCAGCGATGAACTCACCCAAAATATTCAACGTAAAACAGAGGGCTGGGTTGCTGGGCTGCAGATTGCGGCACTTTCCATCCGAAACAGAATCCGGTTCGGTTCCAAAAAGATCGATATCACCACCGATCTGTTTGATGAAAAAATGACAGCCCATGACTTTTTCTATCAGGAAGTTTTCTTGCGACAACCTGAAGAGACACAGCAATTCTTTCTGAAAACCTCAATTCTCGACCAGTTTTGCGGACCTTTGTGCGATGAACTGCTGGGTATTCAAAACAGCGTCCAAATTTTGGAGCACCTAAAATTTTCCAACAGCTTCCTGATTCAATTGGGAGGAAGCGGTGAATGGTATCGATATCACCCCCTTTTTGTCCACTTTCTCACCGCCCATATAAGCCCCCAGGAAACAGCATCTTTACAGGCAAAAGCCAGCCAATGGCATGAAAAAAATGGCATGCTGATGGAAGCTATGCAGTATGCCTTTGCGGCAGGTGATAAATCGGCTGCCGGGCGCATTCTGGTGGATCTGCTGCCCGAGTTGATCAATAAAGGGGAAACAGCCCTGATCCAAAGCTGGATTTACGATCTGCCGCAGGAAATCATCTTTGAAAACGCGTATCTATCAACCATTCTGGGCTGGATGTTATACCACGTCGGCAAAGGCATCCAGGCGGCCCCTTACCTGAAGGCAGTGGAGAGAATTGATCCGCAGCAAATCTCTTCGCGCCATCGATGGTTTTATTTGCTCGTGCTGGAGGAAATTCACAACAGCAAGGGGAATCTGGAAGAGGCCCTGGAATATGGTCATAAAGGCATGGAAATTTCAAAGCGGGAAGGCTGGGACGAAAGCTCAGAACACGAGGTCATCTGTGAAACAACCCGGCTGATGGGACGTTACAAAGAGGCCGCCGTTTCATTTCGCGAAAACCTTCAGCGCTGCCGTGAACAGAATAACCTGCTCATGGAAGCTTTTTCAATACTGCATCTCTCCGGCATTCTGTACCAGCAGGGCGATATCGATGAAGCTCTGATGATGTGTGAAGATTTTATTGGCAGACTATCGCATGATGACGGCGTGTATCATCCCATTTCGGGTTATGGATTCATCTCCATGGCCCAGCTTCATTATGAAAGAAATCAACTTGATCTTTGCCGGCAGTATCTGGAAACGGGCCTTCAGCTCCTGTCTGCCACCCATATGGTGAAACCTTTGATCCACGGACGGCTTTTGCAAGCCAAAATTTCGCTCCTGAATGAAGATCATGAAAATACCCGCCGGATATTGGCGATAGTTCAGGATATGGCGCACGACCTGAACCATGTAGAATATCTGGTGATGACCGCCGCAGAAAGCGCTGAACTGGAACTGAGAATGGGGAATCTCTCGGCGTGTGAGCGTTGGCTCAACTCTGTCCATTTCAACTTAAAGCAAATCTTCGTTCCCCTGTATGAGCCGCTGTACTTTGCTCATATCCGTCTGTTAATCACCAGTCGCAATTTCGTAGAGGCTGAAAAAGGACTGCGGCGTCTTGAGAAGTTTGCACTTGATCAGAATCGGATTGGCAGCCTGATCAAGATATATGCCCTTCTGGCTCAATGTTCACATCAGACAGGAAACATACCGGCCACCCGTCAGTATCTTGAGAAAGCTGTTCAACTGGCAGCACCGGTTGGTTATTACCGTTCTTTCCTCGATCTGGATGCGGATCTGGCGCCACTTCTGCCATTGGTTCAGGAAGTTTCCCCGATCTTTGTAAAAACGCTGGTTGATGAATTTCCCAAAACGATGGGCAGTTCTGTACCCATCACCTCTGACTTTGTGATTCGTTTCAGTGAACGGGAACTGGAGATCCTTCGCCTGGTGATGGAAAATAAAAGCAATAAAGAGATTGCCGCCAGCCTGTTTATTACGGTGGGAACCACAAAGTGGTATCTGAACAATACTTTTAAAAAAATGGGTGTAAAAAACCGTAAAGAAGCGGTTGATCTGCTGGAAAAAATTTTTCCTAACCACTGATCAGAAAAAGAAGCCGGGACCAATTCTGATTTTCCATCCAGCCCTTGCATCCACAATACCTAACTTTACCGAGCGGCCTTCGCAAATCTGGCGGAAAAATCCTAACCTCAACCTAACTTCCACAGGCTTCAGGCATATTGTAATTTGATCTCAAATCACTATGATATTGAATAGGGTGCCCTGAAAAAGCTCTCACCCAAATTCCATTATCGGTACTCACAACAACGCAGTCCCCGGGGTTCTGCAAAAAATCGTTCTTCAATTTTACGTCAGCGCATCAGCATTCCGCGTATCCGGTTATATCGGTGCATCTCTGCATAGAGGGATCACACCAAACGGGCAAAATCAGGTCAGCGTGTACGAATCGCAGGAAAAAGTTAGGCCGCCCGTGACTGGCCGGATGGACATTCCATGACACAAGCGAAAGGAAGGCGTAATGGATTATCAGAACCAAGTAGTGGGACTTGTTGATAAGTATGCCGATGAGGTAACCGCGACTGCCAGGTCGATTTGGGAAAATCCCGAATTAGGGCTGCAGGAATTTCATGCCTCAAAACTGCTGGCCGGCAAACTCGAGTTTGCCGGCTTTTCAATCGAAATGGGCATTGCCGGTATGCCAACCGCCTTCATTGCTGAATGGGGAGAAGGAAAACCCATTATCGGCATCCTGGGCGAGTACGATGCCCTGCCTGGCCTTTCACAAAAGATATTGCCGGTCAAAGAACCCATCAAAGCCGGCGGGCCTGGCCACGGCTGCGGGCACAATCTGCTGGGATCTGCCGGATTCGGGTCCGTTTTGGCAGTCAAAGAGTATATGCAAAAGCACGGCGTGAAAGGCACCCTGCGCTATTACGGCTGCCCCGCTGAAGAAACGTTGGTGGGCAAGGTATTTATGGCCAAAGCGGGGGTGTTTGATGACCTGGATGCCGCGGTGACATGGCACCCGGGGCCGGCCAACAGTGTTTGGGGGGTAAGAAATGGCGAGACTTCATTTATGGCCATGAATTCGTTCAAAGTGCAATACCGGGGCCGTTCGGCACACGCGGCCGCCAACCCGCAGCAGGGACGCAGCGCGCTCAAGGCCATCCAGTTGCTCGAGACGGGGGTTCATTATATGCGTGAACATATACCCCCTGAGGGGCGTGTTCACAGCGTGATCACCGACGGCGGAGGCGCACCCAATGTGGTGCCGGCATTTGCTGAAGCCTGGTATTACATTCGTGCCCCCAAACGGAATACTGTCGATCAGATCTATGCCTGGGTGCAGGATATCATCAAAGGCGCAGCGTTGATGACCCAGACCACCTATGAAATTGATTTCCTGACCGGCTGCCACGAAATGCTGGCCAACTATACCATTGGTCAAAACCTGCTTGAAAATATGCAAAAAATCGGCGGTCCGTTGTTCTCAGCCGATGATCATACCCTGGCCAAAGAAATCTCTGACAGCATCCCGCCGGATATGCTGCAAGCAGCAAAACAGGCCCTGTTGAGCGGTTTCAAACAGGGCACCACATGGGCGGATGTGGGAGAGTACCTTTCCGAAAGCGTGGTTGAACCGGATTGGGATACCAAAGCCATCATGGGCGGATCGACCGATGTGGCGGACGTGAGCTTTATCACTCCAACTGCCAATCTGGTCACCTGCACAGCGCCCCTTGGAACCCCCGGGCATAGCTGGCAAAATGTGGTCGCTTCCGGTTCGGGTATCGGATTAACCGGCGCAGTCTATGCCGCCAAAGTGATGGCATTGACCACAATCGATCTGCTGACAAGGCCTGAATTATTGCAAGCTGCCCGTGATGAGTTTGTCAAATCGACAGGCGGGAAGAAATATGTTTCGCCCTTGCCTGACGGAGCGATACCCCGTTAGCTCCCAGTCAAACCGGAAAACGTTCTTTTTCATTTGAACAGGAGGATACTATGGAATTTGAATGGCTGAAAGTCCTGACCAGCCCGATGATGTGGGTCATCGGATTGATCACGGCGGGCAACTCCATTGTCCAGACGGTTCTGTTTTACCGCATCAGCAGAAAAACCGCTGACAGGATCGGATTGAAAAAGGAGACCGTTGCCAGAACGATTAAAGCTGCCGCCATCAGCGCCATCGGTCCCAGTATGGGCTCGTTTGTGGGGATGGTGGTGCTCGTTCTGGCATTGGGAGGCGCAATCGCCTTCATCCGTGAGTCGGCGGGTATTGGCTCGATCATGTTCGAGTTCATGATTGCCGGTTCCGGAGCGGCCGCGGCCGGCGTTACCCTCACCAGAGAAGGGATGAATCTGGTAGGGGCGGCTACCATTGTGTGGGGGATGGCGCTTTGCTGCATCCCATGGATCTTCACCGGCGGAATTGGGGCGCGCTATTTGCCTAAACTGAAGGATTCCTTTTTAGCCAAAGATCCCAAAATGTTTGCCCTGATTTCCACCACCGCAATGATTGGTATGTTCGGGAAACTGGGCATCGACTACGGGTATCTGCCCATCAAGACCGGCAACTTTTCTTCATCGGTCGCTTTTCTGGCAGGCGCAATCACCGGCTTTCTGTGGATCCGGCTCGCTGAAAAAATGGGAAAACCGGCCCTGAAGCAGTATCTGATGCTGGTCACCATCGTCGTCGGCATGATTGCCGGCCAGATTTTCCGTTCCTTGACGGCTTAATGAGAAAGGAGAGGAAAAATGATTCAACAAGCTGAAGCAAAACCCGCAATCGGTGCTGCGGTTGAAGAAAAATCCACAGCCGCTTCGTCCAAATTTTTTGGCATGAGCCCGCTTCCTTTCCAGGAAAAGTTTGAAATTCTCAAAACGGACTATACCCCCAAAGTTCATCGCATTGGCTTAATCATCGCGATCGTGCATGTGATCATCATGTTCCTTCCCGGTTTGTATCTGCTGGTTGCCTATGGTGTTTGGCCGGGCTGGAATGTGATCATGAGCGGGGTTTTCCCCATCTGGGCTGCCCTGGCTGTTGTGTATGTGATTGAACCGGTGCAGTACTTTTTAGCATTGGGCACGGTGGGCACGTATGTTTCCTTCCTGGCCGGCAATATCAGCAACATCCGCCTGCCAGTGGCCGTGACCACCACCGAAGTGGCCGGTGTTGAACCCGGTTCGCCTGAAGCGGAAGTAGTTTCCGGTATTTCGATTATCACATCCCAATGGGTGCTGGTGGTTGTGGTGCTGGCCGCCGCAGTGCTGGTCACCTGGGTGGTCAATATCCTTCCCCCCTCCATCACCAAGGCGTTTGATTTTCTGATCCCTGCTTTGTTTGGCGGGCTGCTGGTAAATGTGGGCCTTTCGCAATGGCGCTACATGGTCGTGGCGGTTGTGATGGGGTTTGTGCTGACCTTCCTTGGTGTGCCCTCCACCTTTATGACCCTGATCATGGTGGCATTGATGATTGCGCTCAGCGCATTTTTCTACAAGAAAGGCATCTGGGTACCCAAAGAAGTTCAGAAAGCCGCGACTGAGGATTGACCTCATCGGCGCCATCCAGATCGTCATTGAAATCTGCTGTTTCCAAACAGACAACCGTCCTGTACAGGCGGTTGTCTGTTGTCATATCGGGAAAAATGGTGCTTGTATAACTAATATAATATATGATATATTATAAAGGCATTACAACATCTCTTCCAGTCACTGCAGCCATGTTGTACAATCAGAAGGATCTAT
>DAISXR010000150.1:0-6552 GCA_036825755.1 Anaerolineaceae bacterium
CTGCTGGCGGATTGTAATGCCCCCGATTTTCTGGATCAAAGCTGGAAACCGCTGCTGGAACCGGCTGCGGCGTAAACATACCGACTGAAACAGCCCGCCTGGAAAAATCCCCATATGCCAGACGGGCAGCACCTGACCTTGCAGGAGAGAATATGAATACCAACGGCAATCCTTCCAAACACAAACATCTGGTCGGCCTTGAAGACGCCATCCAGCGGCCCGCCCCGGGACTGAGCGCTCCGGCATCCATTCATTTCAGCCCGGATGACAGACTGGTCACTTACCTGTATGCCGCTGAAGGCGGCCTGACCCAAAATCTCTACGCACATGAGATCGAAGCCGGCCAGACCCGGTTACTGGCTGCTCCGCCGGATGCCAACATGAAGGAAGGCCAGCTTTCACCCGAAGAAGAACTGCTGCGTGAACGGATGCGCCAGGTCTCATTGGGGATCACCCAGTACATCTGGGACCAGAAACATGGCCGCATTCTCATCCCATACCAGGGCAGCCTGTACATACTTGACCGCCCCGGCGAACCGCTGCGCCTGTTGTTTGATTGCGCCGGCAAGCCGGCCCTCGACCCGCAGTTCTCGCCGGATGGCAGCCAGGTATCCTTTGTACAGGATGCCGAGCTGTATGTGATGCCGGTGGAGGGCGGTGAACCGCGCCAGATCACCGAAGGCGCGCGAGGCACCGGCAAGACCCACGGCCTGGCCGAGTACATCGCCCAGGAAGAGATGAGCCGTATGCGCGGTTACTGGTGGTCTGAAGACAGCCGCTGGATTGCCTTCACCGAGGTGGATGAAACCCACATCCCGGTCTATCGCATCGTTCACCAGGGCAAAGATCAGCCCGGTGAAAACGCGCAGGAAGACCATCGCTACCCGTTCGCCGGAGCCGCCAACGCGGTGGTACGGCTGGCAGTGGTGTCGGCGCAGGGCGGGCAGCCGGTGTGGATGCAATACGATGCCCGGCAATACGAGTATCTGGCGCGTGTCAAATGGCTGCCGGATGGCAGGCTCTCGGCCCAGTTGGAGAACCGTTTGCAGGATACGCTGGTGCTGGCGGTGTTCGATACGCGTACCGGGAAATCCACCGAACTGCTGAAGGAAACCAGCCCCAGCTGGATCAATTTGCATGACATGCTCACGCCCCTGAAGAAATTGAGTGGGCAGGAGCAGGCTGGTTTTCTGTGGGCTTCCGAACGCAGCGGTTACCGGCACCTGTATTTGTATGATGCCTACGGCCAGCTGATCCGCCAGATCACCTCCGGGGACTGGATGGTGGATGAACTGTGCGGGGTCGACGAGCAGAACGGGTGGGTGTATTTCACCTCCACGGCCGCCGATGTGCGTGAAAAGCATCTCTACCGCGCACCGCTGCAGGGCGGACCTGCCGAACAGATCACCACCGAAAAAGGTCAGCACCAGATTGTGCTGGATCACGCGAAAACCCGCTTTGTGGATACCTTTACCAGCCTTTCACAGCCAGTGACGGTGAACCTTCACTCCCTGCCGGATGGCGGCACGCTGAAAAACCTGTTCACCAACCAGGATCCGCGACTGTCCGATCTGGATTTGCCCGTGCCGGAAATGGTGACGCTCACCAACCGCGACGGCGTTACCCTGTACGGCGCCATTTACCATCCCCCGGCTTCCTTTGGCGATGGCCCGCATCCCACCATTGTCAGCGTATACGGCGGTCCGCATGCCCAGCGGGTGATTAACAATTTCGCTCTCACCGCCAGCATGCAGGATCAATACCTGGCCAGCCTGGGTTTTGTGGTGTTCCGTCTTGATAACCAGGGCAGCGCCCGGCGCGGTCTGGCTTTTGAAGGCGTGATCAAACACCGCATGGGGATCCCGGAAGTGCAGGATCAGGTAGATGGAGTGAAATATCTGGTAGAGCGCGGTCTGACCGACCCGCAGCGGGTGGGTATCTACGGCTGGAGCTACGGCGGCTATATGTCGCTGATGTGCCTGCTGCAGGCTCCGGATGTATTCACCGCGGCGGTGGCCGGCGCGCCGGTGACCCACTATGACGGCTATGACACGCACTACACCGAACGTTATATGAGTACCCCGCAGCTCAACCCGGAAGGTTATGAAATGGGCAGCGCGCAGCATTATGTTAATCAACTGCGCGGCAAACTGCTCATCATCCACGGCTTGATTGATGAAAATGTGCACTTCCGTCACACCGCCCGGCTGATCAATGCCCTGATCGCTGCCGATAAATCGTATGAACTGCTGCTGATCCCGGATTCACGGCACCTCACCCGGAAACCGCAGGATATTCGCTACCTGTTCAAACGCAACGCCGAACACTTTCTGAAGCACCTATGCTCCGATTAACCCCGGAGGTGTACCGGCACGCGCTGGACGATCTGGCGACTCGCGAAACGTACTTTGCCCGTATTCTGGCGCAGTACGGCCCGCCGCCCCTGTGGGACCGACCTGAAGGCTTTGGTACGCTGCTGCACATCATCCTCGAGCAGCAGGTTTCGCTGGCCTCAGCGGCAGCCTGCTACCGCAAGCTGCGCGAGCGTGTGAACCCGCTCACCCCGCAGGGATTTTTAGAACTGGATGACGCCGAACTCAAGCTGATCGGTTTCAGCCGCCAGAAAACTGCCTATGGACGCTATCTGGCGCAGGCTTTATTGGATAAAACGCTGGATCTCGAAGCGCTTCCCGCTATGGAGCCGGAGCAGGTATATAATGCACTCACCTCCATTAAAGGGATCGGGCGCTGGACTTCGGACATTTATCTGCTGATGGTGCTGCAATATGCCGATATCTGGCCTCGCGGCGATCTGGCGCTGGCAAAAGCGGTGCAAAAATGTCTGGGTCTGCCATCGGTGCCGGATACGCGTACCCTGGAGGAAATGGCGCAGGCCTGGGCGCCGTGGCGGGCCGCCGCTGCGCGCCTGTTCTGGTTTGATTATCTGGAAGGAAAGGAATAACTGCCCATGCGATCATTTCGCCACTGGACGCCGCGTTACATCATCTCCCGGCTGGTCGAAAAACAGTACCGCCGCACCCATCCGGGTTTACCCTGGCTGACGCAGGACGCCAACCGGATGCTGGAAACCCTGTTGCTGCCCACCGACCGCGGATTGGAGTTCGGCTCGGGCGGCAGCACTGTTTGGTTTGCCGCGCGGGTAAGCCATCTCACCAGCGTGGAGCACAACCCGGAATGGCACGCCCGCGTGAACACCTGGCTGGCTGAAAAACGCTACAACCATGTGGATTACCGCCTCAACCCGGGCAAGGATGGCGCGGTGGATTTGAACAACCCGCCTGAATATGTACGCGTGATCGACGAACTGGCGGATAGCTCGCTGGATTTTGCTCTGGTGGATGGTATTTATCGTGACGCCTGCGCGCTGCGGGTGTTGCAGAAACTGAAACCGGGCGGCTTTCTGATCATCGACAATGTGAACCTGCACCTGCCATGCAAATCACACGCTCCCAACTCGCGTACGGCACAGGACGGGCCGCGGACGCCAATCTGGGCGCAGTTCGTGCAGGAGACTGCCGGCTGGCGGACAATCTGGACCAGCAACGGCATTTCGGATACGGCATTCTTCTTTAAAGACTGAAAACAAGGATGAGAACATGGACAAACGCAGTTTTGACAAACTGGAATTTATCGAAAACCACCTGCAGCCGGCTTTTCTGATTGAAGGACAGGAACAGCCGGGTATGACCCTGGCTGAGCGTATGGCCTATTACAACGTACCGGGTGCCAGCCTGGCGGTGGTGGAAAACGGCGAAATCGCCTTTGCCAAAGCGTACGGTCTTGCCGATGCGGAAACCGGCCAGCCGGTGACAACCGAAACGCTTTTTCAGGCTGCCTCCATCAGCAAACCCGTATCAGCGCTGGCCGCCATGGCGCTGGTGCAAGCCGGTAAGCTGGATCTGGACGCGGATGTGAACACCCTGTTGAAGTCATGGCAGGTACCGGAAAATGAATTCACCCAAACAGAAAAAGTGACTTTGCGCCGCATTCTCTCGCACAACGCCGGTCTCACCGTGCACGGTTTTCCCGGCTATGCGCAGGGCGTAGACCTCCCCACCGTCCAGCAGGTGCTGCTGGGTCAGCCCCCTGCCAACACCGAAGCAGTTTTCGTGGATGTGCTGCCGGGCAGTATCTGGCGTTATTCCGGCGGCGGAACCACCGTGGCGCAGTTGCTTTTGATGGAGACCACCGGTCTTACCCACGCCGAACTGATGCAAAAGTATGTGTTGGGTCCGGCCGGTATGCAGCACAGCACCTACCAGCAGCCCCTGCCGCCTCACCGTCACGCCGAAGCATCGGCTGCGCATAAACCAGATGGTAAGCCCATCGCCGGCAAGTGGCATACCTACCCTGAACAGGCCGCGGCCGGTCTGTGGACCACCCCATCCGACCTGTGCCGGTATGTGATTGCCGTACAGAGGTCCTACCTGGGCAAACCGGGAGCGGTGCTCAGCCCTGAAATCGCAAAAGAGATGCTGCGGGTGCAGTTTGGCAGTTTCGGCCTGGGTCCGCAGATCCAAGGCGAAGGGCAAAGTCTTTCCTTCTCACATGGCGGCTCCAACGAGGGTTTCCGCTGCGAAATGATGGGATATGCGCATACCGGCCAGGGCATCGCGGTGATGACCAACTCCGACAACGGCGGCTCTCTGTGCCAGGAGATTCTCCGTGCGGCTGCGCTGGCTTACGGCTGGCAGGATTACCTCCCGCCCGTCAAACCGGCCGTCAGGCTGCCGAAGGATGTACTGCAAAGTTACACAGGTGTGTATGCCTTCACTGAACAACCTGAAGTAGTCCTTACTGTCACCTGTCAGGATGGACAACTGATGATCCAGACCCCCGTGGCACCGGGCAAGGTGATGCCGCTGTTCGCTGAAGCGGAAGCGAAATTCTTTGAGACGGATATGGGTCTCCTGATCCGTTTTGAACAGCAAAACGATCAGCAAGTACTCGAGTTGCAGATCAGCAATTTCAAGATGCAGGCGGTCAAATCAAGTCAGAACCCGACGGCCTGAACGCCTGCTGAAAAGCATATAATAGGATATACACACAGTATTTCCGACAATTTATTGGTTTTTGGATAGGCCTTATCGGCTGATCCATCCACAGGAGAGTTAGCTCATGGCAGAAGAAAACAACTTTGATGTTACCGTCATCGGAGCGGGACCCGGCGGGTATGTATGTGCCATCCGGGCCGCCCAACTGGGTCTGAAAACCGCCATTGTCGACAAACAATGGTTGGGCGGCGTTTGTTTGAATGTGGGCTGCATCCCCACCAAAGCCCTGCTGAAGAATGCCGAAGTAGCGCATACACTGCGCGAACGCGGTAAGGAATTCGGTTTCTCGTTTGACAACCTGGTGCTCGATTACGCCGCCGCCGTGCAGCGCAGCCGCAAGGTCTCAGATCGGCTGACCAAAGGTGTGGGGTTGTTGATGAAAAACAACAACATCCAGGTCTTCATGGGCGCTGCCAGATTGACCGCCCTCGATGAGATTGAGGTGACCGGCGCCGATGGGCAAACACAGCAGATCCGCTCGAAGCAGATCGTCATCGCCACCGGCTCGCACACCATGGTCCCGCCCGGCTGGGAGATCGACGGCGAGAAAGTGATCACTTACCAGGAAGCCATTTTGCAGGAGCGCCTGCCCGAGTCGGTTATCATTATCGGCGCCGGTGCCATCGGCGTGGAGTTTGCCACCGTGTGGAATGCCTACGGCAGCCAGATCACCATGGTGGAAATGCTGCCCGCCATTCTGCCGCTGCAGGATGCTGAGATCAGCGCCGAGCTGGATAAACAGTACCGCCGCCGCAAGATCAAAACCCTGACAGGCCACCGGGTCCTCTCGGTGAAAAAGACTGACACCGGCGTGGAAGTGGTCGTGAGCGACGGATCAGAAGAAAAGACCCTCACCGCCGACCAGGCGCTGGTCGCCATTGGGTTCCGCCCCAACAGCGCCAACCTGGGGCTGGAAGCGCTGGGCGTGGAGTTGGACAAACGCGGCTACATCGCCATCGATGACAAAATGGCCACCAATGTGCCCGGCATCTACGCCATCGGTGATGTGACCGGTAAACTGCTGCTGGCCCACACCGCCTCGGCGCAGGCTATGATCTGCGCTGAAGCGATGGCCGGGCAGGAAACTCATGCGCTGGACTACAAGATGATCCCCAGCGCGGTGTTCTCGCACCCGCAGGTGGCCTCTTTTGGCTGGACCGAAGCGGACGCCGCAAAAGAGGGCATCGAGGTCAAGGTGGGGCGTTTCCCCTTCCTGCCCAACGGCAAGGCGCTTGGACTGGGTGAGAATGTGGGTTTTGTGAAAATTATCGCTGAAGCCGCCAGCGGGCGGATCATCGGCGCACACATGATCGGCCCGGATGTGTCGGAGCTGCTCCCCGAGTTGACCCTGGCAGCCAATCAGGGCTTGACCGCCGCCGAGATCGGGCAGAACGTGCACACCCATCCCACCCTGAGCGAGGTGTTGATGGAAGCCGCTCACGCGTTGGAAGGCCATGCCATCCATATTTAGCAGATT
>DAISXR010000151.1:0-2661 GCA_036825755.1 Anaerolineaceae bacterium
GTCATTGGCCGCGCTGTAATCGGTCTGGCCGCTGTTACCAAACCGTCCGGCCACCGAGGAGAAGAAAACCGTCCTGTCGGGAAGGCGTCCGGCTTGCTCAAAGGCGCGCAGCACACGGCGGAACCCGTCCACCTTGACGCGGATGACCTGCCGGACCTCCTCCAGTGATTTGCTTTCAATCTTACGGCTGGTCTCCAGCCCGGCCGCGTGCAGGAATACATCCACCCGCGTTTCGCGGGCCGTGATGGTCTCTACGGCAGTGTTCACCGCCTCCGGATCGGTGATATCGCAAGCCAGGCAAACTGCCTTGCCGCCCATTTTTTCCACATCCTCAACAAGCTGCACGGTCGCCGACACCCGTTCGAGAGCGGAAAGTTTTTGTTCCAACTGCACGGGCGTTACTTTTTGCCCGCTTTGCAGCAGCCGGTTTTGCAGCGCGGTCCGGTAAGCCGCTGCATCCCGGCGATAAGCGGTTAGCTCGGCATCCTGCGCATCTACCACTGTGCGGCTGAGCAGATAGAACGTACCGCGAGTGGCTTTTGCCAGATCGCGCACCACCGCTCCGGTGATGCCGCCTGTGCCGCCGCTGATCACAAACACACTCCCCTCTCTCAGTGGCTGCGGTAGTACTGCACCCTGCGGATCTTCGTTCTGCAGGCTGATGACATACCGCTGTCCGTCCTCGCGCCCAACCTCGGTATGCACCGGGTCGTGCAGGGTTTCCGCCAGCAATTGCCCGGCGATGAATCCGGCGGCAGCGTTCTCCTCAAAATCGATGACCTTGATTAATTGTTCGGGGCGTTCGCGGCGTAAAGCTTTGAAAAATCCGCTCACCAGACCGCCCAGCGGGTTGACCGGCTGGAGCAGCCCATGCAGCCCGCCCATGCGCGTAACCGCGAGAATAAAAGCAGAGCGCGGTAGTTCGAGGGCTGCGTCGTGCAGGGCCTGTGTTAACGTATCCACCGCGGACTGCCAGGCGGTGTCATCCGCCCAGGCGGGATCGTTCTGCAGGCCGGGCAGGAAGTACATACCATCAGCCTGTCCGGCTTTGGATAACTCCTTCAGTGCTGCCAGATCCTCAGGCAGGTTGATGCGGTGTGCCACCGCGCCGTGCTTCTCCAGTAAATCGAGCAGCGCCTGGCAGGTTACGTCCTGTTCGGATACCACAACAATATGCTTGCCCTCCAACTGGATACCGGTGGGCAAACACAGATCCAGACGCGGAAGCAGCACCGGGATGGGCTTTCTCACTGCCAGCGTTACAGGCGTCTCGCTGGCGGCAGTATCATCGGCGATGGTTACATCGGCGATGGTTACATCGATCTGTTCAACATTGGTTTCAACGGATGGTGTTTCAGTAACCTGAGCGTTCTGCGCCAGTCCGTTTTCCATAAAGGCTACCACTTTTGCCAGGGTGTTGTAATCTGACAGGCGCATATCCTCACGGCGGGGGATGTTGTAATGGGCGCGCAGCGAAGCGAACAATTCGGCCTGTTTGACCGTGTCAATGCCCAAATCCGCTTCCAGATCCAAATCAAGATCCAACATCTCCACAGGGTAACCAGTCTTTTCGCTGACGGCGGAAAGCACGTACTGTTTGATTTCCTCTGCCGAAGCGCTGACCGTTTCAGAAACGGATACTGCTGGCAGGGTTTCAGCCTTTTCCTCAGCAAGGCTATACGCAGCCTGTTCGGCCGCTTCTGTCACATTTTCTCCCAGAATTTCCACAGCGGGTGCAGCATTCTGCGCGGCGGGAATTTCAACCGATTCATCTGTCTGGCTTCCTGCTGCCGCCCACAACCGCGGCAACTGGCCGTATTGCCAGGTGGATCCGGCCGGTTCGCGTACCGGCACTCCCTGTGATTTGACCCGCAGCGTGCGCTGTACCACTTCCAGCTCAGCTTGCTCCACCCCGGCCGCGGCGGCCAGCCAGCGGTTGTACTGCGCCTGGTTCACGCGCTGTTCCGCACCGGGAACACGGCGTACCAGCGTCATGGCAATCTGCGAGCCAAAACCGGCGCCCAGCCGCAGGAAGAACTGCGGGTGATATTCTCCGCCCTGTGACAGGCGCAGATCGCCCAGTTCTTCATCGGGCTTAAAACCCTCATGAATGTGCGCCACCGGCGGTACCAGACCGGTTTCCAGCGTTTTCACCGCGATGACATCCTCCACACCCACCCCCATGGTGTGACCGGTAAAGCCCTTGGTATTGGCAATCACCACCCGGCTGGCCTGATCACCGAAACAGGCGCGCAGGGCGTGGATCTCCGCGCTGGCGCTGCCGCCGCGCGCGGGGGTATAGGTCTCATGCGAAACGAACACGGTTTGATCGGCAATCACGCCTCGCCGGATGCCAAAACGCTTTTCCGCGCTGGTCAGCAGGCGATCCATCACCCGGCTGACGTGCTGTACATCCAGTTGGGTGCCGTGGAAGGCGCTGTTGGCAAACACGGTGGAGAGGATCTCCCCGATACCGCTGATACCGCGCTCACGGGCAGCGTCTTCGCTTTCAATTACCAGTGCAGCCGCGCCCATGCCCATGATCAGGCCGTTACGGCGTTTGTCAAACGGCAGGGCTGCCATACGCACATCACCCTCGGCGGTGGCCGCCCCGCTGGCAAACAGGCTGGAGCCGATCCACGGAGTGAGCATGGTGTTGGT
>DAISXR010000151.1:2761-6405 GCA_036825755.1 Anaerolineaceae bacterium
AGGTGTTTCAACCACAACGGACTGATCCTCAACCGGTGCTGAAGTTTGTACAGCAGTCTCCGGTTGAGGGATGCCGGCCGCGTAGATGCTGCACAGCGCCTCGTTGAAGCTGGCCTTGCCGCCCTTGCGCGGGTGGTTGGTGGGGATGATGCGGATATCCTCTTTATCCTTCAAATTGTCGGCTGCCAGCGTACTCAACACCCGTTTTGGGCCGGATTCGATGAAAATGCGAGCACCCCAGGAATACAAGGTCTGCATACTCTTCACAAACTGAACCGGCGATGCCACCTGGCTGGCCAGCAGATCCAAAATCTCTTCGCGTCCGGATGGATAGCTCTCACCGGTCACATTGGCTACGATCGGCAGTTTGGGGGCCTGGATGTTCATGCGTTCGATCACACTGCGCAGCGGTTGGCTAGCCGGGGCGACAATGCGGGTGTGGAAAGCGTGCGAGACCGGGATCTTGACCGCCTGGTAACCGGCCTCGCTGAATTTGATCAAGGCCTGATCCACAGCAGGGGTGGTACCGCCCAGCACGCACTGCACCGGGCTGTTGATGTTGGCAATGACGATGTAATCGGGGATCGACTGGATCACCTCTTCCACCACATTTAACGGCGCGGATACCGCCGCCATGCAGCCGGGGTCATCCAATTGAATTTTGGTCATTTCCCGCCCGCGCGCGCTGACCACTTCCAGCGCTTCGGCAAAACTCAACACACCGGATGCCACCAGGGCCGCGTATTCGCCCAGGCTGTGCCCGATCACCATATCGGGCTGCACACCGTACTTCATCAGCGTGCGCAGCATAGCCACATCTGCGGTCAGCATGGCCGGCTGGGTGATGGCGGTGTTCTTCAGTTCTTTTTCCGCCTGGGCCAGTTCGGCCTCGCCGCCGGTGGTGTAAATGTAGCTGGTCAGCGGTTTGCCCAGAATGGGCTCCATCACGCGGTCGGCTTCATCGAAAGTGGCTTTGACCACCGGTTCGGTCTCGCGCAGATCCAGCAGCATGTTCACGTACTGCGAGCCCTGCCCTGAAAACAGAAAGGCCACCTTGCCGGGCTGCCCTGAGCCGCGGTAGATGCTGTGCGCCTGCAAAGCTTTCCAGGAGGCGGGGTTATCTTCGCGGGCGGCAGCCACCGCCTTTTCCAGCCGTTTGATCAACTCGTCTGCCTGGGCGTAATCAATAGCGATGCGTTCCGGTTTCGCCAGATCCTCCGGAGAAGGGCAGCGTGAGGCGGGCACCGACCCTGCCTGCACCGCCTGCAGATCCTTTTGGAGATGATCGTACAGATCGGCAGAGGTATCCGCCGAAGCAAAGTACAGCCCCTGGTAAGGCTGCAATTCATCCGTGGAATGCGTCATCGGCTGCGGCGCTTCCGGCGCGGGAGTTGTGACGTTTTCCTGAGCGCCAGGGGCAACCGGAGCGGTTTGAAGCGCGTCGGTCACAAAACCCACCACTTTCGCCAGCGTGTTGTATTCAGACAGGCGCAGGTTTTCACGGCGCGGAATGCCGTAATGGGTGCGGATGGAGGCGAACAACTCGGCCTGTTTGACCGTGTCGATGCCCAAATCGGCTTCCAGATCCAGATCGGGATCCAGCATCTCGGCCGGGTAGCCGGTTTTCTCACTCACAGCCGCCAGCACGTGCTGCCGGATGGCTTCTACGTCGACATGTTGAGCGGCCTGCATCGGAGCAGCGGCTACGTTCTCGACTGGTTTTTCCACTATCTGATTCTCCTGATGGGTCTCCTGGGTGGGGATGACAAACGTGTTTTTTGCGGCCCCGCCAACACCCGGGAAGTATTCTTCCAGGACCACATGGAAGTTGGTGCCGCCAAAACCGAATGCGCTCGCGCCTGCAAAGCGGAAGCTCCCGCTGCGCACAGCCCATTCCTGCGCCCGGGTATTCACTCGGAAAGGCAGGCTGGCAAAGGTGATGTCCGGGTTGGGTTTGCGGAAGTTGGCCGAAGGCGGCAGCACCTGGTGATGCAGCGCCAGAATGGTTTTCAACAGACCCGCCGCGCCGGCCGCGCTTTTCAGGTGACCGATGTTCGATTTGACCGATCCCAGTGCCACCGAACCGGTACCCAGCCCCAACGATCCGAAAATGGCGTTCAGGCTGCTCACCTCGGCCAGATCGCCCACTTTAGTGGAGGTGCCGTGCCCCTCGATCAGGCTAGCTTGCGTAGGATCGATCCCGGCGTCCTTCCAGGCGCGCTGGATGGCGCGCTGCTGCCCCAGCGGATTGGGGGCAGTGATCCCTTTGCCTTTGCCATCCGAACTGCCGCCAATCCCACGGATAACCGCGTAGATGCGGTCGTTGTCGCGTTCCGCATCTTCCAGCCGTTTGAGCAGAAACACCACGGCTCCCTCGCCCATCACAAACCCATTGGCTCCCTCGGCGTACGGGCGGGAGCCGTCGGCGCTCAGCGCGCCGATCTTGCAGAATTTGATGTATGATTCCGGCCCCATGCTGCGGTCAATACCGCCGGTCAGCACCGCGTCGAACTTATTGCTCAGCAGCCCTTCGCAAGCTGCCTGCACGGCTGCGATGGAGGAGGCGCAGGCGGCGTCGGTGATGAAGTTGGGCCCGCTGAAGTTGAACACATTGGCCACCCGCCCGGAGATGATGTTGGACAGCTCGCCCGGCATGGTGTCTTCAGTGATGACCGGGATGCGACCCTGCACCTGTTGGGTAACCCCTTGAAGCAGAGCATTCTGCACGCTTTCCGGCAGGTTGGCAAAATCGGGCACAGCCTGCAGGTCAGCCAGGTATTCCGGCAGCAGCAGGCGAAAGGTGGAGCGGTAATGCCCCTCACCGGCATTGGAATTGCCAAAGATCACCGCCACCCGTTCCGGGTCCAGCTTCTTTTCGGGATAACCGTAATCGTTCAGCGCCTGCTGGCTTACCGCAATGGCCCACTGCTGAGCCTGATCCATGGTAGCCAGCACCCTGGGCGGAATGGCAATGCCGGCTTTGAGCGGATCGAAACGATACCCTTTCACAAATGCGCCGATCTTTGTGTATGTCTTGTCCACCGCGCCGGGGTCGGGATCGTAGAACAGATCCGTGTTCCAGCGGTCCGCCGGCACCTCGGTGATTGAATCGTGCAGCGAGAGGATGTTGTTCCAGAAGGACGCCACATCATGGGCATCCGGCAGAACAGCCCCCAATCCCACCACTGCTATCATTTTTCCATTGTTCATGTGTTTATCTCCTGTGTTTTTCTGGCAGCAGGTGCGTTGAAGAGCCGGGAGTTTGTGTGATTCCCGTTTTGAAGAGCCTGAATTGTTTTCCGTAGAGGAAAAGCTGCTATGCTGCGATGAAAAGGTTCTTCTGGCTTACAGCAACTCACCCTTGTAATTTTCTTGTCTGTGTTAGGTAATCATAAATTCTGAAATACATAACCCATCCGATGCAGGAGGGTTGCGTAATCATTTTCCGTTTTGTTTATGCCCAATCGTCGGTAAACAGAAAAGACCCGATATAAAGAATTTTTTGAAAATCGACCGGTCACGCTTTCCATGATAGACTATGGATACTTTCCCACACTGTTATCGAGGAGCGTATATATGTCTACAATCACAGAGCGAGTTGATCAGATTTTTGCAGATTGGGATAAACCCGATTCGCCCGGCTG
>DAISXR010000152.1:0-6267 GCA_036825755.1 Anaerolineaceae bacterium
GAAATCACCCAGACCGCTGACATTCGTATCCACCTGCGGATCACCGTAATAGCTCACACTTCCGCCGCCGCTGATGTTACCAGTCAAACGATCAGTAACCCAGAGCGTGGCATCGCCCAGCCCGGAAATATTCACGTCCGCCGTCCCGATTTTCAAGTCAGGAGCCTGGATGCTTCCTCCACCCGGGATCTCGATCTTTGCGCTCAAAACCTCACCGGCAATGTCTACATCCCCCAGGCCGCTCACGCTGACGGTCAGGTTTTCCGCGGTTAGCTGGCCCAGGACCAACCGGCCTCCTCCGCTGACGGTCATCGTCAGATCCGCGGTATTCAGGGAATCCATCTGGATATCACCAAGCCCGCTCACTGCCATTTTGTTCAGATCTTTGACGGTGATGGTGAGGATCAGCATGTTTTTGTTATCCATGCCCGAAATGCTGAGGGGTTCATCCGTTTCGATGTACAGAACACCATCGCGTACCGGTGTTTTGATCAACGGAACGATATTATCGCTGCCCTGGATGGTCAGTGATTCCTGGTCGCCCTGGGTCAGAATCACCTGACCGATCGCGCTGAAATCGATCCCGGTAATATCGCTCACGGAGCGTTCTTCCGAAATAATCGTATCTGACGCACGGATGGTGGTCGTATTTTCCCCGGAGTTGATCAGGTTGCTGCAACCTGTGAGAAGCAGAGCTGCGAGAAGGATCGTGAGGACTGGTAAATTTTTCATTGTTTTTTTATCCAAACCATCGGGTACCAAGCAAATGGGCTTGATTAATAAAATATTGCTTCACTTCATCCCAGGAAATATTCTCGAGAAGTTCGGGTTGTACATCTCGGTCAGCATTATCGAAAAGCGTCATGCTTTCTAACACCATTAATGGGAAATCACGAAAAAGCGTGAATTTTTGAGTGCCCAGTGGCATGAGATCCTCCAGTTGAATATGCCTGGATAAATAGAATAGATCATAGAAATATTTGCGGCTTCCGCGGCTAATCAGCGCATCACATTTCATTAAACCAATATCAGGCAAAGAAGCAAGCAGGATCTCATTGTAGCGGACGGGTTTCTCGATCAAAGGATATCCATACGCAAAAAAACCAACACGGATACCATCCACCAACATCAATAAATTTCCTGGTACGGTTTCGATGATTTCAGTTGGATGAGAAGAGACCCCACGGATGATCTCGTTCCGGCTATTATCATCCAGGTCATCTGTGGCGGAAAAGAAATCAAAATCAATCGAACGTCGATGACCAATTTGAAGTGATAATGCTGTTCCTCCGGCCAGATAAAAACGTTGTGAAAACGAATGATCCCCAATATAGGTCAGCAATTGCTGCATCTCGGGTGTGATGGTATTCCAATACGGGGCACTTAATGTGGCCATATGCGGTTAGTTATCTTCTGTTCGGGCAGCCCAAAAACAAAGCACCACAGGTGATACCTGCGCTTTGAGAGCCGGCGATATCCTGCGAAGGCCATCCAGGCAAAGATACGGTCTTTGCTGTATGTATCCAGCAGCCACCTTACTTCGCTGCGGCTGCCGTGAGCAAGAATCCGTTCGATAATCAGCGAGGCATGCTGCTCCACATCCAGTGAATCCGGATCGTACTCCGGGAAAAACGGTTTTGATGTAGCCGGTATCTTTTTTGAATCAATAGGCAGATTCATAATGACCAGTATACCAAAAATCGATCAAATGTTATCCGGTATCAGCCTTCCATCATCTTTGGCCGGTATTGCAATGCCTCAGCCAGATGCTGCGGCAGAATGGTCTCCGCGCCGGCCAGGTCTGCGATGGTGCGCGCCAGCTTGAGGATGCGGTGGTACGCCCGCGCGGAGAGTTGAAGCTGGTTCATGGCCGTGCGCATGAGCTGATTGCCGGTGTCATCCAGTAGGCAGAACTTGCGCACATGGTTGGTGCGCATGTCGGCATTACAGGTGAGCAAGCTGGGTTCGCCATCCAGTTGAGCAAACCGGCGGGTCTGTATCTGACGGGCGGTTTCCACCCGTTTGCGGATGTCCGCGCTGGGTTCGCCGCTGCGCCGGTCGCTCAATTTGTCGAAGTCGACGCGGGGTACTTCGATATGAATATCAATACGATCCAGCAGGGGACCGGAGATGCGCTTTTGATATTTGGTCACCATGGATGGCGAACAGGTACACGGCTTGACCGGGTCACCGTAGAAACCGCACGGGCAGGGGTTCATGGCGGCAATCAACTGGAAATTGGCGGGAAAGGTGAGCGAACCGGAGGCGCGGCTAATGGTGACCACCTTGTCTTCCATGGGCTGTCTCATCACCTCCAGTACCCGCGATCCGAACTCGGGGAATTCATCCAGGAAGAGGATCCCGCGATGAGCCAGCGAGATCTCGCCCGGCTGCGGCCAGTTGCCCCCGCCCACCAGCCCGGCGTGCGAGGTGGTGTGGTGCGGTGAGCGGAATGGCCGCTGGCGCATGAGCGGAACCCCGGCCGGAAGCTGATCGGCTACCGAGTAGATGCGGGTCACATCCAGGGCTTCGTCGATGGTCATGGCCGGCAGGATACCGGGCAGGGCGCGTGCCAGCAGGGTCTTTCCAGAGCCGGGCGGGCCGATCATCAGCACATTATGCCCGCCCGCCGCTGCGATTTCGAGCGCCCGTTTGACGTGCTCCTGACCCTTGATATCCTGAAAATCGGTCTGGGTGAGCATCTCTTCGCTTTCGATCTCCGACTTTTCCTGGGCGGTGATCTGCGAACGGCCGTTGAGGTGCTGGCACAACTGGTTGAGCGAGCTGACCGGGATCACTTCCAGATCCGGGAGAATTGCGGCTTCAGCGGCATCGCTTTCGGGCACAAACACCCGCTTATAACCGTGCTGGCGGGCCGCAGCAGCCATCGAGATGACCCCGCGCACGTGGCGCACGCTGCCGTTGAGCGAAAGCTCGCCCAGCACAAGGCTGCCATCCAGCGCTTCCTGGCTGATCTGACCGGTCATGATCAATGCGCCAATGGCGATGGGCAGATCAAAAGCAGGACCCTCTTTGCGCACCGAAGCCGGCGCCAGGTTGACGATGAAGCGCTGGCGGGGATAAAACAGATTGGAGTTCTTGACAGCCGATTGGACGCGCTCGCGGCTTTCCTGAACGGCTGCATCCGGCAAACCCACGATCACCATGCCGGGCAAACCGTCCGCGAAATCTACTTCCACTTCGATGATTTCACCGTCCAGGCCAGTGAGCGCGCATGAGTAGACGTGGGCAGGCATGGGTTAAGTGTATGCGTGAGATGGCGAAATGTCAAATTATCCGAGAGGAATTTCAGGAAAAAACGCATGCCCGGGATGTTTCCCCCGGGCATGTTTCAGGTTGATGATGGGTATTCCGTTTTTACTCAATAAACCAGGTCGACAGAATTTCTTCCGGGCCCATCGGCGGGAACTCCAGAACATCTCCCTGCCCGATGCGGAGAGTGTCCACCTTGCTCAACCATTCGGACAGGTTTTCCTTGGTGATTTCGGCGATATTGTATTTAAGCGTATTGCCGCCTGTCCCCACCAGGGCCTCCGGCTTGAACTGATGACCGCTCAGATAATAATATGCAGCATAGACGGCCTCATACCCCACACCGCCCGGTTTGATGTAGGCAACGCACTCGAAAGGCGAACCGGCATCCATATTTTCCTTCCATGCGTTCAGGAGATCCAGCTTGGGAAGACAATTGATGAAAGGGATATGATCACTCTGTGTCTTGATGGCACCCCAAAACAGTTCGGGTTGGTTTTCATCAGCCCAGATCCCGCCCAGATTGGGATCCCCCGCAATCATATTGGTGATATCGTCCTGGGTGAATGAAGGCCCATTGTAACTGACTTCCTTTTTGATCGGGTCAATGTCCGGGTAGTCCTCCAGCATGGCATCAATGAGTTCCTGATGATACGAACTATCCCCAAAATTGTAGTATACGAACTTGCCGGTATCGCCCATCTTTTTGAAAATCCAGTTCAACGTAGCCAGTGTCGTTTCATTTTCTACCGAGAGATTATAGGCACCCTGTTCAGTGGTCTCCGCATTCAGCATAAATACCGGGATCCCCTGAACAACGGCGTCATGCAGTTGGGGGTATGAACCCATCACATGCCAACGGTTGGAAAACGAAATGATGGCATCCACCTTTTGCGAAGTCAGAGAGGCGATATCATCGCCGCGGACACATTGCACACTTAGATCGTTGCAAGCCCGTTCAAGATCTTCCTGCATGAAAGGTGTCATATCGTTTTCTGAAACCGCATAACCGATCACGAAATCAGCGGACTGTTGAGGCGGCTGGCTTTCTGTCGGTGCGGGTTCCGTTTCTGCAATCGCATCGGTCGACGGCCCACATTGAGCTGCAATATCCGGATTCCAGTCATTGGCGGGATTGTTGCTCAGGTTGAAGAACAGATCCGGGAAGATTTCGCTGACCAGGAAGATTTCTTCATCGCCGTTGGGCCCAGTAATTTGCGCCATCTCCACGCGTTGATCATCGATGGTCCAGAAGGGAAGGTATTTCTGTATCTCGCCTTTCCCTCCGGCATCCATCACTTCTTCTCCATTGGCGCTCACCACGCAGTTGAAGCAAATGCCATCCGGGTGATCCCAGTGAGCATAGATGCGGCCGTCAACCGTCCACTCCAACCCGTGTACCGTGCCGCCTTCTGTAACCTGCTGAACATGGCTGCCATCCAGATCCATCAGAAAGACCTGAAAGTTCCCTTCTGACCCGCTCAACCAGGCGATATGTTGTCCGTCAGGTGAGAATTTAGGCTCCTTATCCATTTCAGGCGTGTTTGAGAGGTTGACTTCGGTATTTGCCAGAAGATCGATCAGAAAAATATCTCCGCCGGAACTGTAAGCGATGTGGCTGCCCGCGGGGGACCAATCAGGGAACTGGCTGTCCGTCTGATGTGAAATCTGCTGAACATCACTGCCATCGGCCAGCATCATATACACGAATTGACCGTTGCCTGTTTCATTCTCCCGGTTTGAGATGAACGCGATGCGGGCGCCGTCCGGTGACCAGACCGGGTCAAAATCATCACCCGGGTTCTGTGTCAGATTGATCTGATCACTTCCATCAGGTTTCATGGAATAGACTTCGTTATTGCGGTCCCGGTCGGTGTCAAAGACGATATTGCAGGGCAGAGGCGGAAGGGGTGTGGGGGTCAGCGTGGGAGCGGGAGAAGCCGTCTGCGTGGCTGAAGGGAGAGCTGAGGGGGTTGTTTCAGCCGGTTCTTCCGCCGATAACGTGGCAGTTACATCTGACGGAGATACGGTGGATGCAGGCGAACTGCATGCGGAAAGGATACAAAACAGGATGAGGCAGATGCAAAAAATTTTTAACGTAACGCTTTTCATTGATAAATTCCTTTTTATGGCTGGGCGGCGTCGACAGAACCCATTATACCGGGTTACACAATGGCGGAGGTGGCTAAGCGGTTTACAACCGTGCAAACTGCATGCGATTCACCAGATCATTGAAGGTTTCTGCTGGAACCGCTCTATTACGTGATAGTATTGAGTAAAGTTGAGTATATAAATTTTTCCCATACTGCGTGTCTCTCCGGAAACGGGAGGTGAACAGATGAGTGTTCATACTGAAGAGCAAACAAAAAGACGAACCGTATTCGATATCAAAAACTGGAAAAAAGACGGGCCTCCGCTGGTGATGCTGACCGCTTATGATTTCGCCATCGCGCAGGCGGTGGATGAGGCCGGTACGGATTTGATTCTGGTGGGTGATTCGGGGGGTATGGTGGCGCTGGGGTATTCAACCACAGTACCGGTGACCATGGAGGAGATGGTCTTCATGACCTCGGCGGTGGTGCGGGCACATACCAGAGCGCTGGTGATCGCGGATATGCCGTACCTCTCGTATGAAGCATCCGCGCAGCAGGCTATCGATAACGCCGCCAGGTTGATCAAGATCGCCGGGGCGGATGCCGTCAAGCTGGAGGGGGGACGCAAACGATTTGAAACGATCCGCGCGCTCACCGATGCCGGTATACCGGTGATGGGTCATGTAGGCCTGACCCCGCAAACGGCTCAATCGCTGGGCGGGTTCAAGGTACAGGGCAAGAACGAAGAAGCCGCCCGAAACATCATTCTGGATGCGGACGCGGTGCAGGAAGCCGGTGCTTTTTCAATTGTTTTGGAGGCCATTCCGGCTTCACTCTCCGCGGTAATCACGCAGCGGTTGACCATTCCCACCATCGGGATTGGCGCCGGGGCGGGCTGCGA
>DAISXR010000153.1:0-6107 GCA_036825755.1 Anaerolineaceae bacterium
CGTTATGTCCGGGTTGATTGCCGCTACCATTCTTTGCATCTTCCTGATGTAAAGGCCGGATCCATATAGATAACGTTTAGTTTTCGAAGACACCCCTGATCGCTATGCAGTTGCCTTCGGGGGTGTCTTTCATTGACAGGACAATCATGAGCAAAAACATTCAAAAAACAGCGACTGAAAAAGAGAAACCAACGTTGAAAAGGAATGCCTTTTTGGCGATCCTTTTACTCCTGATCATCGGTGCAAATACCCTGGTCGGAATGATCTTCTTCCTCAACCTGGTTGGGGTTGCGGATGGGGCCTATGTGACCATGTCACAGGGGATGGTGATCTTCAGCTTTATCATTTGCATCGGAAATGTGATTTGCGGATACGGGGTGTGGTCCTGGCGGCGGTGGGGAGTGATCGGTTACGGCGTGCTCGTGCTGACCGCTTTCACCGTTACCGGCATCGTCACCAAAGATTTTTCCAATTTTTATGGTCTGGTTGGCTTATCCCTGCTTTCAATACTGATCTATCCTTTTTGGAAGTACATGAAATAAGTTTTTGGTTTATCCGATGGAGGTGGATATTATGGCAACTTATTTGGAAATCGAGAAAGAGGAAGAAAAAGAAAAAAAGGCAGTCGCGTTGTCTTCGGTCCTGGCCGCCATCTTCATCACCACATTCAAATTCATCATTGGCATATTGACGCACAGCCTTGGTATCCTGGCTGAGGCTGCCCACAGCGCTCTCGATCTGGTGGCGGCAGCGGTGACCTTCTTTGCTGTGCGCATTTCCGGTCGATCGCCGGATGAAAAATTGATGTTTGGATATGGAAAGGTTGAAAACCTCTCCGCGCTGTTTGAAACATTTCTGCTGTTCGTTACCTGTGCATGGATCATTTACGAAGCGGTGCAGCGCCTGTTTTTCGAGAGCGTTGTGGTGGATGTTTCCATCTGGAGCTTCATCGTCATGCTCACATCCATCATTATTGATGTCACCCGGTCGCGGGCGCTCATGAAAGCCGCAAAAAAGCATGGCAGCCAGGCATTGGAAGCGGACGCGCTGCATTTTTCAACCGATGTATGGTCCTCTACCGTGGTGATCGGTGGTCTGGTTTTGATCACCCTCGGCAAATACCTGGAAGCGCATTCGCTTGCCTCGCCTGCGGTCATCACCTGGCTGCACCGTGCGGATGCCATTGCGGCCTTTGGGGTTTCGCTGATCGTGATTTACGTCAGCTATGAGCTGGGGAAACGGACCATCGAAGGGCTGCTGGACAGGGCTCCACAGGGTATGCATGATGAAATTGTCTCCAGAGTATCGAAGATTTCCGGGTTGATCAAAGTTCGCCAGGTACGCATCCGTCCGAGCGGCCCCTCTACCTTTGTGGATATGATCATCGAAATTCCACGTTCCGCGGGTTTCGAACAGGCCCACAATATCGGCGTTCAGGCGAAAGAGATTGTTAAAAGCCTGATCAACCGGGTGGATGTCATGATTCATCTGGACCCGATGGTGGTTGACAACAGCAGTATTGTGGAAAGCATTCATAGTATTGCCGAACGAAACGGGTTGAGTGTGCACAGTATCCGACTGAACGAGAGCAATTCAAAAATTGATCTGGATATGCACATTGAGGTACCGGAAACAGATTCGTTGTCTGAGGCCCATGAAAAGGTGGATCATATCGAAGATCTTCTCAGACAGGAAATCTCTGTCCTGGGCGAGATCTCTTCCCACATCGAGCCGCATGGAGATCACGAGAGCCGGCACTTGGTAGATATGGAAAATTCTGAACAGATCCGTGAAATCGTCAACTCGCTGACGACCATGATCCCTGAGGTGAAGAATTGCCATGACATCATTGTGTACAAGGAAGGCAGCAGCTATTCACTTACATTCCACTGCACCTTTCCCCCGATGATTAAAATCTCAGATGCCCATCGCGTAACCGCCGAGATGGAGCGCCGTCTGCACCAATTGATCCCGGAGGTTGACCGGATCTATATCCACCAGGAACCTCTGGAAACGTCTGAAAAGTGAGGTAACCGGGAAAAAGACGATTCGAAAAAGACTTGAGCCAGCTTTCCATCGCATCCAGATTCAACGAAGCAATGGGCGGATGCAAGCTGGCTCTGTTACCGGTATTTTTAAGAGTGTAGATCAAATCAATTACAGGATGAAATATGTTTACTTTTCTTTTCAAGCGTTTCAATGAACAAACACAAACCGCTGAGTCGGATCATCACCTGAAGCGAAAAATTTCCTGCGGCGCGTGCAGCAGGCAATTTGATCCATCCGAGATCATTCACAATAACCATCAATGCCCGGTATGTGGAACCCATATCGCTTACACCGGCCCATCCGTTTTTACCTGAGTCCCTGCCGGCGCCTGCCGTGACGCAGGCACGAAATAGTGGTTATACTGACAGGCAGGAAATCGTTTGATCTATGGAAGAAACTACCGGTAAACAACATTCGCTTTGGGCCATCCTTTCGGCTCTTTTAATTGGCACTCTGATTGGCACCATGGGAAACAGCATGGTGTCCATTGCCCTGCCATCCTTCAGAGAATCGTTTGGTGTATCCTTATCGACCGCGGTCTGGTCAATCACCCTGTATACGCTGACCTTCTCCGTCTTAATCCCGGTTTTCGGCAGTCTGGGGACTTCCATCGGGTATAAACGCATGTTTGTATCCGGGATGGCGCTGGTGATTGCGGGATCCGTGATGTGTATTCTGGCTCCCAGTTTTTTCCTGTTTTTGATGGCGCGTATCGCCATTGGGGTGGGGGTGGCTACCATTCTGCCCACCATCATGGGCATCATCACGCACTTCTTTCCGCCCTATTCTCAGGGCCAGGCAACCGGCGCATGGGCGTTTGTCAACAGCCTGGGACATGCAATCGGCCCTAGTTTAGGCGGACTGCTGCTGGGATTCTTCAGCTGGCACTCCATTTTTTGGGTCAATATCCCGCTGGCGCTGGCAGCTATCACGCTGGCTCTGAAAGTGCTACCGGAGGACAGGCCCACCACCAGCGTCAAACTGTTTGATTGGCCTGGCGCCGCGGCGATGACTGTGCTGGTGTTCTCGGCCATGATCGGATTGACGCAAACCACCAAGGTGGGCATCGGTTCACCGCTGGTGATCCTGCTGTGGGTAATTGCGCTGGCCAGTCTGATTTTCATCCTGGTGTATGAGCGCCGTAAAAATCGTCCCTTTGTGGATCTCAAGCTGTTCAAGAAACGTGATTATTTATCGGCCATCGTTCCCATTTCATTGCAGGCTTTCACCCAGTTTGGGCTGCTGGTTTCACTGCCGGTCTTTTTGATCGATATGCACGGAATTGATGATTCGCTGGCCGGACTGATCATTATGTCGATGACTCTGATGATGGCGCTCACCAGCCCGGTGGCCGGGCGATTGATCGATCGTTGGACCACCCGCGATGTGTGTCGTATCGGTACCGTTCTGGTGGGTGCCGGGGCGTTGTTGATGTTCTTTATGAAGGTGGAACAACTCAATACCGTCACCTGGATGATATTTTTGGCCAACCTGGCCGTCTTTTGGACGGGGTTTGGGATGATCCAATCCTCTTCCACCGTTTCTGCCATCCAGGCTTCACCCAAAGAAAACAGCGGCGCTGCAACCGGGTTCTTCCACATGATCCGATTTATCAGCGCTTCGCTGGGTTCAACGGTCACCGGCTTGATACTGGAGAGCGGCAGCCAGAGCGGTACCAATGCTTTTTATCAGTCCTTCTTTATGATCGTGATACTGGCCGTGTTGACGGTGCCATTCACATACTGGATGGCATCCAATAAGACGCACCAGCCAGTAAACGCACCGCTGGAACAATCCAGCCAGGCAGCCGGGAAGAACTGATCTGATCCATCAAACCCTCCATTACGAGCATTTGCATTAAAACTACCGCCTCTTCACGAGGCGGTAGTTGAGTTGAATAATCCTGTGATTAATCATATTAATATGACTTGTAAGTCAGATTATTTGCGTTATAATATGACATGCAAGTCATATTAATTCCGGTTTCGTTGGAACTTATCATTGTTGATTTTAGTTTCCGATTTACAGTGAAATATATGTAAATATGACGCTAACGGCAACAATCTATTAAAAAATTGATATGATTTATGTCACTTGTAATAAAGAGTGGATAATCATATAAATCTTAGTATTACGTCCAAATTTCGATAGACAGGGTTCATCATGAGCGATACAAAGTACCTGCAAGACGTTGGGCAGTATGTACAATCCGGTTTTTCAGGTAACCCGGATGAATTGATCTCCATGCTTCAGCATTGCCAGAAAACATACGGATATATTTCTCGTATGGGAGCTGAGCAAATTGCAGATTCACTTGGCATTTCTACGGCGCAGGTGTATTCGGTTGCATCCTTTTTCGCGCAGTTCCGCTTTGAGAAACCGGGTGAGAACCATATCCGCGTTTGCCTGGGCACGGCCTGTCATGTTCAAAGCGGGCAGCGCCTTTCACAGGAAATTCAGGCTCGCCTGCACATCCAATCCGGCCAGACCACGCCGGATGGACGCTTCGATTTTGAAGAAGTAGCCTGTCTGGGATGCTGCGCGCAGGCGCCGGTATTGGAAGTAAACGGAAAAATTTACGCCAAAATGACACCTGAGAAACTGCGCAAAGTGTTGGATCAGTATGAACGAGCTTGATGCCGTTCGCCAACAATTTACTACCGCCTGGCGGTCACGCATTCATCCCTCTCAAACAGTAATTTTTCTGGGAACAGCCTCCTGCGGGCGAGCAGCCGGCGCCCTGGAGACCCGTCAGGCTATCCTGGACACATTGCAGGAACTGGGTATTCAGGCCAATCTGATCGAGGTCGGGTGCATCGGCCCGTGTTATCTGGAGCCGCTGATGGATGTGGCTATACTGGGTCTACCACGCATCAGTTATGCCAATGTAACCCCCGCAAAAGCCAAACGGATCCTCAAAGCCTGTCTGGTGGACGGTGATTTACAGCCTGCCTTAGCTGCAGGCCATTTTGGATCGGGTGATTTCACCGCCCAAAGCGGTATCCCGCGCTTTTTCGACCTGCCCATGCTTAAACCTCAGGTGAGAATCATCCTCAAAAACTGCGGCCTGATCGATCCGGAAGATCTTGGTTCCGCGCTGGACGCCGGCGCGTATACAGGGCTGGCACAGGCCCTGGCGATGGGGCCGGAGCAAGTAATCCATGAGGTGAAGCTCTCCGGTCTTCGCGGGCGGGGCGGAGCAGGTTTTGGCACCTGGAAAAAGTGGGATCTTACCCGCGCGGCCCAGGGCCATCCTAAATACGTGGTCTGCAATGCCGATGAGGGCGACCCGGGCGCTTTTATGAACCGGGCACTGCTGGAAGGGGATCCGCACGCTGTACTGGAGGGGATCACCATTGGCGGATTTGCCGTTGGCGCGAGTGAGGGTATCATTTACGTCCGCGCTGAGTATCCGCTGGCGGTTGAACGGCTGCGTCTGGCCATCCGGCAAAGCCGGGAAACCGGTTTGTTGGGGTAGAATATTCTGGGATCGGGTTTCTCCTTTTCCATCCGCATTCGGGAAGGCGCAGGCGCCTTCGTGTGCGGTGAAGAAACCGCTCTGATTGCCTCTCTGGAAGGTCAGCGCGGCATGCCGCGTCCGCGCCCGCCGTTTCCGGCAGACCGCGGATATAAAGGCTGCCCCACGCTTATCAACAATACCGAAACGTTTGGGGCTATCCCGGCCATTCTGCGGGAAGGCGGTGAGTGGTACACCCGTTTTGGTACTCCCAACAACCCAGGCACCAAGACCTTTTCACTGGTAGGAAAATCCCGCCATACCGGTCTGATTGAGATTCCGCTGGGAATGACCTTGCGCCAGGTGGTGGAAGAAATTGGCGGAGGCACCGCACGGCCCTTCAAGGCGGTACAAACCGGCGGTCCATTGGGCGGTTGTCTACCCGCGGAAAAGCTGGATACGCCAATTACCTATGAAACCATGCGCGATCTGGGCTCTATCATGGGATCAGGCGGTCTGATTGTGATGGATGAAAGCACCTGTATTGTGGATATGGCGCGCTTCTTTGTGCAGTTCGCCTGTGATGAATCCTGCGGCAACT
>DAISXR010000154.1:0-6080 GCA_036825755.1 Anaerolineaceae bacterium
ATGTTGCCGAGCACGGTCATATGCGGGTAGAGGGCATAATTCTGAAAAACCAGACCCACATTTCGCTTCTCGGGCGGTAAAGCGGTCACATCTTTCTGATCGAACAGGACGCGGCCGGAGCTCACCGGCAGGATGCCGGACAGAACATTGAGCACAGTCGTTTTGCCGCACCCCGAGGGACCCAGCAGCGCGATCAGCTTACCGCTTTCCAGGGTGATGGAAAGGTCGTCCACCGCCGTCACATCATTGAATCTTTTGGTCAAATGATCTACTGTTACCTGCATATTTTCACCTTAACAATTCTTCGATTAGCATACCATCCGTATCAGGCATATCAAAGCCAAGCATTCTGGCCATGGTTGGCGCTTCGTCCACCATGGAACGCCGCTCCACCACCACGCCGGTCTGTACTTCCGGCCCGCTGGCAATAAAGGTGGTCACTTCCGTCCGTTTGGGACTGCCGCCGTGGGTTGCCGCGCCGATCTTGTGATCGCCCGGTACCTGGCTGCCCCAAATGGTATCGCCGTCGAGTCGTTCACCAAATGAGATGGGCAGCCGGCTTTCCAGAATAAAATCGAACGGGCCGGTCAGGCGGAAGGCCTGCGCGGCTTCTTCCGCGTCCATCACATAATCCAACTGGATATCAGGACGTTCGATCAAAGTATCCAGAAAGGCGTGTACTTTTCGTTTCAATGCCGTATCAGTTGGGTCTCGAAGTTCCACATAGGCGCCCAGACCAGTTGAATGGGCGAGCGCCTCATATCCGGCCAGTTTTCCCTCTTGATTGATCTGGAGGAAACCCGCCTGGCGTAGCAGCACGTTGATCAGCAGCACATCGCGTACATCCGTCATGCCGTGATCGCCCAGGATGACCAGGTTGGTCTGATCCAACGTGCCTTTTCTGCGCAGCGTCTCCACAATCGAACCAAATTCCTCGTCATGCTTGCGCAGTTGATCGGTCACTTTTGGATGGTTCACGCCGTATGTATGGCGGGCGGAATCCAGGTCACACATTTTGACCAGCATGATATCCGGTTGATCGTAATCTTCCAGAATATCCAACGCCAGCGCCATGGTCAGCAGATCCAGGCTTCTGTCGGGGCCTTTGATATAGCGGCCGTGCTTGTGAAAATAGCGCTCCATCAGGTTGCGGGTGGCGGTGTTCTCCAGCCAGGGTTCGGGTTCCCAGCCTTTATAGGAATAGGGAACAATCATGGGCATGTTCATGTCATACGCGGCGGCGCCCGAAACCGGCCAGGAAAGCGAGCAGGTGGTCAGACCCTGTTCTCTGGCTATATCCAGCAGGGTGGGAACCTTTACATCCTTTTTCATGTTGAACCACGGTTCGGAAAGATATCCGCCGCGGCGAATTTTCTCATTGTGAAAAATGCCATGCCTGTCTGTATAACAACCGGTCAGGATGGCGGTGTGACCGGTATACGTCAGGGCAGGCCAGACCGGTTCAATGTTTTCGACAAATGAGCCGGTTTTCAAAAGCGGGCCGAAGTGGGGCATGGAACGCATTTCTTCCACATCGCCCGTGCAGAGCGCATCGATGCAAAAAACCAGTACTTTACTCATTAAGACTCCTGTCCATTTTCCGGATGAAACTGATGATCCTTGAGAATATAGGTTTGATTCAGTTCAGGCAGCAGTTGCCGTCCGGTATGGGGCAGCAGCCTTTCCGGATTGTAGGAATGACAGGGGATCAGCACTTTGGGATCGATTTGATCGACAAAGTATTTGACCTGGCCGGGATACGCGTGTCCAAAATAGTTGTCATCTGAGGTAACGTACTGAAAACCGGCGATATCGAGAATACGACGCATATTGGCAAAGGCGGGATCATAATCACCCAGCGGCTCACCGCCCTCATGCAGATAGATCGCATCCTCAGCCGGCAGACTGAGCAGTTCCATGATGTGCCGGTAGCTGTTTTGAAGCAGATATCCGGCCGGGTTGGCCCGAATTTCATCAGCGGTCACCACTGCGGCGTTAGCCAGCAGTTCCTTCAGCCAGGCAGGGGCGATATCCGCTCTGAAACGGGGCGAATCCGGGATGAAGACATTGGGTTTGATACCAAAGAACTTGTACACCAGGAAGGCAGCATCCGGCTCAAACACGCACACCCGTCCGCACTGCTCTGCCCACTGCATGTACCCACCAGCTTCATCCATTTCACGTTGATAGTAGTTGAAAACACACAAGCCCTTGCAATCGCGAATTCGTTTGTACAGCGCGGTTTTATACTCCTGTTCACTCAGCATGCCCTGGGGGATGTTTGGATCCGGAACGATCACTTTGGGATCCGCGGAATGATAGACCCGTCTCAGACCGGAGTCAATCAACGCGGTGGCATCGCACAGCATCACATCGACATTCTGTGCCTTGAGAAAGTCCATCTGCGCCCAGGTTAGTTCGCCCTGCATGCCGTGCAGGCACAGATCGCCGGTCCAGTGGATGGTTCCATCCGGCGTGGTGATAAAAAAGGAAAAATCGCAATGACCGGTATCCTTGCAGAGCATGGGCAGTACCTGAAGCTGTCCTACCTGAACCGGCGCATTGGGGATCAGATCGGTATAACCCCGTTCCAGTGTCTGCACGCCTTTGCCGGTGGCTTCCAGCGCCCGCTCGATGACCTGCGCGTTGTGATGCATATAGACGGGGATTTCCGGCGCCACCGTACCGATCAGGGCCATGTGATCCAGATGCAGATGGGTGATGAACACCGCGGTGTTCAAATCACTCTCCTCGGCGCTGATAAGAGGATACCCGCCCAGATCTTGCCTGCGATACATCCCGTCAATTCTTGGCAGAATACCAATCTTCAACAGATCGCGCACCCGATTTTCGGTACGGGGTTCCACAATGGCATCAAAAACTGCGGTTGAGGGTTCATACGCGGAACCAAATTCAAAGATGACGCGGTCCTTCCCATAAGTCACCGAGGCAACCACACCACCAATGGTGCGCAATCCTGAGTACATCACAAACTTCGTCACGGGTTTTTCCATATTGTTTTCCTGTCTGACAAAACATAAAGAGCCGCCCATCTTCGCCACCCAAACCATCGGTTTTTCGGGTGAACAGGGCGGCTCTTTCTACATCACGATAATAAAACGATACTTACTGAGCGCTTTGCAGTGCGGCGTTGCTGGCTTCGATGAATGCGTCAAAAGCGGTCTCGGCATCGGTAACACCCAGGGCAACAGACTGCACCATCTTGTCGATCTCGGTGCGGACGGTGTCGGTGCCGTAAATGCTGGGCAGGAAGCCGGCGTACTGCAGTTCCTCGGTCAGCGCCTTGAGGGCGATGTTGGTGGAAGCAAATTCAACAAATTCCGGAGATTCAATGGCTGCCTTGAAGGCGGGGGCGCTGCCGAAGGCTTTGGCCCATTCAACGGAAACTTCGGGGGAAGTGAAGTACTTCAGGAATTCATAGACGCCGCGGGCGTGTTCTTCGTCCTTGGACAGGCAGACTTCGCCATTGCTCCAATTGGAGATGTACTGCACAGGGCCTTCCTGCGGAACGGTGGTGGCGCCTACTTCAAAGTAACCTGCTTCGCCCTCAGCCGGGATGGCTGCGTACACATAATCAACGCCGGCGGAAGAGCCAATGTACATACCCACTGCCTGGCTGCCGAAGGGATTGGAGAAGTACATATCTTCGCCCACCAGTCGGAAGTAACCTTCCTTGACGCCGTTGGCAAACCAGTTCAGTTTTTCGATGCCGATCGCGCGATCGATGGACATGGTTTTGTTCTCAACATCGATGTAGGAGCTGCCAGCCTGCATGACCAGGGTCTGATAGGTATCGGTGATTGAGTCGGTGCCAAAGCCGGGGATGCCATAAGCTTCGTAGATGGCCTTGGAAACGGTTTCAACCTCGGTCCAGGTTGTGGGCGGGGTGAGACCCAGTTCATCGAGCATGGTTTTGTTGTAGAACAGCACTTCGCCGGTCATCCCGGAGGGGATCAGGTAGATCTGATCCATGCCCCACTGCTTGATGCCCTGCAGAACACCAGGGGCCAGCTCGGTTTCCAGATTGGGCATACCGATTTCGGGGTCATTGATGAACACAGACATATCAAACGCATAGCCGTCCTCAATGAAGTTGATGGCTTCCGAAGGGAACATACCCACGAAGTCGGGGGCGGTTCCTGTGCTGACAGCCTGAAGCAGTTTGGCGTCATATTCGCCATAGGGCTGCTGCTGGGCAACAACTTCGTATTTATCCTGGGAGGCATTGAAGGCGTCGATGATTGCCTGGTAGGCTTCCTGGTGATGATCGGTCAGGGTATGCCAGGTGACGATTTGAATCTTTTCTGCGGGGGCAGCTTCCGTTGCAACGGCAGTTTCTTCCACAGCGGCTGTTGCTTCAACGGCAACAGTTTCTTCTGCGGCGGTAGTCGCTGCAGCGGTTTCCTCGGCAGGGGCTTCGGTGGGTGCTGCAGCAGGGCTGCAGGCGGCCAGCAAAGCGATAATGCAAACGACTGCCAGGATAGCGAAAATGTTTCGTTTCATCTTTCTACTCCTCTAAACTGATATAAAAATAAATCTTTTCTTGCCGGGTGAATCCAACGAATTATACAACACATCATTATTCGCAACGTTAACTGATGAAACAGATTCAGGTTGTCCAGTTTTTATGAGGTTGCCGGATTTCACATGATTTTCGTTTCGGATCGGGGAAACCTGCCTTAACAAAAAAACCACCCGTAAAGGTGGTTTTGCTGGTGCCCTCGGAGGAACTCGAATCCCCAACCTGTTGCTCCGCAAGCAAACGCTCTGTCCAATTGAGCTACGAGGGCCTGGTGCCAAGAATAATACACCACCCCGCCCAATACGTCAAGTAACAGCAAAGAGTGTCAGACCTCACTTCTTGAATCTTGAACAGGAAAAAGGGGCATTTTAAACCGCTTCACTCCCTTGCATTGTGATGAGAATCGATTACACTTTCAAATTCCAGAGGCACATATCATTTTTTGTTTACGATGTGTGCTTCTTTACTTCCCTGACAAAACCGAGGGTACTTCCATATGAGAATTGCCGTTCTCGCCAACCTTAAGAAAGATGTCCCTTTCGACATCGAACATCCGCCGGATCATGATTACTGGGATGATTTGGATGACCCGCGCACGGTGCGCGCTGTGGTGCAGGCGCTGCGCAAAAAGGGTCATGAAGTCAGGTATATTGCCCCGCGGCTCAGTATTATCCGGCGCCTGATGATCTATCAGCCGGATATTTGTTTTAATTTTTGTGAAGGGCACTTTGGGGTCTCACGTGAAGCCCAGATACCGGCCGTGCTGGATATGCTGCGCCTGCCGTATACCGGATCAGGGGTGCTGGGCATGTCGCTTTCCCATAACAAATTCATGGCCAAAAAGGTTTTTCGCTGGGTTGGCCTGCCCACTGCCGATTTTGTAGTGGTGGAAAACCCGGATGAGATTCCGCCCATTGAGATGGAGTATCCGCTGTTTGTAAAACCCACGCATGAGGGCACGTCCATCGGTATCGATGAGAACGCCCTGGTGCGTGATTACGACAGCCTGGTAAAACAGGTGAAATGGGTCTGGAACGAGGTAAAAACGCCCATTCTGATTGAGAAATATATTGAGGGGCGCGAGTTTACCGTAAGTGTGATGGGCGACCGAGTTCTGCCCATTATTGAGATCTGTTCCCCTACCGGCTATTATTCTCACGGGCAAAAAGAAGACGAACACAGCCCGGTGTACCGCGTGTGCCCGGCTGAGCTTTCTCCGGAAAAACAAACTGAGATTGAACAAACCGCTCTGGCTGCCATGAAGGCGCTGGATGTGGTGGATTTCTGCCGGATGGATGTACGCATGGATTCCCAACAGAATATCTATATTCTGGAAGTCAACCCGCTTCCGTTGCTGTTTCCAGACCCGCTGCAGGCTTCGTATGTATACTCGGCCCAAGCCGCCGGGATGAGCTACACCGAGATGATCGATAACCTGCTGCAGATTGCGGTGAAGCGGCTGGGGCTGCCGGGATAAAGTTAGCGAAATACAAAACGGGTTTCTCTTTTTCTAAACTGAAAAGAGAAACCCGTTTTT
>DAISXR010000155.1:0-6070 GCA_036825755.1 Anaerolineaceae bacterium
TTGTCCATCCCGTTTAGAAAGCTGACCGTCAGCGCGCCGCCCCCCAGCGCCAGCAGATAAATGGGCAGATAACGTTCGGCCAGGTTCTCACCCATGCCCACCAGAATCACCATGGTGAGCATGGCTACCATGCTGCGCCGCAGCCCCAGAAACTGAAACAGTTTTTTGGGAACGTTTGTCTCGTTTTTGATCACATTGTTTTGTGTCATGATTAACCTGTAAAGAGCGAGTGGGATATCCGCCAATCATATCAGGGATTTGGAAACAGAGTGTCATCAGATTGGGGCGATCTCACCTCAAAGGAGGCTATCAAGCGGGAATGGGTAAATATCCAGAACGATAAAAACCCTGCCATTTTTTGATGGATCCGAAAAACTGATTTAGAATGAAGTACATCTTCATATATCTGCCGGACAGGAATTGTACAGGTTGGGAAATTGCATCTGCAGGCCGCGGAGATGTATTTATTTTGACAGGCACAGGCGGAGAACAGGCATGGGGAACGATTTTACTAACTTTTTTTGGGAAATCGCCCGGGCGATCCTCGCGGGGCGGGACCCATACAGCGTGGCCGGAAACGTTTATCCGCCGGCCGCGTGTCTTTCTTTTGTGGTTTTCGGCCTGTTGCCCAAGACGTTTGCCGCCATCGCCTGGCTGCTGTTTAACGTATCGCTTTTTGCGCGCCAGGCGCTAAGGGGCACCCGGGGCACAAAAATACCGCTGGTTTGGCTGGGTTATACGCCGCTGCTTTTTACCTTTGTTTCAGGGCAACTGGATTTCTTCCTGTGGTGGTTGGCCTTATTTCTCGATGACGATCAATGGTACGCCCCGCTGCTGGCCGCGTTGATCACTTTGAAACCACAGGCGGCCTTGATTTTACTGCCTGTTGTTTTGATCACCTGGCTGCGGAAAAACCGAGTGCTGCTGCTGAAATTTGCCGGGTACTGCGCCGTTTTGCACAGCCTGCCATTGTTATACGATGTTCACATCTACCGCCACTGGTTGGAGTCTTTGAGCCAACGGGCTGATTTGTACTATGCTGGCAGCCCGGGACTGTTCTCACTGAGCATCCTGGGGTTGTCTGTGTGGGTGATCATTCCCATCGCAGTGGCGGTGGCTGCCCTTGGGTTTTTTCTGGGAAAATCCGGGTCCCTGCAGGCCAACGTTTTGGCCCTGCCGTTTGGCACCTGGTATAACAGCGTCCTGCTGATGGGCAGCGCGCCGTGGCAATTGTTGATCCTGTGCAGCTGGCTGGCTCTAATCTTGTCATATGTTTTGCGGGGCACGTATCCCTTTTTGATCATCCCGCTGGCTGCGTTGGTTTGGACGTTGATCGAAAAACGAAAAAAGGACATACTGGAGTTAACCCTCGGACACACGGAACAAACGTAGAAAGATGCCCAATAGTGGATGCCGGCTTTTCAGCGGGACGCCGAATTGGCGGAAGGTTCAGGTGGTTTTGTTCCAGGTACCGGTTCTGGGGGAATCTGTTTATTGAGAGGGCGGTGAGCACCAGTTCGGTAATTCAAATTGGATGAAAGGGCGGAGGATTCTTAAGAGAAATGGCAAAAGACAATCAACACAGACAGTCACTGGAACTCAACGATACTATTGCCTTCGAGGAAGCCGATGTGCTGCCGGGTTTTCCGGGATACCGTACCCGGAAAGGGCTCTCCGGGTATGACTACATCGATACCCAACTGGAGTTTGCGCACATGTAAGGGGTTTTCCTGCGTCGCTTTTTTTACCCTTTCTTTCCAGACTCGCCATCCAATTCTGCAAGTTTTCCTGATCGTGATAGTGTTTTTCTGTCTTCTTCCCATACTCTTTACTATCGTCGAAACACTAAATCAAAGTCCTTTCAGCTTGTTTTATTGGATTTTGGCTATACCGGTTAGTATTCCCGGGTTTTTTGCCTTGGCAAATGTGATCAGAAATTGGTTCCGAAAAGATTAATTAAGCGCTGCCTGATGCAAATCGTTGAAAGAATCCACCCGTCGTATCGGTTCTGGGTGTGGGAACTTGTTCGAAATATTGTAGGTGAGTCGAGAGTTTCAAAATCTGCTGTCAATATCATCCGTATGTAACAACAAAGCCGCCGGAGTGCCCGGCGGCTTTGAAATTTCGCAATCCAATCCTTTTAGAAAGCCCACAGCATGGCCAGACCGGCCGCTACCGCGGTGATGACCAGCGAGATCACAAAGGTCACGCGCAGCACACCGGCTTCCTCGCCGATTTTGCCAATAGACGCGGATGCGTTCTGCAGCTTGGCCGGCGAAATCACCGAGGCCAGCCCGCCACCGATACCGCTCACCGCGGCCACCAGCAGCCCCACCGCGCCGATCTTCTCGGCAGTGGTCAGGTGCAGGGCGGTCAGCATGGCGATGGCTGAGGCCTCCGAACCGCTCACAAAACCGGCCAGCAGCCCCAGGTACGGCGCGGCCAGCGGATACAGCCTGCCAAAACCGGCAGCCGAGGCGTTGGCCAGCACGGTGATCATGTTCAGGTTCGGGTCGGCCAGCGTCCAATCCAGCCCCTTGCCGGAGTGGTTCATCAAATAGGCGATGGCAAAGAAGGCGATGGAGGCCAGCATGGGGCGCGGAGCGCGTTTGATCCACTTTTTCAGCGAGTTGTTCCACTGCTCTTTGGTGGGCTTTAAGAAGGGCAGGGCCAGCAGCGTGCTGACGAAGATCCAGAAGTAGGCCTGCCAGAACAAGCGCACCTTCTCGGGCGCGCCGGCGATGATTTCAATGGGCATGGCCAGCGTTTTGAAGGTGAAGTTGTAGAACGGGAGGGCGGGCAGATTCACCAGGCTGGCCAGGGCCACCAGAATCAGCCACGGGCTCATGGCGGCCCACAGCGGCATGCGCGATTCGGTCTGGCGGTCCGCGTCGGTCAGAATGCTTCGGTCACGCAGCGGTTTGCGGATCAGTTTGAGATAGGCCAGCATCACCAGAATCACGCCCAGGCCGGCTACCACACCCGTCAGCGGGATCAACTTGAGATAATTCATCCCAATGGCGATCAGCCCGGCCGTCACACCGGAAACCAGCGCGGGCAGCAGTCCCTTGCCCACCAGCTTCCAGCCTCCCACAATCCACAGCATGCCCAGCGCGATACAGCTGCTGATGACCGGCATAAAGCGCGCAAAGTACAGGCCCACCTCTTCCACCGGCAGCCCCACAAAACCCGAGAACACCACCACCGGCACGCCCAGCAGAGCGTAGGTGCACAGCGCGTCGTAGCCCAGGGCCGGGATGGCGATGGATACAAACGAACTGTAGCCCAACGCCAGCATGATGGGCGGCAGGATCGACACCGGGGTGGCGCCCAATGCCGCCAGCAGCGTGCCGAAACCGATGTTGACGATCATGATCTGCACAATCTGGTCCGCGGGCGAGATGGTCTTGATAAGGGTCACCACACGCGCCAGCGCGCCGGTCTCTATCATAATGAAGATCTGCAGCAGCGACGCCGCCACCATGAGCGTGATGGGAAAGGAAGCGATGGCGCCGGCCAGGCTGGCCTTGAGGGCGATGCCCAGGGGGGTCTGAAAGGCTATCACCGCGATGAGCAGGGTAACAGCCCAGCCAATCGCGCCGGCAATGTCAGCGGGCGTTTTACGCCAGATGAGCAGCACCAGCACCAGCAGGATGGGAAGAAGGGCAAGAAGGATGGACAGGAGGTTCATGGATCAGGAGTTCCATTCAGGGTGGATTATTTTTATATTTTGCAAAATTCTGGCGGCGGATTAACTATTCCGCAACCGGGCCAGTTCAACATTTTTTATTCATTTGATGAGGTGAAAATACCATTGAAAATATCAGGGATTGCGAAGCAAATTATAGTACGAAATATAAAAATATGAAGAGAATAATTTCCTTAAAGAAGAAAATATCAGAGTCTTATTATATGAAGCTGGGAAGTCAGGAATTTAACAGGTGTATTTCGAAGACGAATTTTGTAGCCTGTACTATACTAAGGTTTGCGGGATTGTTATTTCGGAAACATGGGCAAACGCTGAGAGAGCTTCTAAATTTTTGTCTTGATTTGGTTTTTCTTACTCCTATCTGTTTCTCAAAGCAATTTTTCTCTCCAACAACTCTCATCCGATCTGAACGACCCCCAAACCGTAACGGATAGATATCCCGTTATTGAATCTTTATTCCATTCATCCTCGCTGACAGCAGGGATTGATTCTGCGCGGCGTGAGCTTTGTGCATTGATTTCGAAAGGTTGGGGCATCGAAAGATCTGAAATGAAAAGTCGAATTCCTTTTCCATTGATCATAAGTCTGGTGATGTTTAGTCTCATTGTAGCGGCTTTGTTGATGGCGGGCTTGCAAGCTGCAGATGGACAGCTGGGGTATCCCATCGACGATGTTTACATTCACATGTCGATCGCCAAAAATTTCGTGGCCGATGGAGTGTGGGGCATCACTCCGTACGAATTTTCCTCCACAACATCATCGCCATTGTGGACGCTGCTGATCGCTCTGGTTTACAAAATCTTTGGGGTCAACGAATGGGCACCTGTCGCGCTGGGAGTATTGGTGGGCAGTGTAGCCTTGGTTGTGTGTTACAGCATATTGAAACGAAAGTACACCCCGTTGAGGCTTACGCTTATCCTGATATTATTTGTTTTTTTTACGGGGATGCCTTTTTGGGCTGCCATGGGTATGGAACATCTGTTGCATGGCGTACTAACGGTCAGTTTGATGTATTATGCAGTTCAGATTCTCTTTACAGAACGTATCAGATTGCCTCAATATGTGGTGCTGTTCCTGTTAAGCGCTTTCTTAACCTTAACCCGCTATGAGGGTATGTTCCTGGCAGGAGTTCTGTTTTTAACATTCATCATTAAAAAGCGCATAGGAGCCGCATTTGCCGTAATAACAGGAAGCTTTTTCTTGATATCCATTTACGGGTTAATCTCGATGCGCAATGGCTGGTATTTTTTTCCGAATACCATTTTGTTGAAAGGAAATCTGCCTGAATTCAACGTAGAAGGCATGGTTCAGTTTCTCACAAAAAGTATTTTCAACCTAAACGAAACACCACAATTTTTTATGCTTGTTTTGATGATGCTGATGCTCTATAAGCGGGGAGCCTTACAAAAGGTGGTCAACCCTCAAGATAGGTATTTATTCGGTATATTTCTAGCCACGGCAGTTATCCATCTGCAGTTTTCCGCCCCAAGTACCTTCTCACGATATGAGACCTACCTCATCTTAACTGGGGTTGTGATTCTGGCTGAAAAAGCAGCTCTTATTTTTCCGAATATGCCATCGGACGCGAAAATCATCTTAAAAATGAATGATATACAGGCTGTCACCATTCTGATGTTTGCCTTACCCATTTTGCAGATAGCTTTTCTTTCAGGGATCTTGTTCAGGGATTACCCGCGTGCGATACAGAATATCCATGATCAGCAGTATCAGATGGGGTTGTTCCTTCAAGAGTACTACAGTGGAAAAACGGCTGCTGTCAATGACATTGGGCTTGTCAGTTTTATGTCTGAATCTAAGGTATTGGATTTATGGGGTTTGGGCAGTCTTGATGTAGCCAAAGAGATCATGCAGGGTACATACTATTCAACCTCATTGGTTCAGTTATCCGGCAGGTATGATACAAAAGTAGTGATAATTTTCGATAGTTGGTTCCGCGGAGTGATTCCGCATGAATGGGTGAAGGTGGGCGAATGGGAAATTTCCGATAATGTGGTTTGCGGGGATAGTAAAGTCTCATTTTATGTAATCTCTGCTGCCGCGCAGGATGAACTGGCAGAAAATTTACGTGAATTTTCAATATTGTTGCCTGATCGGGTTATTCAACGTGGCTTGTATATGCAGTAAATTGATGCATTTCAGTCAGCATCATTATCCTTCGCTGATAGGGGAGGTTCATGAACCTCCCCTACGACAGATGCGTGTGATCCTGAGGCCGGGCAGGGCACGCCGTTGACCGTCCATCTCGATCTTATACACACCGGGCTGTATGGTTGATCCCATTGTGATGTACAATTGGATGGGCGGCGGACGAACCTGCCATACTTCCTCTGCCGCCATCCC
>DAISXR010000156.1:0-6032 GCA_036825755.1 Anaerolineaceae bacterium
GCGGGTTAATGGCCGCGTCCGCGCCCACCTTGAGAGCCAGCTTTACGCGGTCTTCCTGCGGCTCGGAGATGATCACCATGGACGCGCCGGCTCGCTTGAGAATAGCGCAAGCCGCGATGCCCACCGGCCCGCCGCCCAGCACTACCACCCGGTCACCGGGGCGGATGCCCCCGCCGCGCTGGATCACCGCGTTGTACGCCACGCTGGTGGGTTCCACCAGACTGCCGGCCAGGAAGATATCATCCCCGGCATAGCGGTCAGCCAGCGGCTCCAGGCTCCACAGCGTGCGGGTGGGCAGCACAATGTACTTGGAGAATGCGCCGTTGACGTTGAAACCCACCTCGTCCAGACGCTCACACTGGTTGGGGAAACCATCGGCGCATGGGCGGCAGTTACCGCACCACAGCATCTCTTCGCTGGTGACGCGCTCTCCGCCCTTGAAGGGCTTGTTGGTGCTCTTGTCGATGGCTCCCTTACCTGCTTCCACCACCTCACCGGAAAACTCATGCCCCAGGATGCACGGAAAGCCGGTCAGGCCGGGGTAATAGATGTAACCCTGCTCGTCAGCCTGGGCCATGTGCACATCCGAGCCGCAGATGCCGCAGGCTTTCACTTCTAGCAGCACCTCGTTGGGGCCGGGGGTGGGGATGTCATATTCGCGCAGTTCAATCTTTGGATATCGCCAGACCTGGCTGCCCAGGTAGGTTTGGCGGTGTTCTATATCTTTTGATCCCAATTTGAACCCGGATTTGGGATCCCAGGCAGCAGACAGGGTGACGCCGGGCATTTTTCCGTTCATTGTGTTTTCTCCTTTTCTTCCGTGATCTATACTTCCGTGCCCTGGCCGATGCGCGGGATGCCGTACACGGTCTTCCAGCCTTCGCTGAGAGGTTCGCGCAGGTAGGGTTCCATTTCCTTCTCGGTGCGCAGCGTCACTTCTTCCACCGGGGGCACTTTCCCGGCCGGGAAGGCTTCCAGGATGTCATCATGCCAGAGGGTGAGATATTTGAGGATGGCTGCCAGCGGTCTTCGGGCTTTATAAGCCGCGCCGGATTTCGCCTTGCCAACCACGCCCTCCGGGGTACCTTTGATCTCGATGGCGAAATGGCCTTCCCCCTCTGACCAGCGGCTTGGCCGGCCAAACGGATCGACCGATTTATCAAAGTGCCCATCCGGCAGGTAGTTGATGCCCTCGGTATCGACTGCGTAGTTCATATCCACCATCTCGGGGTGCAGCAGCAGGCTGAGCGAGGTCTCGGATTCATCGGCGTGTACGAAATGGGTGCTCATTTGCCCGCCGCGGGTATCGGGGCGGAAGAATTCACGCACGCCGCGGTGCCAGTCGATGACGCGGAAGATGCCGGGAAGCTGGTAGCGCTTCATAAATTCCTGCACGGCGGATTCCAGCATCCACAACTGGCCGTGGTTGTTGACAATCAACTGCTTGCGGAAGCCGTCGTTCCACAACCCCAGCATCACATCGATCATCATTTCGCGCACCACGTGCTCGCGCACAATCACAGTGCCGGGCATGCCCAGGTGGTGATACGGGTGCCCGCCGTAGTTGAGCGGGGGCAGCGCCAGGTTGACCGGCGCGCCGCGTTTGGCGGTGAAGCGCCGCACGCCCTCGCAGATAGCGCTTACATACAGAGTGTCGGCGGCGCTGGGCAGGTGCTGGCCGTGCAGTTCGGTGCAGCCAACCGGGATGAAGACGATATCGTTCTTTTTACGGTTTTCTTCCACCTGCCAGCGGGTGGTGGTCTGAATGTAGGAGCCGGGTTTGGCCCACTCGACGGGCGAAGGGATGCCGTAATCGGCCAGGATGGCGTCGATTTCTTCATCACTGGCATCCCAGACCTGTTTTTTCATACGGCCCACGCCGTTATCTTCGAAGAACAGATCCGGCTGGTTGGTGGGGAGTAATCCCTGCGGGATTGGCTGTTGAGTCATGGTATTTTTCCTTTATTTGGTTAATTTCTGGAACCCATCCCCCCGTCACTACGTGACGTCCCCCCTTCCCAACGGGAAGGGGGCAAAATCTTTGAGTGTGCTGCGCTGCTTTGCAGCGCAGCACACTCAAAAAATAATATCCCCGCCCCCGCGGGGGCGGGGAAAAAGGGGTGGGGGCAACATGGTAAAGAACAATTGAAAATGCAAGGCAACATCAAAGGCTTTGCAAAAAGTCTTTGATGTTGACCGGGCGGTTCTCCTTGAACGATTTCCACGCCGCATACCCCAGCACTACAGCCGCGCGGCCGTCCTCGCCGGTGACGGGAACCGCCTTATCATTCAACACGGCGTCCACAAACTGACGCACCTCTTCCACATAGCACTCCGCATAACGGTTGATAAACCAGTACGGCGGTTTGGCGTGATGCATACCGGCCCGATCGGCTACCATCACGGTGCTTTCCTGGTCATTGTCGGCTTTGGCAGTGCCGTTCAAATAGAACACCTCCAGGCTTTGGTCATAGCCGTACACCGATTGGCGGCTGTTATCGATATTGCCGATAGCCCCGTTGGCGAACTTGAGCGTGACCAGCGAGGTATCGATATCTCCAAATGTTTTCAGCTCATCATCCACCAGAACGCTGCCGACCGCGTACAGCTCTTCCACCTCGCCGATCTGAAAACGGGCCATGTCAAAATCATGGATGCTCATATCCAGGAACATCCCTCCTGACGAGCGCAGAAAATTCATGGCGGGCAGTTCGGGGTCGCGGTTGACGATTTTGAGGATGCATGGGCGTCCAAACGCGCCGGAAGCGGTTACCTCACGCACCTTGCGGAAGTTTTTGTCGAACCGGCGGTTGAACCCGATCTGCAGTTTGATGCCGGCTTTTTTCACAGCCGCCAGCGCTTCATCGATGGCGTGCAGATCCAGCGCGATGGGCTTTTCACAGAAGATATGTTTGCCGGCTTCGGCGCAATCCCTGATAATGGCGGCGTGCGTGTCGGTGTTGGTGATGATCATCACAGCGTCGATGTCCGGGTCGGCCAACAAGTGGTGATAATCACGGGTCACGCTCGGCACATCCAGTTCGTCGGCCAGCGCCTGGGCCAGCTCCAGCCGCAAATCGCACAGTGCCACCAGATTGGCGCCCGGTATCAACCGGGCCACATTGCGGGTATGAATGCTGCCCATCCGTCCGGTGCCGATGACGGCGAGATTGAGTTTTTTCTCCATCATCATCCCTCTACATCTTCATGACGATCTTCATGGCGCTTTTGGGCTTGTGCTGCAGGGTTTCCGTATCCAGACCCAGATCGTTGAAAGCCTGTAAACCCTCTTCCAGGCTGATCACTTTGGTGAAGAAAGGCTCCATGTTGAGACGTTTCTCCTGGAAGATGCGGATGGACGGCACCATGGTGTTCTGGCCCAGATACAGCCCCAGGATCTTGGTGGCCCAGCGGGTGATCTCGTTGGGCACCACGCTGGTGGTGATGCTGGAGTCCATTCCGAAGGGCAATACCTTTCCGCCCGGGGTGACGCACTTCAGCGCGGTCGCCAGATCGTTTCCGGTGGCTTCCACCACAATATCCGCCTTGCGCCCGTAGGTGAAATCGGTGATCTTCTGCACCACGTCCACCTCACGCGGGTTCCACACTTCCAGCCCACACTGTTTGGCCACGCTGATGCGGAACGGGTCGATCTCCGTCACCGCCACTTTACAGGCGATGTTCTTGGCGAACTGGGCGAAAAGATAGCCAATGGGCCCAAACCCGATCACCATTACGTAGTCATACGGGTTCATTTGGAGGGTGTTCATACCGTTCACCACGGTGGCCAGCGTCTCCACCTGCGAGCCCAGCACATCATCGATTTCGTCCGGCAGGGTAAAACACTGCTTTTCGGGCACCAGGCAGTACTCGGCATACCCGCCGTCACGCATCACACCCAGGGCGTTGAACTTGATCTCCACGCACTGGCTGCTCATGCCCATGCGGCAGAACGAGCAGAACCCGCAGCGGATATTGTTATCCACCGACACACGGTCACCCACCTTGATATAATGCACGTGTGAGCCGATTTCGATCACCTCGCCCACAAATTCATGACCCAGCACGGTATCGGGTTTGAAGTGATGCTTGCCCTCCATGATCTTCACATCTGAGCCGCAGATGCCCACATTGCGGATCTTGAGCAGCACATCGTCCGGGTTTTTCACTTTGGGGATGGGGCGCTGCTCCAGCACCAGTTTACCCACATCCTTGAACACCAGCGCCCGCATGGTGTCTGATCCGAGTGCATGAACCACATTGACAGTTGGCTTGAGTATCTTTTCCATTCTCTGATCCTTTCCATCGATAGGATTGTATGATTTCAACAGATTGGTTTTTGATATGAATGTCAGCGCTGGATGCGCGCCGAGCCGCCCTGCGCGAGCGCCTGTACCTGCTCGAGGGTGGCCATGGTGGTGTCGCCCGGGTAGGTGGTGATCAGCGCGCCGTGCGCCCATCCCAGCCGGGTGGCCTGCTCGGGGTCCAGATCGTTCAGGATGCCGTAGAAGAAACCCGCGGCAAAGCCATCCCCGCCGCCGACGCGGTCATACACATCCAGCTCGGCCGTGGGGGCAGTGAACGTTTGCCCGTTGACCCAGGCGACCGCACTCCAACTGTGGCGGTTGGTGGAATGCACCTCGCGCAGGGTGGTAGCCACCACCTTGATGCGAGGATACTTTTCGGTCACCCGGTCGATCATGGCGATAAAACGGGCAGGATCCAGTTTGGATCTGGAAGTCAGTTCGGGTCCCGGGATACCCAGACCCATTTGCAGGTCTTCCTCATTGCCCACCAGCACATCCACATGCTCCATGATGCGGCGTACTACCGACTGCCCGATTTCTTCGCCGCCCCACAGATTCCACAGCTTGGCGCGGTAATTGAGGTCGAACGAGGTGACAGTCCCGGCGAACCGGGCGGCCTGCATGCCCTCGATGATCAGCTCACCGGTGTTCTGTGACAGCGCCGCGAAGATGCCGCCGCTGTGGAACCAGCGCACACCCTGCCCAAAGATAGTCTGCCAGTCAAAATCACCCGGTTTGAGCAGTGCTCCGGCTTCATTGGAGCGGTTGTAGAAGACCACCGGCGGGCGAACACCGTATCCGCGGTCAGAGTACACGGTGGCCATGTTGGGACCGTTGACGCCGTTGTGCTGAAAGCGTTTGTAGAAGGGAGTCACGCCCATGGCGCGCACCCGCTCGGCGATCAGATCGCCGATTGGGTAATCGACCATGGCGGTGGCGATGCCGGTGCGCAGGCGGAAACAGTCAGACAGGTTGGCGGCTACGTTGAACTCGCCGCCGCTGACGTGGATATCGGCGTGAGCGGCTTTGCGCCAGGGCACGATGCCCGGGTCCAGCCGGTGCACCAGCGCCCCCAGCGAGAGTTCGTCGAGCGCCGCGTCCGTTTTAATGTGAAGGCCATATTTCATGGTTTTTCTCCTTTACCGAAAAGGTGTTTGCACCCCACCCCTTGATCCCCGCCCCTTCAGGGGCGGGGAAATTTGTTGTATGTGAGATTGTGATGCAAAGCATCACAATCTCACATACAATTTCTGCTCCCCCTTCCCCAAGGGGAAGGGGGCCGGGGGGATAGGGTTTCTTTCATATCCACTGCGTGTGAAACACGCCCTCTTTATCCACACGCCGGTAGGTGTGCGCCCCGAAATAATCCCGCTGCGCCTGGGTGAGATTGGCCGGCAGCCGCTCGCTGCGGTAAGCGTCAAAATAAGCCAGCGACGCGCTGATCCCCAGCACCGGGATGCCCAACCCCACCGCTGTTTGCACCACCAGACGCCAGGCCTCCTGGCGGCTCTCCACCGCCTGCTGAAAGCCCTCATCCAGCAGCAGGTTGACCAGCGACGGATCACGCCGGTAAGCGGCCATGATCCCTTCCAGCAGATCTGCGCGGATGATGCAGCCCGCCCGCCAGATGGCGGCGATCTCCGCCAGGTTCAGGTCATACCCGTATTCGCTCGAAGCAAGGCGCAGCAGCCCCATGCCCTGCGCGTACGAGGTGATTTTTGAGGC
>DAISXR010000157.1:0-5978 GCA_036825755.1 Anaerolineaceae bacterium
CTAACGGGTTTCACACAAGTGGGCAGCAAACAACCCGCAAATCCTCTGATTTTTGATTGCACAATTGCCGGCTATACCATACAATCAATGTGACGCACACGAAAATCGTTAAAATTGATATGTATGACCGATCGCTTGTTGGAACCTGCTTGCAGGAAACGGCTTTGAAAATACTTTTCGGGAAATGGCTTTATGGATGAACCTCATCTCTATAAAAAGATCTCCGATAAAATCCGCCAGGAAATTCTGAATGGGCAATGGAAATCCGGCGAAAAGCTGCCCTCGGTACGGGAGATGGCCGCACAGTGGAACTGCACGGTGGGCACCATCCAGCACGCCTATCAGGAACTGGTGCAGCAGGGCCTGGTCACCAGCCGGGCCGGTCAGGGGACTCGGGTCGCTGAAAGTCTGCCGGTTTTGCATGATACCCCCTTGCGGCGCGCGCAGATCATCCACCGAGCCGAGTCCTTCTTATTGGAGGCTCTTAACCAGGGTTACCGGCTGGAAGAGATCAACCAGGCTATTCGTGAGGCCATGGAACGCTGGCAGTTGGTTGAACAGCAGGAATTTACAGCCACTGAGCAGGTTTTGCGGTTTGCCGGCAGCCATGACCTGGTGATCACCTGGCTGGCCAGTCACTTTGATGAAATTGTCCCCGGCGCGAGCCTGCAGCCGAAGTTTTCAGGCAGCATGGGCGGTCTGATCGCGCTGGCAGAAGGCCAGGCCGATCTGGTCGGGTGCCATCTGTTCGATGAGGAAACCGGCCAGTACAATGCGCCGTTTGTGCGCAGGCTGCTGCCTGGCAAACGGACTGCCCTGATCCGGCTGGCCAACCGCCGCCTGGGTCTCATTTTACCGCCTGGCAATCCGATGAATATCCGTACCCTGGCCGATCTTGCGCATCCACGCATCCGCATGGTGAATCGTCAATCCGGTTCGGGTACCCGCGTATGGCTGGATCTATCGTTACGCGGCCTTGGGGTGGATGCCAGCCGCATCCCCGGTTATGCCAATGAAAAGCTCACCCATTTTGCGGTGGCGCAGGAGATCGCGGAGGGGCAGGCTAACGCAGGTATCGGTCTGGAAGGCGCTGCCCTGAGTTACGGGCTGGATTTTGTGCTGCTCACCCATGAAGCGTATGATCTGGTTGTGCCTGAAGCGGTGATGAACACGCGGCCGGCAGCCCTGCTGCTGGAATGGTTGACCACCTCCTCAGCCAGGCAAACAATCGAGGCCCTGGGCGGGTACGACACCTCTTCCACCGGCAAGGTGGAATGGATCGGATGATCATTCGACTTGAGCCTCTGGGCTTCTGTTATACTTTTCCAACCGGCTGCCGTCAACGGCCTGCATTCTGATCAAAAGGAGAACAAGTATGGAAACCACCACTGTCCGCTGGGTGACCGGTGAGACCTTTATCGGGATCGACTCCAACAACCATTCGACGGTTCTTTCCACAAAAAATGCTAACACGGGCATGCGCCCATCTGAACTGCTGGTAGTGGCATTATGCTCCTGCACCTCGGTCGATGTGGTTCAGATCCTGGAAAAGAAACGCAAACCGCTGGAGATGCTGGAAATTCAGGCTCATTCCCAGCAGGATCCGGAACCGCCATGGACCTTCCGCAAGATTCATATGAAATACATCCTTAAAGGCAAGGATCTGACGCCTAAAGATGTGGAGCAGGCCATTGAGCTTTCAGAAGAAAAATATTGTTCCGTAGCCGCCTCACTGCGCGCCACGGTGGAAATCACCTGGGAATACGAGATCCTATAGATTGAGTGGTGGGTGGTGGGTGTTCGGTGGTCGGCTCCGCCGTATTGGAACGCACGGGATCAATCCGGCTGCCGAAAAAATCGTTTGTCAGGCAAGCCTCATTCATGAGGCGTGGTCTTATAGCCGGATGATTTATCATCCGGCGCTTCGCAAAGAAATCCGCGCGAAAAATCTTCTCGTAGAGGCCCGCACGGGATAAATCCACGTGCTACGGATCGTGCCGGATCAATCCGGCTGCCGAAAAAATCGTTTGTCTGGCAAGCCTCATTCATGAGGCGTGGTCTTATAGCCGGATGATTTATCATCCGGCGTAGCGGAAAGTAATCCCATATCTGGAAACGTTTTAGTATACCCTTAGCCGATTCTTCGCTCTGCTCAGAATGACAGGAGAAGCGAAATTGCGCTTAGGATATCTGCAGGTGGATTACCTCTATCATGTCATTTCGGAGAGTCTGGCGCAGCCAGACGCGGAGAAATCCGCCCGAGATTATATTTTCGAACAGGTCCATATCTGGAAACGTTATGATGTACCCATGGGCGGATTCATCGCTCCGCTCAAAATGACAGACCGTCTTTGGTGTGCAGACCCCCTATATCCTCCCTTTCCCCTTGACAGGCCGGAAAACCGTACTATACTTCAATCTCAGTATACCGGTATACCGAAATGACAGACTCTCTCCTCTCCCCCATCCAAACCAAACGCAACGTTCTGGCGGATCACGTCTACGAGGCGCTTTGCCAGCATATCATCGCCGGCAAACTGGTGCCTGGCGAACGTTTGCGCGAAGCACAGATCGCCGAGGCGCTGGGGGTCAGCAGAACCCCTATTCGCGAGGCCTTCGCCCGTCTGGAGAACCAAAATCTGCTTACCCGGGAAGCCAGCGGGGCCTACTTTGTACGCCGCTGGGACCGTGACAGCCTGTGGGAGGTGGCCACCCTGCGCGCTGCGCTGGAGGGATTGGGCATTCAGCTTGCCATAGGCCATCTCACCCCGGAGGATTACACCCGCATGGATGAGATTATCAACGCCATGCAAATCGCTCATGAACGCGGCGACGATGACCGATTGATCGCTCTCGATATCGAATTTCATACCCTTATCTGGGAACACTGCGGCCATCGCCTGCTCCAGCAAACCCTGGGAGAGATGAAGGCTCAGGTGATTTATTTCATGTTTGTCACTCGCCCGGGTGACGAGGGTGATTATCACGTATCACACCGGCAGTTGGTGGAGATCATGAAATCGGGCAACGCCGATCTGGCCAGCCAGACCATTCAGTCGCACATCCGACTGACGGCCATGCGTGCCATACAGCGGCTCGACAGCTCCGCTTTCCCCGCAAAAATTTCTGATCCCAGGCCGCCGGCTTGAGGTCGATATCAGTACACACTGTAAAAAAGGAGAAAGAATAATGACTGAAAAGAAACCCGGACCTTCCACCCAATCGGTCCACTTGATGCGGTCAGTTGACCCCAACAACCACTCCCTGATCCCTCCGGTGGTCATGAATGCCTCGTTTGCTTATGATGACGTGGAAACCTGGCAGGCAGTCGCGTTAAAACAGCAGCCTGGTGATATCTACAGCCGCAATTCCAACCCCACCGCCCGTCTGTTTGAACAGAAGGTTGCCGCCTTGGAAGGCGCCGAAGCCGGCACCAGCTTTGCCACCGGTATGGCTGCCATCAGCACCACCCTGTTCGCTCTGCTCAGCCCCGGCCAGCGAGTAGTCTGCGCCAAAGACAGCTACGGCGGCACTTACCTGCATTTCCTTGAGATCCTGCCCCGCTTCAATATCGAGTGCGCAATCTGCGATACCGAAGACGCAGAACAGATCGAAAGAGAAATCGCCAAAGGCTGCGACCTTCTGTATCTGGAAACCCCCACCAACCCCACTCTCAAAGTGTTGGATATCGCCCGTTTGAACGAAGCCGGTAAGGCTGTTGGAGCCGTAACGGTGTGCGATAACACCTTCGCCACCCCCATCAACCAGAACCCGATTGCGCTGGGGACAGACCTGGTGCTGCACTCAGCCACCAAGTACCTGTGCGGTCATGGTGACCTGCTGGGCGGCGTGATCGTGGGCAGCCAGGATCTGGTGAAAAAGATCTATCAGTTCCGCGAGCTGACCGGCCCCATGCTGGATGCGTTCAGCGCCTCCCTGCTGCTGCGCAGCCTGAAAACGCTGGCCCTGCGTGTGGAACGTCAAAACGCCAATGCCATGGGCATGGCCCGCTGGCTGGAAGCACAACCCCAGGTGAAAGCAGTGTTCTACCCCGGCCTGGAAAGCAACAAAGGCCACGAAGTGGCCCGCAAACAGATGCGCGGTTTTGGCGGCATCCTCAGTATTGATCTGCACGGCGGCTTTGAAGCGGTGAAAACGGTACTCAAGCACCTGAAGTACGCCTATCTGGCTGCCAACCTTGGCCAGGTAGAAACCGTGGTAGGCCCGCCCGCCACCACCAGCCATGTTGAGCTGACTGCTGAAGAACGCGCTGCCGCCGGCATCCCGGAAGGCTTAATCCGCTACGCCGTGGGCATAGAAGATCTTGAGGATCTGCAGGCCGATATGGCGCAGGCGCTCGATAAGCTGTCATAGGAAATCGGTAGTAGAATCCAGTCACCACTTGAAATCAGATACCCCTCCCGTTTGATTCGGGAGGGGGTGTGATCTCAAGAGCGATCCATCGTATGTTTTCCCTTACCGGTACATCTTTCCGCATTACTAACTGAATAACAGGAGACCGACATTGAAATTCTCAGATCGTGTTCAAGAGCTTCAGGCTGAAGGTGCCCTTCAGGTACTTGCCCGCGCGAGAGAACTGGAGGCATCCGGCCGTGAAATCATCCACCTGGAAGTGGGCGAACCGGATTTCCCCACCCCAGGGCATATCTGCCAGGCCGGTATTCAGGCCATCCAAAACGGGCGTACTCATTACACCGCGGTCAACGGCATCCCGGCCCTGCGTGAAGCGATCGCCGAGCGAGCCAGCCAGCATCGCGACAACTTCCCCATCTCACCCAAACAAATTGTCATTGGCCCAGGCGGGAAACCCATGCTGTTCTTCCCGGCTCTGGCCGTGCTCAATCCGGGTGATGAGGTGCTGTACCCGGATCCCGGTTACCCCACTTACAAAGAGATGGTAAAAATTGCCGGCGGCGTTCCGCTTCCGGTTCCGTTGTATGAAGAAAACGGGTTCTCCTTTGACCTGAATGCCTTTGACCGGCTGATCAATCCCAAAACCCGTCTGATCGTGCTCAATACACCGGGCAGCAACCCCACCGGCAGTGTAATCCCGCTCGAGGATCTTAAACATATCGCCGAAGCAGCTATCAAATACGACTGCTGGGTGCTGGCGGATGAGATCTATGAAAACATTATCTATGACGGTTTGCGCGTGCCCAGCATCCTCACCCTGCCGGGTATGGCCGAGCGAACCATCATCGCCGACGGTTTTTCCAAGACCTACGCCATGACGGGTTGGCGAATGGGTTATGCCATCATGCCGGAGGCGTTGGCCACCCGCGTGGAAATGCTGGTCACCCACGGCACCGGCTCGACCGCTGAATTCACCCAGTTAGCCGGCGTGCAGGCCATCCGCGGTGACCAGAGCGAGTGCAAAGAAATGGTCAAAGCATATCAGACCCGCCGTGATCAGATCGTCGCCGGTCTCAACAGCATTCCGGGCGTGCACTGCCTCTCGCCCAAAGCCGCTTTTTATGCCTTCCCCAATATCAAATCGTTTGGAATCCATTCCAATGAGCTGGCTGCCCGAATTTTGAATGAGACCGGTGTGGCATTGCTGCCGGGCACCTCTTTTGGGCAGTACGGTGAAGGGTATCTACGGCTGTCGTTTGCCAATTCACTGGAAAACCTCAATAAAGCCGTTGAAAAACTGCGTCAGTTCTTTTCCACTATTCGGTAGCTGACCCCAGGGATGCCCCCCATCCCTCCGGATCCACTTTTGTTCAATCAGGAGAAACGATCATGACCGAACGCAAAAAAATCACACTTCCGGATCTTTATAAAATGCGGGCTAACGGCGATCAAATTGCCATGCTCACCTGCTACGATTACCCCACTGCATGCTTTCAGGACCAGGCCGGGATTGAAATGGTGCTGGTGGGAGACAGCCTTGGTATGACCATGCTGGGCTATGAGAGCACGCTGCCGGTGACCATGGAGGATATGATCCGCCATGC
>DAISXR010000158.1:0-1857 GCA_036825755.1 Anaerolineaceae bacterium
AGGGGCGCACAGTGTGCGCCCGCCCCGGGCATTCATGCCGGTTCCAGCCCGTAGGTTAGGTTGAGATCGTTTGGTGGAGCCAAGCGCCGCGAAACCCAATAACACATCCACCCGGAAGGCACTGACAGGCCAATTATTCGGCTCTATCGGTGGGATGCGTTTTGTGACGATTACTCATCATTGGACGGCTCATCCACAACCCACCCGATGGGGTATGAATTTTCCATAATCGTCATAGCCCACCCTTCTTCCAGGTCCACCAATACCGTTCGAAAATACGTCTCCTCTGCTTCCAGCGCGACCAGTATTTGCTGATTGTTCGCCAACCACACAGGTTCTCGCACCCTCGCCGTGGCACGCTGAGGATTAAATTCGATCCCCTCAAACAGGGTGACCTGACCTTGATCCAGATCAAGTATGGCCAGATTAAAATCCTGTTTCGATGGATCCGTGCTCAGCCAAAATGCGATCTTTTTTTCATCCGGGGATAAAGCAAATGAGCGTATATCGGCCGCCGGAAATACATCCATCAATCGGGTGAGCTGCTGGATTTTTCCATCGATGTCAACTCGGAAAAATTCACAGGTGTATATTCCTTTTTTCCACTTTTCCTCATCCGTGAACCTGACGGTGAAAAAATCGCGGCTGTCATGATCCCACTGCGGCGATACCAAATAGGCATGATCGAGGGTTAAGATGGATTTGTTGTTCTCAATGTCCTGAAGCGTGATATCACCATCCAACTGGGCATAGACAACATAACGATAATCAGGACTGTACACAGCGTGAGAGGTGGAATATTCTCCCCACCCTGGACGACTTACATAAGTTATATCTGCATCAGGATAGCCCGATATCTGATAAGTTCCGGTGACTTTCTTTGAAGAGGGATTATAGATGATGATCGGCCCAATCCGAATGTCATCACCGAAATTCACTGAATCGATCACGATATTGTCATTGTCATACCATCCAAGTAAGGATGTCAAAATCAAATCGGTAACGGATTGACTATCTATCTCCCCGCGAATTATTCTTTGATAACCAATTTCTTCGCCCTGATTGTCGATTAGTTGCAGAACGGATCCTATGCTGTTTGAAACCTTAAATTTAACCGCAATTTTTCTATGATCAGGGGAAATATAAACCGTCACTGTCCAAAAGGGATCGGTGTTAAGGTAATGGGAAGTGCCGTCATCTAAATCCATTATATAGACCGGATAATACATTTTGTTGGTTACCTCAAGACCCACAAGAACGATTCGGCCATTCAGATCATATCCCGCATCCCTTTGTACCATTTGAATTGTTTTCCTTGTCACAGAAAAAGCGGAAGGGGTGTTTGTGGCTGTTTGTGTGGGAAACAGCGCCGCAGTTTGGGATGGTTTGGATATGCTTGTTGTGGCAACCGGGAGCGTGTTCACCGATAATGATGGATCAACCGCAGGGGGTTCAGTGATTGCGGTACTTTGGAAGGAGCCTACCCCTGAAGGGATTGAAGATTTCCCGGTGGACGGTGAGGTGACACACCCGATCAACAGTGACACAAACAGAAGAGGCAGCAAGAGACAGAAAAGTTGCTGGATGACCAATATTTTCCTTCTCATCGGAACCCGATCCCTTCCCCGCCTTGGGTGTTCTGTGTTTTTCAGGATGCACTTGTTCAAATTTAACCGGTTCACCTTGTTGAGAGGCGAAGAGATGAACAGTTATCAAAACCGCCCTATAACCTTTTTGAGGCACATTGACTTGTAGGGGGTAGAAAGTAGATGCAGTCTACATCACACTACGTACCGGCTCAAAGCTGGACCGGTGGATGGCGCACGGGCCGAGCGCAGCCAGGCAATCATGATGCAG
>DAISXR010000158.1:1957-5880 GCA_036825755.1 Anaerolineaceae bacterium
CCGGCCCAGGCGCCCCGGCCGGCTTCATCCACCCCGCCAGCCGTCAAACCGGCCTGCCAGAGCGGAGTCTCCAGGCTGAGGTCAGGATACAAATTTTGCGATTTCATAGGGGTTGCCGGGAGCGAAATCAGGTGCGGCAGTGATGCCTGTACTGGCCGCGCAGTGCGTTGAGGCGGATTTTAAACAAATCCAGACCCATCTGGATCGAATCGCGCACCAGATGCACCTTGCTGTGCGGGTTGAAATACCAGGGGATGGGCACTTCCACAATGGTCAGGCCGTTTCTGCGCGCCGCGAACAGCAATTCCACATCAAAGGTCCAGCCTTCGATCGTCTGGCAATCAAACAGCCAGATGGTATCCTCGCGGAAGCATTTAAACCCACATTGCGTATCCTGTAAACCGGGCAGGGCCATGAAGCGCACCAGGCCGTTGAACACCCGGCCCACCAGGTGCCGGTATTCGGGCTCACCGTAGCGTTTGGCGCCGGGAGCTTCGCGCGAGGCGATGGCTATGGCGGTATCCGGTAGGATGGGCGGCAGAAAACGGTTCACCTCTTCAATCGGCATGGATAGATCCGCGTCGCAGATAAAGCGGTACTGCCCCGTGGCTTCCAGCATGCCGCGCCGGACGGCCAATCCCTTGCCGCGCTGCTTCTCATGAATCACCTTCAAATAAGGAAAACGCTGCGCATACCCCTGCGCCAACGCCAGGGTTTCATCATCGCTGCCGTTCTCAACGATCACCACTTCAGCCGTGTAAGGCTGCAGCTTTAGGAATCGGTCAATTTTCTCCAGCGTCTCAGGGAGGCGTTCAGCTTCATTGTGGGCAGGCAGGACGATGGATAAAAACGGTTTCAAGTGTTTCCAGATTGGATTGAAGGGAATAAATTAGAAGAGCGGGGCTCCTTCAAGAACATCCCGTTCCTGTGAGCTTTGCTCAGGTTGGCTGGTCTGAAGCCACTCAATATTGTTCTTTTTCACCAGCCTGACCTTGGAGGAGACTTCAAACATCCCACCCATACGGGGCAGACGTTTGCCAATCATAAATTTCTCACCGGAGTTCAAGCGCTGGATCAGCTCACTGCGGCTGACCAGAATTCGATCCGAAAATGCAGGTCCTCTGCGTTCATAGACACGCGCCAATGACACTTTTCCGTCCGGTGCATAACGAACAGCTTCAATCACACCATCGTACTTAACATTTGTCATTGATGATCTCTTTATCTGAAATGTACAACAGGTCGGGGTGGGCGGACTTGAACCGCCGGCCTCTGCGTCCCAAACGCAGCGCGCTTCCAGCTGCGCTACACCCCGGCGGACTGAGTATAATCGGATTTCAATCCGGGCGCAAGGCGTTGCCCTGAACGAGCGTTGCCCTGACAGGAGTGTATTGTTTGTGACACTGCTTCTGCTGTCATTTCCCCCTCGTACTATGATACCTTACCATTCTTCTTTTGCGTCAAGGGCGAAGACTTTGTTATCATACAGGTGTAAAATGGAGAATACGGCTGCATGCCCGGGGCATGAGCCTGACCGGAGAGGAGCAAAGGACATCAACATGAAACAAACCATCAAAGTGGCAATTCCCATGGCTGGATTTGGAACACGCATGCGTCCGCATACCTGGAGCAAGCCCAAACCACTCATCAAGGTAGCCGGCCGCAGCGTGCTCGATTTCGTGCTGGATCAATACCGCACTATCCCATCCAGCTTCGATGTGGAATATATCCTGATCGTGGGTCCGCAGCGGGAACAGATCGAAGAGTACGTCAAACTGCACCACCCTGAGAAAAAGATCCACTTTGTGGTCCAGGAAGAGATGTTGGGGCAATCACACGCCCTGTATCAGGCCCGCGAGTATCTCTCCGGACCGGTCATGATGGCCTTTTCCGACACCCTGATCGAGACCGATTTGAGCTTTTTAGAGCACGAAACCGCCGACGGCGTGGCCATGGTCAAACGGGTTCCCGATCCGCGCCGGTTTGGCTCGGTGAAGCTGGATGCCGGCGGCTGCATCACCCAGTTGATCGAAAAATCACAGGATATGAGCCTGAACCTGGTGGTGGTGGGCTTCTATTACTTCCGCAGCGGCCAGGCCCTGCTGAGTGCCATCGAAGAACAGATGCGGCGCAATCTGACCCTGAAAAATGAGTATTTCCTGGCCGACGCGCTGAATATCATGATCGAAAACGGCTGCAAATTCCGCGTGGAAGAAATAGATACCTGGCTGGACGCCGGCACCCCGAATGCCCTGTTTGAAACCAACCGCCATCTGCTGCAAAACGGCTCGGACAACAGCTCCCAGATCAGCCTGCCCGGTGTGGGAATCATCCCGCCGGTGCATATCCATCCCAGTGCAAAAATTGAATCGTCGGTGGTGGGGCCGTATGTGTCCATCGGCGCCGACTGCGTGATCCAGGATACCATCCTGCGCGACAGTATTGTGGATGACGGCAGCCAGATTATCGGCATGCTGCTGCAAAACTCGCTGGTAGGCAGCCGGGCGGTCATCGAAGGGGATATGACAACCGTGAATGTGGGAGACGACGCGTGGCTGAAGAGGAATACCTCCGCGTAGAGTGTTACAGCGGCAGCCGTTACGGCGAGCGGCCCACAGCATTTGAACTGCATGGACGGCGGCACCGTATTGCCGCCGTTTTGCGTGAGTGGAATACACCCGGCGGATACTGCTACCGGGTGATCACCGAGGAGGAACAGCGGTTTGATTTACTGTATGACCCGGCAGAGGACCGCTGGAGCATTTTTCCGCTCTGACGCAAGCTGACAGGTGATGAGTGATTATTGATTCGAGGAAGAAAAACACCGCTGATTCTCATTGCATCTGGTTAAAATAGAATTGCCTGTCTGCAAAGGTGTCTGGTGGAGTACGGTGTGATATGTTTACAAATATGTCCAAGCTCGTTATACTTGTTCTCAACCAAACTCACCCGCGCAGAATACGATATTGAATCAACCACCTGATTGAAGGAGTTTACATGACCAAGTCTTATCTTTCTGACCGTGTTGTCAAATTGAAACCCTCCGGGATCCGCAAATTCTTCGACATCGTTGCCACCATGGATGACGTGATCTCCCTGGGGATTGGTGAACCGGATTTCTGCACCCCCACAAAAATCCTGGAAGCCGGCATCAAATCCCTGCGTGACGGCCAGACTCACTATACATCCAACGCCGGTATTATGCAGGTCCGCAAAGCCATTGGTACTCACCTGGAAAAACTGTACGGTGTTTCTTATGACCCCAAAGAAATTCTGCTGACCGTAGGTGTATCCGAAGCGCTGTACCTGGTGCTGAATGCCCTGTGCGACCCGGGTGACGAGGTCATCGTACCCACTCCCTGTTTTGTTTCCTATCAGGCCGAGGTGGAACTGGCCGGCGCGAAAGCCGTCGAGATCCCCAGCCGGTTTGAAGACAATTTTGATCTGAACCTGGAAGCCCTCAAGCAGGCCATCACCCCGAAAACCAAAGTTATTTTTATCGGTTATCCCAACAACCCCACCGGCGCTGTCGCTTCGCGTGAAACCCTGATGGAAGTGGCCAAACTGGCTGAAAAATATGATCTAGCTGTCATCTCCGACGAGATCTACGACCGCCTGGTGTACGGTGTGGAACATGTATGCTTCGCCACCCTGCCCGGTATGAAAGATCGCACCGTCACTTTGGGCGGTTTCTCCAAAGCCTATGCCATGACCGGCTGGCGCATCGGTTATGCCGCCGGCCCGAAAGACATCATCGACGCCATGAACCGCATCCACCAGTACACCATCATGTGCGCCCCGGTTACCGCGCAGTTGGCTGCCCTGGAAGCCCTGCAAAATGGTGAGGAAGATGTGCAGATCATGGTGGCCGAATATGACCGCCGCCGTAAACTGATTGTGGATGGATTCAACCACATCGGCCT
>DAISXR010000159.1:0-5838 GCA_036825755.1 Anaerolineaceae bacterium
GCTCTCTTTCCGCCGGAGCGTTTCAGTATCGTGATGGGTGTGCTTCTGGCCGTTTATTCATTCGTCATCTTTATCATTGACGTCGAATATCGGGCAATCTTACTTCCTACAGTATATGCCGGCGCTCTACTCTTCCTGGTTCTGGGTATTCAACTGCATGGCATCTGGATGACTCTGCTGGGCGGAACAGCCGGGTTTTTGATCATGCTGGCGCTGCATTATGGGGGGCATGTATTCGCGCAATGGCTGGCCAGGCGGCGCGGAGAGACGCTGGATGAGCCGGCATTGGGCTTTGGAGATGTCAATTTATCCGGCGTGCTGGGTCTGGGATTGGGATGGCCCGGGATTGCAGCCGGGCTTATCATCGCGATATTTTTGGGCGGCCTGATCAGTTTTCTTTACCTGGTTGTGGCGAAACTTTCCAACCGTTTCAAAACCTTTCAGGCCATCCCGTATGCGCCATTTCTGGTGATCGCAGCCATGTACCTGCTGTTTCGCTAGGTACATGGCCTGTATTTCTTTATCTGACGGTTAGTGACCGGGGCCGGCCAGATAAATCTCTTCCGTGACGGTTGATTTAAACTGCTCAAAGCTCTTCATAAACCGGGCCACCAGGTCTTGAGCCTGTTTGTCATACGCGGCAGGGTCTTTCCAGGTTTTCTTCGGATCCAATACCTCTGAGGGTACTCCGGGGCATTGATCGGGAATCCATAGTTTGAAAAATGGTTCCTGGTGCATGGGCTCTTTTTCCAGTTGACCTTTCAACGCGGCTGTGATGATGGAACGTGTATAGGGAAGCTCAAACCGGTGACCAATGCCATAGGGACCTCCGGTCCAACCGGTATTCACCAGCCAGACATTGACCTTGTGTTCCTCGATTTTCTTGCCCAGCAGATCGGCATAAACGCCGGGTGCCAGCGGCATAAACGGCGCGCCAAAGCACATGGAGAAGGTAGCCTGAGGTTCCAAACCAAGACCCACCTCAGTACCGGCCAATTTGGAGGTATAACCAGCCAGGAAATAGTACAGCGCCTGTGCGGTGGTCAACTTGGCGATAGGGGGCATGACACCAAACGCATCAGCGGTCAGGAAGAAAATATTCTTTGGATGGCCGGCATATCCTTCGGGGACGCGTTTTTCAACAACGTCAATGGGGTAGGCGGCTCGGGTATTTTCGGTCAGTGCATTTGAATCAAAATCGGGTACACGCGTCTGCGGATCAATCACCACATTTTCCAGCAGGGTCCCAAATTTTCGAACCGCTTCAAAGATGATCGGTTCGTATTTTGGGTTGATCTTGATGACCTTGGCATAGCAGCCGCCCTCGAAATTAAATATACCGTCGTCCGACCATCCATGCTCGTCATCACCAATGAGAAATCGTTCAGGGTCGGAGGAAAGGGTGGTTTTTCCGGTGCCGGAAAGCCCGAAGAAAAGCGCCACATCACCGTCTGCGCCTTTATTGGCCGAGCAGTGCATCGACATGACACCGTTCAAAGGCAGCAGGAAATTCATGATGGTGAAAATGGACTTCTTGATTTCACCCGCGTAGCCGGTTCCACCGATCAGGATCATCCGGGCGGTCAGATTGACGATAATTACCGTACCGGATACGGTCCCATCTGCCTTTGGATCGGCTTTGAAATCGGGGCAATGCAAAATGGTGAACTCGGGTTTGTGATGTGCCTTTTCTTCTTCAGAAATGCGCAGGAAAAGGTCATTGGCAAACAAACCGGCAAATGCTTTTTCAGAAACCACCCGAATGGGCAGGCGATGTTTTGGATCCGCTCCAACCATCACATCCTGAACGAATACATCCTTCCCCTGAAAATAAGCCACCATTTTGTGATAAATCTGAGCATATTTTTCAGGGGAAATTGGTTTGTTCTCCTTGCTCCAGAATACTGATTGATCTTCCAGATCATTTTTGACAAAGAATTTGTCATTGGGAGATCGTCCGGTGTGAAAACCGGTATTGACCACCAGGGCGCCCAGGCTGGCCAGTTGGCCCTCTCCACGAGAAAGCGCCTCTTCGATCAAGTTGGCGGGTGAAAGGTTCCAGAAGCTTCTTCTGATGTTATACAGGCCGTGCATTTCAAGGCCATTCTCACTGGGTATTCCGATTTTTTCTGTTTCCATGCTGTCTCCTTTCAAAATCACTGCGGCTCGGAGTAAACAAACCGGGGAAACCAGTACCATAAAAGCGCAGCGGCTGGTTTCCCGCGTATGGAGGTGGAAAAATCATGTCTCTCCACCGGGACATAATAGCCCCGTGAAACGAGTCCTGCTATTTGCTCATTCTCATTCACTGCACGCAGAAAGCTTTCATATATTTTATACTGAATGGTGAAATCAGGCATAGGTTCTTCACTGGTTCCTGAACCAAATACCTTTCGAGTCTCCTGGTCAGATGCAGCAAGAGAATCAAAGCCGATACAGCCATGTTCGGTTTCGATAAAGCCCTTTACAGCATCCGGGTGCGATGGGTAGTTCAGCGCCAGGATCACATCCCGTTGAACCGTCTCGGAAAAGGGGAAAATCTGTGTATCAAGATATGTCCTCACCGAATCATTCAGATCCTGATTCACTAGGTTGCCTGCGGTCAGCGGAGTATCTACCAGGAAGTATAGGCTGTCGAACATCTGAAAGAATTCCGGACTGAAGGACGCCCTGGCGACATCATCCGCTGCGAACATCACCTGGCCCTGATACAGGGTGCGCATCTCTTTCACAATCGATACCCAACGTTCTTCCGCATCCGAAAAAACGTCAGATGATATGCCGGAAGGTAATATACCATCTGGATAAGCAGGCGCTATGGAAGGATCGCCGAATATAAGAACGGGAATACCGTTTTCCTGTGCCAGCCATGCGAAATTGCGGTAAAACGCACGGATCTGCGAAAACCAGGCATCCCACCAGACTCCATCGCGAGAAGCGCCGGCCCACCAGGCGCCGGTTTCATCATCCAGAAGAATCCGCGGAAACATTGCTATTTGCAGACCGTAATCGCGAGCTTTTTGAATGGCATCTTCTACATCAGCGGCAAACAGGTCCTCACCGACAGCCATTTCCAGGCGAGGCGGATTAACGCGGGTAAAACGCCAGGAAGGCGTCAATACCACCCAGTTGGCCCCAATAGAAGAAATATTGTCGAAAGCAGCCGAAGACATTTCAGATGAGCCTTCTTTTTGAAGGGTCTGAAGCTCAACACCGGCCATAAACGCTGACCCTCGCGGCTGCACCGGCGAACCAATGATGCTGGTCTGCTCTCCGGTTGGAGGAAGCCAGGCCCAGGATTGAATGACATCCTGTATCTGCATTTCGCCGTTATCAACAAGCCTGATGGTTTGCTCTGCCGGGCCGTTGTTCACTTCGAGAGCTGGAGCCGCAGTACACAACAGGTTTCGACAATAGCGGTAGGTCAATTGTTTTTGCTCTGGCAGAGGGTGATACAGTGTGAAAGACCATGTGTGATCTTCAACGCGCTGCATCGGTAAAGGCGAGCTCCATCCATCAAGATCAAACTGAATGGATACGGTATCGGTAAGCGGTGTCTCATCCGGGACGGTTACCGAAAAATGGACCGGCTGGTTGCCATCTGAACTCCAGGCAGATACTCGATCCGTAATGGTGACATTAGAATCCGGGATAATCAGTTGGTGTGTTGCAGATTCTCCGTTGGCATCCAGCTCGGTATTGATGAATGCGTCACCCATGGTGTACTGGTAACGGAAATCAAAACCAACCGGCAATATCAGGGTAATCACATAGCGGCCATCATCCAGGCGGATCAACTCAGTTGTGCGGTTGAAATTCCCGCTATTTGGTCTATACAGGCCTGAAAAATTATTACCTGTTTCGCATAGGTTGCCAGTTAATCGAATTGTTGCATTTTGTACGGATATGCCAGGCTCTTCCAGCAGGAAAGTGATCTTCGCCGTCTGGGTCCGCCGGACAACCACCTGTGCTTCAGTAATGGAATCTCCCTCAATCACAGCACCTTGCTGAAAGGGGAGGGTGGTCCCATGAATGCTGCTCACCACAAGATTATGCAAACCGGCCGGTAGCCCCTGCAATTGAAAGTATCCATCAGCTCCTGTAAATGTACACAGGCCACCCGCTGTGATCAGCATATCGGGCAGGGGGTTATCATACGGATCAGTGACCGAACCAATGAGTTGCCCTGCAGGGGCATCCGAGGGGCGGTCAGACCAGGAAGTGACGATATCATGCACTTCACCGGGGATTTTCGCGAAATACCGCCGGTAGGTCACAGGCGCTCCAGCGAGGGTATGCTCAACTCGCAGTTCCTGCCCGGTATCCAACAAATAACGGTATTGGAGTAATGTTCCCTGTAATAAAGATAGAGTGAGCTGGTGCGTGTCGCCATCCACCGTATCGAACAGATGACACTGCACATCGAAACCGCTGCCGGCCGGGTCATTGAAAATTTCAAGATATACATCGCCCTCAGCGCCGGTTTCTGAAGGAATGGAAACCTGGAACACTACTTCCACATCCGGAGGTGATTCTGTCGGTTGAGCGGTTGCAGTAATAATGGGTGACGGGGTTTCGGGAGTGATCGAACATGCGGTAAGGGCGGTAGCAAGCATAAATACCGCTAACAGATAGCATGCCGATCGACAGGAAAATTCATTCATGCGTTTCCTTTGCTGCCGAACTGCGGCAAAAGGTTTAGCGCAAATTTTTAATGGAGGTCAGGATCTCAGTTTGTCTTTCTGCCAGACTGCCCAGAACACCGTTTACGAAACGGGGGGTGCTTTCGGAACCATACAGTTTGGAGAGTTCGATGGCTTCGTTAATCGCCACTTTTAACGGGGTGCACACCTCAACAGCAAATTCCCATAATGCGATGCGGATAATATTTCGGTCGATTGAAGCAACCTGATCTAGCGGCCATTCAGGCGCATGCTGAGCGATAAAACTGTCCAACCGGTCCACAATGGGCGAGACACCCACCACGATCTTTTTGATGAATTCAATCATGTTCGGGTCAGTGATCTCTTCTTCGGCAATTCTCTCATTGAGCACCGCCAAAGGCGCGTGCCCGGATAGATCGACCTCATATAAGACCTGCAAAGCAACACTACGGGCTTTGGTTCTTGATTTCATATTCAGGAAAGGTGAGGCTGAACAGCGATATCTTCGACGTGGATATGGATACCGCCAATTTCCATGCCTACCATTTCTTCAATGGCGCGAGCAACCCGGTTCTGCACTTCACGGCTGACCTCAAGGATGCTCGTATTGGGGCGCAAAATCAGGTAGATATCAGCATCCACCTTATTTCCTTCCACCAGGATTTGAACCCCTTCACTGGTGCCTCGACGGAAAAGCCGATTGACGCCGCCGGGAACCGGGGCAAGCCTGTCGACACCTTCCACACCCAATGCAGCAAGGCGGGTGATATCCACCAGAACATCCGGTGCAATCGTTGTTTTTCCGCTATCTTTTGTGGTCTCGTACATAATTTTCCTTATCTCACACAAGATGGTCAAACTTACAGGAATAAAATGATTATAACATTATCAGCAGTGAGCTAAACCAGAAAACCCCTGAACTGAAAAGGTGTTTCGCATCAGGTATAAGAATGGGGGGATTGATCATTGGCTCTTTCAAATAAGGGAACAGAATGAATTTAGTTTTACGGGATCAATATCAGCGAGTCATCAATGCAAGATCGTTTCTTGTACCCTTCGGGGCAGTGGGGGAGCAGAGAAGGAGGCTATTCTCAGAATTTCAATTTACGCTTTTGATAAGTATCATTATCATAAACGTAGTTGTCAGGCCTATCAGGCTCATTTCCAGACAGCT
>DAISXR010000160.1:0-5626 GCA_036825755.1 Anaerolineaceae bacterium
AGGACATCATCGACGCCATGAACCGCATCCACCAGTACACCATCATGTGCGCTCCTGTAACCGCACAATTGGCTGCCCTGGAAGCCCTGCAGAACGGCGAGGAAGACGTGCAGATGATGGTGGCTGAATATGATCGCCGCCGTAAATTGATTGTGGACGGCTTCAATCACATCGGCCTGCCCACCTTCGAACCGAAGGGCGCTTTCTACGCCTTCCCCAAGATCGATGTGACCGGCATCACCGACGAGGTATTTGCCGAGCGTCTGCTGTACGAAGAAAAAGTCGCTATGGTACCCGGTTCGGCCTTCGGTCTGGGCGGTGAGGGCTTTATGCGCGCCTCCTACGCCACTTCCTATGAGAAGATCGAAGAGGCCCTGCGCCGTATCGAACGCTTCTGCAAGAAGCTGGACTAGTACAGAACTTAAGACTGATGAGAGGGCGCGATCATGCGCCCTCTTTTTTTATACGAACTACCTTTCATTTATTTTGCTGTACGGGTCCGGGTGATAAATCACCCGGCTAGAAAATAGCACCTCATCAATGAGGTTTGTAATAGGGGGTTATGAGACTGGGGATTGGAAAGCCGGATTCATCCGGCGCATATTGTAGCGCGGGGATTTATCCCCGTGCAGCAAATTCGTAATTGCGAGGTCAGCCCTTGCGACTGCCCTGTGACCACCCCGCCCTTGCGGGCACCCCTTCGACGGAGGGGAATTTAACACCGAGCGCTCATAATCAATTTACGTGGTAAGGGTGGACAATATATTATCCCCCTCCAGTGTGCCGCTAATTTTTATTCGTTTATTCGTTTTCGCCAGCGTCTGCGCTGGCAATTCGTTGATGGTTTCCCGATTCCCCGACCAAATACACCTCACATCACGATGGTCACCAGGGCGGTCCGTGAACCCCCCATCTGGCAGCGTGAGCTCTCCAACGCATTTCATTCCCCTCCATCGGAGGGGTGGCGCGCAGCGCCGGGGTGGTCAATATCGAAAACGAAATGGAAGGGTAGCCGCCAGGGCTGCCCGTACAGTCAATATCGATCCTATGGGGGTGGTATGGTTTATGCCGCGATGATACTTCAGGCTTCCCGCCCGGTCTCTTGCCGGATCTCCTGGATGCGCGGGTGACCGGCGTACACGCCGTGATACCGGTCCGGGAGCTGTGCCGCGATCTGGCACATGATCTCTTCAGTGGTACGCTGCAATGAGCCGCTGCGGTCAGCCGGGTCAAGCGGCGGCAGGTAAAACGGTTTGCTGAAACGCACGGTCACAGCGGTGCGTTTGAAACGCGCCACATTTTTACGGAAATTCTCGGTGCCGGCGATGCTAACCGCCACAATGGGTACTTCAGCCTTCACGGCCAGCAGAACCGCTCCGGGTTTTCCTTCAATCAGCGCGCCGCTCTTGCTGCGCGTTCCTTCCGGCGCAATTCCCAGCGTTCCGCCGTCTTTCAAATACCCGATCGCTCCGCGCAGGGCGGCAAAATCAGCCCGTGAGCGGTCAATCCAAAAATGCGGCTGCGATTTGACGATAATACTGATGAGAGGATGCTTCTTGTATTTATCTGCTACCAGCGCCGCCTGATCGTCGCGGACCGGATTGAGCAGTAGGATGGCGGTATCTGCCTGGCTCATATGATTGGTAGCCATGATCACCCCGCCCGTTTTTGGAAAATTTTCAAGCCCTTCAAACTTCAGCTTCAGCAAAACGGCTGCCAGAATGCGGATCAGACCCTTAATAAATTTCCGCACCCACCAGTTGCTGGGGATCACCTGTTCTTCAGCAGGCCGCTCAGAGGCCTGAACTCGTTCCTGGTTCAACAATATCTCTCCTGGCTCTGTTCACATCAGGCCAATGTATACAACCATTTTACCCTTATTCGGCTTCCGCATCCTTGCCGGTATCCACAACCGCAGGCAGTTCCGCCTGCCCGGGGGTGACTCCCTGTGCCAGGGCCTGTTTTCGCTGGAATTCCACCCGCTGAAGCCGCAGGTTCATGATCAACAGGATCAGCACCATAATCAACGCCATCGCCACCAGTACAATCGACCTGGCCGGTTTCAGCCAACCGTTCACCGATTCGGGCAGATACCTCTCCAACCCAAGCAGCAGGCCAAAAGCATTCCAGACCGCGTGCAGGCTGAACGAAACCAGCAGCATCAATCCCAGTCGCAGATACTTGCGGTATTTCCAGGCTGAGACCAGACCCCAACCGGTCAGCGCAGTGGTGGTGACGTGCAGAACCCCTGTACCCACCCGCGCGGTTAACACCGAGGCCCACGTTTCCAGATCGGTTGACGCGGCCATTCCCAGGCTCTCCAGCAGGGCAAAAGTGCCGCCGGCAAACAACCCCAGCACAAACCCGGTCGACTCTTCAAGTTTGCGGCTTGCCATCACCCACACGGCCAGCGGTTTTAGCAGTTCCTCTATCAGCGGAAGAAGGCCCGCCCCAATCGCCAGAACCCCGATCAGTACAGCCGGGCTGCGCAAATAAGGCAGTAAAATCTGTTCCGTCAGTTGGGGATTCATCTGTGCGTAAGTCAGACGATCCGCCAGATTGGTGATTTCAGACCACAGCACCGGCTGGGTGCTCAACCAGGCCAGCCCTGCGGCGGCCAGAATCACCAGCGCAACCAGTTCCAAAACGATGACCAGCGGTTGGGTGAGCAGAACTCCAATACCGTACACGCCCCAGCCAGCCCCTTCGGGGTGCGGCAGGTTTCGTCGAGCCAGTTCAATCAAAAAGAAAATCGGTGTGACCACCAGAAACATTTGCAGCGGGGGCAGAATCAGCCAGGGCAGTATGGCCCGGGCAGCCACCACCTGCCCCAACAGGAGCAGCGGAAGCCACAGCACCATCATTACCGTGGCTATCTTCAGATAACTTCTGGCTGCAAAATGGGTCTCACGGCCGGTGAGTTGCTGTATGGACTGGAAGATGGGAAAAAGAAACAGACCTCCCACCAGCAGGGCGGTCCATCCCATGGTAAACAGGGTGAGCAATTGAGCATTCAGGCCGTCCTGTACCAACGCCATCACACCGGCAGCGACGAACAGAAAAACCAGCAGGATAGATAATCCCAGCCCGATCAGACTCACAACCAGCGACAAAATGGGGTGAAGAAACAGCCCCTGGTAACGGGGCTGTTTTGTGATTACGGTCACTGCTTACTCTTCGGTAATTTCTACAGACAGGATCTTATCGCCGGCCGGAAGTGCTCCCGTCTCGGCGGTCTCATTTCGCTCGGTCAGGCTTTCCACCACATCCATGCCTTCGATGACCCTGCCAAAAATGGTGTAGGAGCCATTCAGATCGGGCAGTTCAGTATAGCTGATGAAGAACTGGCTGCCGTTTTTGTTTTCACCTGAATTGGCCATGCCAACCACACCGGGGCCGTCAAATGTGTAATCGGGGTCGATCTCATTTCTAAAAGTGTACCCCGGGCCGCCGTATCCCTTACCCAGCGGATCACCGGTCTGGGCAACGAAACCTTTGATCACACGATGGAAGGTCACATTATCGAACCAGCCTTCACGGGCCAGGAATACAAAGCTGTTGACCGTGATGGGCGCGATGTCATCATACAATTCGATAACGATATCGCCCTTTTCGGTCTTCAGGGTGGCGGTATACGTTTTGGTGGTGTCAATCACGGTCGGCGGGCACTCACTGTACTGGCGATCTTCCAGTTGATACAGCTCCAGCAGTGCTTCGAAGATCTCATAGCTGCGCTGCCCACCGTACATGCGTCCGTTGATAAAGATGGTGGGGGTTCCACCCACACCGGCGGCAATCCCACCGTTGTAATCTTCATCCACGGCGGCCTTCACGGTATCAGACTGCCAATCCGTGGCAAATTTTTCCATATCCAGACCCAGATCGGTTGCCAGTTGGGTCACATAATCGGTGAATGCTTCAGGGGTCATTTCTGACCACTCTGTTGCACCTTCAAAGATGGCATGTTCAAGCTCAAAGAACTTGCCCTGTAAACCGGCTGCCTCGGTAGCGGTGGCAGCAATTGTCGCTTTATCATGGAAGCTGAGCGGGAACTGGCGGAACACGAAACGAACCTGGTCAGCATAGTCATTCTGGAATTGCGCCAACACGGGCGCAATGGCCTGGCAGGCCGGTCACTGAAAATCGCTGTATTCCAGAATGGTTAGTTTTGCATCCTCCGGGCCCAATACATGGTCGCCTTCCGTGATGGGAGGCAGGGCATCTGTGGCCGGGGCAAGAATATCATCCAGCAGATTATAAGGCTCGCAATCGGCTACAGGCTCGACGGGAGCAGTGGCGGCTGGACTGGTTTCAGTTGCGGGTACAACAACTTCAGTTTCTTCTGCTGCAGGCGGTTGCGTTGCTTCAGGGGTTGCTGCCTGGCCAGCGCATCCGGCCAGCAAACTGAAGCACAAAACCAACCCAAGCCAATACATTTTTCTCATATGGTTTTCCTTTGTCAATAACGTCCTTGAGGATGCATGGTAAATTTTATTTTACCTTGAAAACAGGTAAATTGTTCTCAAGGGTGCCCACCTGTCAGGATGATCGGTCACCGGGATGGATGAAACCTTTTATACCTGCGGCCTTTCCTGATTTTGCTGCTCTAAAAATTCCACGGTCACACGGCGAAGTTCATCCTGCACGGCCTCCCAGGTCTGGCCGGCGTCGATGATACGCCAGCGGTTGGGCTCCTGATGGGCTAACTCCAGATATCCGGCCCGGACCCGGCGGTGAAATTCCAACTGGTAATGATCTTCAAAACGGTTCCAGTCGATGGCCTGCACTGCCTTGCGCTGCAAGCCTTCTTCCACGTCGATGTCGAGCAGCAGGGTCAGATCAGGCCAGCGTCCGCCGGTGGCAAAATTCAGCAACTGGCGCAGGATGCCGCGGTCCACGCCGTGACCATAGCCCTGATATGCCAGGGTAGAGTCGGCATACCGGTCGCTGAGCACCAGGTTTCCGTCTGCCAGAGTAGGCCGAATTACCTCTTCAACCAGTTGGGCACGCGCGGCGCAAAACAAAAGGATCTCCGTGCGCGGGTGCATGGCTGTGTTGTTGATATTCTTGAGCACATCCCGAATCTGATCGCTGATGGGGGTGCCGCCGGGTTCACAGGTTCGATACACCTTGTAGCCCCGTTCTGACAGATAGTTCGCCAGAGCCTTGATATGAGTGGTTTTGCCGCCCCCTTCGGGGCCTTCCAGTGTGATGAACATGGCAGTATCCGTTGATCCAGGTTTTGTTCAGCAGGCGGAGATCCCGCAAATTATGGCTGTTCGCGGAAGATTCTAACCCTGCGGTTGGGTTCCTTGCCGTACGAATGTGATACCAGATTGGCTTCGCGGGCCATCTCATGCTGCAGACGTCTGACAGCAGCCGAGGCCGGCGGAAGATCCATCCAGCGCTGACCGTTCAGCACCGCTTCGATAGCTCCCTGCGCCTGCTGGGTGGCATCTTCATAACCGGATTCGATGGGGTCCAGCGCCACATTGAACATCTCGGCCAGGGCGCTTTCCATCTGGCTGATGGTATTGGCGCGCAGCACATAAATGGGCATACCGCGATGCTCAGCATCCAGAATGGTCTGCTGGCGGCTGCGGTAATAGGTGCGCAGGGTCATCAG
>DAISXR010000161.1:0-5619 GCA_036825755.1 Anaerolineaceae bacterium
GCGAAATACAAAACGGGTTTCTCTTTTTCTAAACTGAAAAGAGAAACCCGTTTTTTTATCAGTAAATCGACGACTTTATTCGGCTCGGTGCAAACCCGCCAGGATCTGGCGATGAATATCCGAATTGGCGGCAATCAAGCGGTAAGGCGGTTTGAAGAAATCGGGCTGTCCGTCCAGATCCGTCACCATCCCGCCCGCCTCGCGAACAATCAGCGAACCGGCAGCCACATCCCAGGCCTGCACTACCAGTTCCCAGTAACCTTCCAGGCGACCGGCAGCCACGTAGCACAGATCCAGGGCTGCCGATCCAAACCGGCGAACGGCCATGGCATGTGTGGAGAACCAGGCATAGTGATCCAGGTTGTTGTGATGGTTGGTTCGAATATCGTATGGAAAACCGGTGACCAGCAGGCTTTTATTCAGATCCGTTTCCGGGGATACATGAATGCGTTTACCGTTCAACCATGCTCCCTGGCCGAGTTCAGCGCTGAAGCATTCATCCTGCATAGGGTCATACACCACTCCCAGCGTCATTATCCCATCCACCGCGTACCCGATCGAAACCGAGTAAATCGGCACGCCGTGGGCAAAGTTGGTAGTTCCATCCAGCGGATCCGTGTACCAGGTGTGCCGACTTGATCCATTCACCTGCCCGCTTTCCTCGCTGACAATGGTGTGATCCGGGAAATCCCGCTGGATCTGGCCAATCAGGCAGCGCTCCGATTCCTTGTCGGCCTCGGTGACGATATCGATTACTCCTTTGTACTCGATTTGATGAGGTTCGGCGAACCGCTGGCGGAGGATCCCGCCCGCCTTGCGCGCCAGGTCAATCACATAATTCAGTGTTGGTGTCATTCCGTTTTCCCATGATGTTTTCTACTTTACGCAAACCTGTATTATAACCCCGCGCGGGTGAAGGCTTGATTTTGCTATAATGATGTCATGAAGACCAAATGGCCCTACGAACGTGAGCGGCATCTGATGGTTTCCAGCCAGGTGGAACGGCGCGGCGTGAAAGATGCGCGTCTGCTGGAAGCCATGCGCGTGGTTCCCAGGCATGCCTTTGTTCCCGCCGAGAAGCAATCTCTGGCGTATGAAGATTTTCCACTTCCCATCGGAAAGGGACAAACCATCTCACAGCCGTTCATTGTGGCATTGATGACCGAACTGCTGGAGCTGACCGGTTCTGATAATGTACTGGAAGTGGGTACCGGGTCAGGCTATCAGGCCGCGGTGCTGGCTCAACTGGCTGCATCCGTACACAGCGTGGAACGCTATGGCGAACTGGCCCGGCATGCCCTGGAGGTGCTGAAGAACCTGGATATCCACAACGTGTTCGTGCACGAGAGTGACGGTTCTGAAGGCTGGCCGGATGCCGCCCCGTATGACGCCATTGTGGTGACGGCCGCCGCCCCCCATACCCCGCAGACGTTGCTGGATCAACTGGCAGAGGGCGGACGGCTGGTGATCCCCGTGGGTGACCGGTTCAATCAAAGCCTGCAGGTGTGGAGACGGCATGAGGGCGAATTCACCAACCGGAAGAACATTCCGGTGGCGTTTGTGCCTTTACGCGGCAAATACGGCTGGGATTCTAAGGATTGGCCGTAAAGATACAACCCGGATTGGGTATTTGGGTGATTTGCCAGTATCTGTAAATGAGCCATCCACGAATGGGATGGATGGATCAGCGGTAAACTTCTGACAGGCATTTTCTCGGGACAACGGATAAACGAATCAACGAATATCAGGCCAGAGCGGGTTTCTCTGGCCAATCTATTTAAGAGTATTACTGGAGTTTAAGCTTCCGGTGTGAGCTTTAAAACTGCGATTTCTGCCGGGCAATTGAACCGAATGGGCGCGGTGGAACCGATCCCACGTGAGATAAACAAATTGGTATGATCAGAGCGTATAAATCCGCTGGAATAGCGGCGGTTGTGCACCGGCAGCACCGGCGGCCCCAGAAACGGCAGAACTACCTGCCCTCCGTGCGTGTGCCCGCTAAGCACCAGTTGAACTGAGGTATTAAAAGGTAAATCGGCGGTATCGGGGTTGTGCGCCAGCAGGATCTTGCATTCCTCGTCCGGCACCCCGGCAAAGGCAGCGTCAATACCCGGCTCGTCTGCCCGAAAATCACCCGCTCCACCCAACCAGATCCGGTTGCCGTGTTTCTCAATCGCCACCGAACGGTGACGCAGGTTCTGCCCGCTTTTTTCCATCCAGGCCAGTGAGCGGCCTGCGCCGCCCCAGTGATCGTGATTGCCCAGCACCGAATACACCCCGCGCGGAGCACTCAACTGCGTCAGCACCCGCCAGACTTCATCTACCGCCTGCGGGTTGCCATGGTGAACCAGGTTGTCACCGGTATTCACCACAATATCCCTTTCCATGCAGTTCACCTGATCCACCACCTGCTGAACGCCGTTGAGAGATAAAAGCGGGCCGTAATGGAGATCGGCCAGATGGATGATGGTGAACCCGTCAAAAGCCTGTGGCAAACGGCGAACCGGGATGCGATAGGTATTGATCTGAAGTGAAAGCCGCTCGATGACGAGAGGATAACTGGCGGCGAGGAGAGCCCCGCCGCCAAGATATAACCGGCTGAGAAAACTGCGCATGTTCATGCTTCAATGTTCCGTTTCATCATGCAACAGATTGTATCCGGCAAAGGTTAAAACCCGTTAAGCTTATTTACCGGCCGGCTTCTCCAGAATCCCGTTCACTTCATTGAATTCAGTCTCACTCAGATGCCAATCGGCGGCGCGTACATTGCTGGAGAGTTGATCCAGACGGGTGACGCCGCTGATAACGGATGAGATATGCGGACGGGCCAGCAGCCAGGCTAGGGCCAGTTCGGTGAGGGTATGCCCGCGTTCCACCGCCCATTTTTCCAGCGCTTCAATCCGGTCAAAATGCCAGTCGGTGTTGTAGGGGATCTCGCGCCCGGCTTTCACAAAGTCTTCGGCGCGTGAACCCTGCGGGTATGCCTGACCGCGTTTGTATTTGCCGGTCAAAAAACCGCTCGCCAGCGGGAAGTACGGTATGTACCCCACATTGTGTTCTTTACAGAAAGGCAGCACCTCGCGCTCGTCCAGCCGGTCAAACATGTTGTACTCGTTTTGCACGGCGATGAAAGGCGTCCACCCGCGCACTTCCGCCAGCAGATTGGCGTGCGCAAGCTGCCAGGAAAAAAAGTTGGAGGCGGCGATGTATCGCACCTTGCCGGCGCGTACCAGGTCATCCAGCGCCCGCAGAGTTTCTTCAATGGGGGTGGTGTCATCCCAGGCATGCTGATAGTACACGTCAATGTGATCGCGTTCCAGGCGGCGCAGGCTGCCTTCAATGGCGTCCATCAGGTGATAGCGCGATGCCCCGCAGTGGTTGGGGATTTTAATGGAGTGATCCATCTGCACTAAAAACTTGGTGGCCACGATAAAACGGTTGGTGCGGCCCTTCAATGCTTTGGCCAGCGTCATTTCCGAATTCCCGCCGGTGTATACATTGGCCGTGTCAATGAAGTTGATACCCAGTTCTTCGGCGGCGTCGATGACGCGGTTGACCTCTTGCTGGGGCATCTTCTCATGTCCAAAACGATTGCCCCCAATGCCAATAACAGAAACCTGTAAACCCGATTTACCCAAATTGCGATATTCCATGATCCATTTCTCCCGTTGTGATGGGGAAATGTTAACACAGATTTTGGCTGTCTGACCCGGGGAATCCGCGCGCGGACTATCCGCGCGCGGACTATCTGCGAGAGCTGATCAAAAATGTTCTCGTACCTGTAACCATGATTGTTGAGCTTCGCCGTGATAACCCGCACGGGATAAATCCACGTGCTAACAACCGCGCCGGATCAATCCGGCTGTCAGAATATTTGACGCACTGCAAAGCCTCATTCATGAGGCGTGGTTGTATAGCCGGATGATTGATCATCCGGCTATATGCGGATTTTTCACGCCCGGATATCTCCGCCCGGGGACAGATCGTTGACGCTTCCATATCTGGTACCGTGATTGTTGGGCTTTGCCGTGATAACCCGCACGGGATCAATCCACGTGCTAACTACCGCGCCGGATCAATCCGGCTGCTGGAAACTATGGTTAACAGGTAAGCCTCATTCATGAGGCGTGGTTGTATAGCCGGATGATTGATCATCCGGCTATGCATGGATGTCCGCCCAAGGGTAATTCTTCACGTATCCATATCTGGAACTATTATTACCGGCTCTCGGGCGGATTTCTCCGGGGAAGCGAACAAAACCATTTCGCTTCCCCTTCGAAATGACATAAAAGTTCTACATTTCAATCGCGAGAAAACCCTCAATGCATGGCATACCACGACCTGAAAGGGTAAAATATTAATGAATCTTAATCATTTATTCTGCTAACGCATACGCAAAGTCTGGGGGAAAGGAGCATCATGCCAACCAATCGAAAGATCAAAATGCTTTTTAAGAGCCAGCCAACACTGGAAGGCGCCGGGGTGCATCTGCACCGGGCGTTTGGGTTTGGAAAAACACGTGTCTTTGATCCGTTTCTGCTGCTCGACGATTTCAGAGGAGATTCGCCCGATCTGTATGAGAAAGGCTTTCCGTGGCATCCGCACCGCGGCATCGAGACCATCACCTATGTGCTGGCGGGGCGGGTGGAACATTCTGACAGCCTGGGCAACAAAGGCGTGATCGGGCCGGGTGATGTGCAGTGGATGACCGCCGGCAGCGGCATCATGCACCAGGAGATGCCCGAGGGCGACCCGCAGGGCCGCATGTACGGGTTTCAACTGTGGGCCAACCTGCCGAGCGCGCTCAAGATGAGCCCGCCGCGCTACCAGGATATTCTGGATGCCGATATTCCGGCCGTGGAACCTGAGAAAGGCGTATTTGTGCGCGTCATTTGCGGCGATTATGCCGGCGTTCACGGCCCGGCGGAAAACGTAGCCATCCAGCCGCGCTACCTGGATGTGAGCCTGGCGCCCGGAACGGAATACGCCATCCCCACCCCGCCGGATCATACCGCGTTCGCGTATGTGTTCAAGGGCAGCGGTGTTTTCTGCCGTGAGGAGAATCCCTTCTCTTATGACGCCGAAGGCAGCAATTATTTCGATCTGGAGCGTTCCAGCGAGCTGGGCAATCACGCGCTGGTGGTGTTCGATGTAGGCGAGCAGGTGCAGGTGAAGGCTGGCGAGGAAGGAGTTCGCTTTCTGTTTATCTCCGGCCGGCCGCTCAAAGAACCGGTAGCCTGGTACGGACCGATTGTGATGAACACCAATGAAGAACTGCAAACGGCCTTCAGGGATTTACGCAACAATACCTTTATCAAATGAGAAGTTGAGCACTGAATGGTGTTCCTACACACAACGGCCGGCTGAAACAGCCGGCCGTTGTGTGTAAACAATTTGTACTGTGGTCTATTCGCGGATGGGCAGATACAGCAGGAAATGCAGCGCTTCATCCACCTGGTCAGGCATGGAAGCCGGTTCAAACAAGTACTCGGGGGTCAGGCATTCCTCCAGGCAGGGGCGGTTTTCCATTTCATACGGGCCGTCCTGCACCCACTGCACCAACTTTGCCCATTTATCCGGCATCGGCAGACCCATGCAGTCCATCACCGCGTAACGCCC
>DAISXR010000162.1:0-5543 GCA_036825755.1 Anaerolineaceae bacterium
GTGAAAGCGCCTTGCCGCGCTGTGAATTATCGATCAGTGAGTCAACTGCTTCCTGGAGCATGCGTTTTTCATTCCGCACGATCACATCAGGAGCGCCCAGTTCCAGCAGTCTCTTGAGGCGGTTGTTGCGGTTGATCACGCGCCGGTAGAGGTCATTGAGATCTGAAGTGGCGAAGCGTCCGCCATCCAGTTGCACCATCGGGCGCAGATCGGGAGGGATCACCGGTAGAATGGTGAGGATCATCCATTCGGGGCGGTTGCCTGAACGGCGGAAGGATTCCACCACCTTCAAGCGGGTGGTAGCCTTCTTGCGTTTCTGCTTGCTGCGCGTGGTTTTCACCTCGTGCCAAAGTTCCTCAGCCAGTTTTTCCAGGTCCAGGCGGCGCAGAATATCGTAGAAAGCCTCTGCGCCCATATCAGCCCGGAACACCTGACCCCAGCGCATCTTCAACTCACGGTAACGCGGTTCGCTTAAGAAGGTGAAAGGACGCAGTTCCTGCAGTTCGTCGCGGGCGCGTGAGTTCTGGTTCTGCGAGGCAATGGATTGATCTTCCAGTTGGCTGCGAAGCTGTTCCATTTCCAGGTCGGCTTCAGCTTTGAATTTCTCGACTTCGATCGTCAGCTTTTCCTGTTCGGTCTGCTGCAATTTTTTAACATCTGCTTCGATCTCGTTGAAGCGTTCCTTGGCGGCTTTTTGAATGGCGGAAATGTGTTTGTTGTCCACCACCGCGCCAGCTTTGACTATTTCGATCCCTAACGTTTTAAAGGAAACAGCAGAAGTAAGGGCTGTACCCATCTTCTCGTGCAGAGTTTCTTCCAACTGCTGGGCTTCCTTGGAAACCGGTTCCCAGCGGAAGGATAATTCATCTTCACCGATTTTATCGATGTCATATTGGTTTTTCAGTTCAGCAATCTTGGCATCCCGGTTCTTTTTAACTTCAACGATTTTGGCGTTGATCACGGTTGCCTGTTCACGTTCCGAAACATTGATCTCGTCTTCAAGACGTTTCAATGCCTTGTTGCGGGCATCTTCATCCACATAGGTGACAATATACTGGGCAAAATACAGCACCCGGTCCAGGTTTCGGCGGGAAATATCCAGTAACAAGCCAAGATAGGATGGTATTCTTCGGGTGTACCAGATATGCGCAATTGGAGTTGCCAGCTCGATATGCCCCATCCGCTCGCGGCGGACGGAAGATCGCGTTACTTCAACACCGCACTTGTCGCATACAATACCTTTATATCGAGGGTTCTTATATTTTCCACAGTAACACTGCCAGTCGCGGGTGGGACCAAAAATCGCTTCACAGAACAATCCGTCTTTTTCCGGGCGTAATCGCCGATAGTTGATTGTTTCTGGTTTCAAGACCTCGCCATACGACCAGCTTTTAATGGTTTCTGGGGAGGCAAGATTAATTCGAAGTGCTTTTAAGCCCTTGGTTTCCACTAAATACCTCCTGATGTCTGTACGGGACCAATCCGTCTGAAATTAAGAGAAGCGCCGGGGATGTTTACTCCTGCGCTTTAATGTTTTGATAATAGCCGCTAATTTTGCATGACAGTGTATTATACAGAATAAGTCAATACTCTGTCAAGGTGCAATTTACGCCTTGCCCGAATTTGTATCATCTTCAGCTTCGGATTCCGCCTGAACTTCCACCGCTGCCAATTCAAATGAGAAAGTACTGCCTTTTCCCAGTTGGCTGTCCACCCATACTTTTCCGCCATGCCGGTCAATAATGGATTTCACAATTGCCAGCCCCAGGCTCGATCCGCGTTGGAAGAAACCCTCCCGCTGCGAAGACCGGAAGGAACGATCGAACAGCTTGGGAATATCGAGCGGTGCAATCCCCATTCCGGTGTCTTTTACCGTAAATAACACTTTCTCACCGTGATCGGCGATGCCCAGCCTGACCGTACCGCCGACCGGAGTGTATTTGATTCCGTTTTCCACCAGGTTGTAGAGCGCCCGCTCGATGAGCGCCTGATCGGCATTTACTTCGGGGTCGAAGCCATCTTCCACATCCAGCAGTAGTTGAATGTTCTTCTGCACTGCCTGTGAATTCAAGTTGCCCATCACTTTTTTGACGATTGTGATCGCTTTCACCGGGGCGATCTGCAGCGCCATGCCCGCCTGGATGCGGTCCATATCCAGCAGGTTATTCACCATGCTCGACATGGTCTCTATCCCACCCAGGATCTTTTTGGTGTAATTCTTCTGTTGTTCATTCAGCTCGCCCACCATGGTGAGCATGGTGGCATTGCCGCGCAATAATGCCAGCGGCGCACGCAAGTCGTGGCTGACCATGGAGACGAACTCCGACTTCATGGTGTCCACTTCCTTGAAGTAGCTGATGTCCCGCAGAATGCACATCCTTCCGGTAAACTGCCCATCGATCATCATATCCGATTGATAAGCATAAAAGACCTTATTGTTCTGCAGCCGCACTTCCTGGTTGGTTTCACCCTTTTGAATCAGCAGCTTGAGTACCGGGTTGCGGATCGCTTCATCGACCGACTTCCCCTCCACAAAGAACTCACCCGCTTCGAATAATTCGACCGCCGGCGGGTTCGCCATGATAATGCGGTGCGCCTTGTCGATCACAAAAGTGGGATCCGGGGTGGAGTTGAGGATGGCTTCCAGTCTTTGCTTGCCGAGTTCGGCGGTTCGGTACAACCGGATGTTTGCCAGCGAACGGGAAACGTCATCCGCAAGGTTGGTCAAAAATTGCGTTTCCTCCTGGGTGAAGCCGCGTGGCTGGTCATATCCCGCCCACAATATTCCCAGGAATATCCCCTGGTAGCGCAGAGGCACGGATATAAGCGCGGATGGATTCAAGGCTTCGCTGTTCAAGCGCAGCGCTCTGCCGCGCATCAGATTATTCAGTGTGATCGAATCCCGGTTGCGGGTCAGCGCCAACACCTGCTCATCCAGATAACCGTAATGCTTGTTCATTTCTCCGGCGCCATACCGCTCGATCTCGGTATTGATCGGGTCCAGGGAGGTATCGGGCACCAGAACGATTCGCGCCATACTGGCGCCGTTGCTCATCGTCGCAGTCAAAATTGGCTCAATCGCTTCCTCAATATCCAGGCTGGTTGCGATTCCCTGGCTCACCTGCAGCAGCAATTCCAGCTCATCCACCCTATCTTTGACGCTCAGTCGCATTTGCTCAAAGGCAACGCCCAACCGTCCGATTTCATCCTCGCCGCGCACATATTGAACGTGGTCGAGCTGCCCTTTTTGTATCCGTTCTGCTTCTTCGGTAAGCTGTCGCACGGCATGGGTGATGGAGTTCAATCCCGAGCGCATCACCAGGTATACCAATCCGCTCACCACCAGTACCATGAAGACCAGCGGAATGGCGAGTTTGAGCGTCTCGTTTTGAATTTCTCCTGCCGGCAGGGCAAGCACCACCGCCCAGTCATGGTCGGGGGATGGTTTGTAGTAAAGCATCAACGGGGTGCCATTGGTGGTTTGAATGGTAAAGAACCGCTCATCTGATGCCAATTCGCCCGGATAAGTGGATTGCAGATATTTGGCTTGCGGATGATAGATCACCTGCCCCTGTTCGTCGATGATGTACCCCTCGCCACCCATGCCGGAAAAGCTGTTCAGCAGGGTGATGACCGGCTGCAGAGTGGTGTTGCTGCCCAGCGCCGTCCTTCCGATCAGATACCCTTTGTTATCCTGGTTGCCTTTGACCGGCGCGATGAATGATACCCAAACGGGGTTGGCACTCGAGTTGGTAAAGCTGATGTATTTCCCGTACAACAGACCCTGGGCAGCTTTTTGCAGCCCGGTTTGTTCGGCGGGGTATAAACTGAGATCCGTCTCCGGGACGGTGACCACCGGTCTTCCGGCGGCATCCACGTAGATCAATTCATTGAAGAAGGGGATGTTCGTCAGACTCGAAGTGAGCAGGATCTGAATATCCTTTTCACTATCCTCACTGCGGGGGATCGTACGGGCAATTTGCAGGATGAGGTTTTGCCCGGTATTGGTGAAATAGGGGATACTGTTGGCGGCGACTTCCGCCGACCCGGCCATCCGTTCCCGCACCAACAGGCGGGCGGAATGTCCTGCCGTCCACCAGATGCCCACCAGCAGCAAAATTAACAACGTAAAAATGAAGGGTCCGATCCCGGTCAGGAACCGGCGAGTAATCAACTTCTCATCGGGTACAGGCAGCAAAAAGGATGGTTTGACCCACAGGTCTTTGAGCATGCGCGATGCAACCTGGCATACCACGCCGCTTATGGCAAACACCGCTGTCATCCCGAATGCCGTGATCACCGCCGATTTCAGGTCCCCGCTGATCATCTCCGCCAGATTGTTTGCCCCGCCCAGGATTCCGTTGAATAAGGAAAGCGCCACCCACAACAACCCGGTAACCGCCCCCGCCCCAAAGGGAGAGCGGATTATCTTGAACGTATTCCCGCGATATTGACTGCGGATCAATTCCGAGAATATCAAGGCGGAACCGGCAAATTCGAATGGTGTGAACAGGGAATGAGTGCCAAATAACGCCAGAATGGCGCCGGATACAAAGCCAAGCACCACTGATTGCATCGGAATCAACACGCCCGCTGCCAGCATCCACGGGACGGCGCAAAACACCGGCAAAAAATATCCAAACGAACTCAGCGTATACAGGGATTCTTCCCCGTTGGAAAAGCTTTCCGGTGAAAGAATGAAAAACAGGGTGGTGACCGGGACCAGGATGAAGAGAAAAGCGAACAGTGCAGCCTGGCTGCGCTGTTGACGGTGCGGGTCTCGCTGCCAGTAAGACAATCGCCAGTAGATGACAATCAGGTACAAAAACAGCAATCCCCAGGCGATCATCGATTGGGGAAGGTTGAGTCCTACAGAATTACCCAGCAGCGTAAATTGAAATGTCATGTCTGTATGAACCTGATCTCTCCATAATTATAAATAATTCTTACATAAGTACCAACTCAAATCAACAAGGAAATCACAAGATCAGTTTTGCCTCCTGGTTGATCTTTTTCCACGCCGATTTGTACCAGAACGCCGGCTCTTTTTGCACGGCCTCTCCTGAGACCACCATTGCCCATTTTTGCGAAAATGCCAGGCTTTTTTGAAAACAATCTCTGGTGATTTCCTTTCGAACAGTTTGTGGCTCGTTCATGGCTTCCAGCGCCAGCCTGATGAATTCGCTTTGCAGGGTCTTTTGTTCGGCTGCGATCATCTCTTTGCGATGCTGATAATCCATAATCACCGACCGGTGCAGCTTTTCATGCTCCCACCAATAGGTGCCGGCTTCGAATACGCCAGAAGGAGATTTACCCAAATCCGGCAATCCGCTATCCATCCATACCGGTTTAAACAGGCTCAAACAGGGTGCCGCCGAACCGGTCAGCCAGTGGATTGGGCTTTCAGGGTGCAGCAGAGACACCATGGAACCGGTCGTCTGGTTGATCCGTACCGGACCGAAGCCCACATGCATGCAAACATCAGCCCCCATCAGGGCATTATCCGGCGACCAGCTATCATCTGCTGCGTGTGGATGTTGTTG
>DAISXR010000163.1:0-5295 GCA_036825755.1 Anaerolineaceae bacterium
TCATCCAGCATAGCCAGGTAATTGCGCACCGGGATGTAATTGGCCACCGAGTTGCCGGTGCCCAGGGCATACCCGCCGCCCGGCATGCACTCCTCCAGTACGCGGCGGGTGTAAGCCCGCACCTCTTCTTCCGTGGCGGTGCACAAAAAATGCACATCCACCCCGCCTAAAATGGCAATGCGCTCACCATACCGTCGTTTGGCTTCCGTTACAGGCAGGATGCTGTCTTCATATGAATGCTTGGCGTCAATACCCACCTCGTCAATCAGGTCATCCATGATCGTTTCCAGATTGCCGCAGGCGTGCAGCAAAAACGGCAGCCCATGTGAATGGGTGATCTGCGCCAGGCGTTTTTGCTGCGGGAAAACATATTTGCGCATGTGCGCCGGCTTGATAAAGGTACCGGTCTTGTAGCCCATATCGTCGCCTAAAAAGAAGGCGCCCACCCCAGGCAGGGAAGCCGCTTTCTCCACCACCCCGGCCAACAGATCGCCGATGCGCTGGAACATGGCTTCCACCAGATCCGGCTGCTCGTACAGCGCCATGGAGAACGGCACGAACCCCATCAGCCACATCACCCATTCCAGAACGCCGCCGGTGGTAAAGGTCATCTTCATCCCTTCCGGAAGGCTGGCAGCCATAAACTCAAAATCGGCGTCATTGTGCGAGGCCCACTCAGGCCAGTGGTACTGTTCAAAATCCTGCCAGGTCTGGATCACGCCATGCGATTCATCCACCCAGCGGCGCTGGCTGCGCGGCAGGGCGGCGGTATCATCGGCTGAAAGCTGTTCCTGGTAAAAATCCATGTTGACCGGCTGCCAGACAAAATCCCAGCCCACCTTGCGGCAGAAACGGATGCGCTGGAGCTGCCCGGCCTGGCATTGACTGCGATTCTGGCGGTTGTAAGGGATGTATGTTTCACCCAAAATCGCCCCGATCACCTCGGGATCGGCAAATAACTCGATAAACGGCAGGCGTTCCGGTATCTCGCGCCGGCAAACTGCTTCAAGCTGCGAAAAATCCGGTTTTCGACCCGGCCAAAGACATTCGTCATCTGATTGTGACATGGGAATCTCCTGAAAGAAAACAGGCTGACCCCATTATACCGTCAGGAGTCTCTTTCCCTGAGCGTTTGAATTACAGATGTAAAATCCGTAAAGTAACGGCTTATTTATCATGCGCGCATGGTAAATCTCGCTATAATAGAAAGTATTGAGAAACTTGTTGCCGGATCTAATTTGTCAAGGAGATTGAATAATGAAGAAGCTGAGCGTACTGTTCATTCTTTCCGTGCTGGTGATCAGCACCATGGTATTGAGCGCATGTGCAGCCCCTGCCGCCACGCAGGCACCCGCCACCGAGGCCCCGGTTGTGGAAGAAGCGACCGAAGCCCCTACCGAAGCGCCGGTTGTCACAGAAGCCCCAACTGAAGCTCCAACAGCAGCGCCGACCGAAGCCCCCGCTGCCGAACTGGGCACTGCCGAGAACCCCATTATCCTGGCGTTTGCGCCTTCCATGACCAGTCAGCAGATTGTGGAAAGCGGCGGCCCGCTGGTGGACGCTCTGTCTGCAGCCACCGGTCTGGTTTTTGAACCGAACATCCCCACCTCATACGCCGCTTTGATCGAGGCTATGGGTTCCGGCAACGCGCATGTGGCTCTGTTCCCCACCTTTGCTTATCTGGTTGCCCATGATAAGGGTTATGCGGATGTAGGCCTGATCGTGGAACGCTATGGTTCCACCTTCTACGGGGCGCAGTTTATCGCCGCCAAAGCCAGCGGTTTCACATCGTACTTTGATCCCGCAACCAATACCAACACCGCTGACGCTGCCACCGCCCTGGCGCAGTTTGAAGGCAAGAAACCCTGCTGGACTGATCCGCTTTCGACCTCCGGCTACATCATCCCGGCCGGCTACCTGGCCGATCTGGGTATTACCACCCAGGCAGCCGCTTTTGTTCAGGGGCACCCCACCGTGGTCACCGCGTTAAATGCCGGCGGTATCTGCGACTTCGGCGCCACCTTTATTGATGTTCGCACCAACCCTGCTCTGCAGGAATCCATCCCGGACGTGATGGACAAGATCGATGTGATCTGGCGCACCGATCCCATTATCCCCAACGATAACATTTCGTTTGCCACCGGAATGGACCCTGAACTGGTCGCGAAGATTAAACAGGCCTTCCTGGATCTGTCAGCCACCGAAGATGGCAAAGCCATCCTCAAAGCCATCTATGAATTCGAGTCGGTCAAAGAGACTGACGACACCTTCTACGATGAATTCCGCGTCTATCTGCAGGCGGCCGGTTTCGATTACACCACTGCAATCAACTAGCAGCAAGTAACCAAAAGGGCTGTCTGAACGAAAGGCCAGACAGCCCTTTCTTTTTTCGAAAGGATACCGTGCTCGAAGTTAAGAATTTAACCAAAGTTTACCCGAACGGTACCCAGGCATTGACCGATGTCAGTTTCACGGTACCTGACGGCGAGTTTCTGGTCGTCATCGGACTTTCCGGGTCAGGGAAATCCACTTTGCTGCGCTGCATCAACCGCCTGATTGATCCCACCTCAGGCCAGATTATCTGGAACGGGCAGGATGTCACGGCCGCCCAGGGCAGTGAGCTGCGTCATATCCGCCGGCATATCGGCATGGTGTTCCAGCAGTTTAACCTGGTCAAACGCTCGTCGGTGATCACCAATGTGCTCAGCGGCCGGCTGGGATACGTCAGCATACTGCCTTCGCTGTTTGGCATGTGGTCGCGTGAAGACCGCAAACTGGCCATGCAGGCGCTGGAGACCGTGGGCATTGCCGATAAGGCAGAAGAACGCGCCGATGCGCTTTCCGGCGGGCAGCAGCAGCGGGTGGGAATTGCTCGCGCCCTGATGCAGGAACCCACCCTGGTACTGGCCGATGAACCGGTTGCCAGCCTGGATCCCGTTCTGGCGCACAGTATTCTGCAGTATCTTGAAATGCTGAACAAAAACCGCGGAACCACGGTGATCTGCAGCCTGCACTTCCTCGATCTGGTTCAGCGCTATGCCACGCATGTGATTGCTCTCAAAGACGGCCTTAAAGTGTTTGAGGGCTCCCCGCAGGAAATCAACCGGGCCCGCTTCAAAGAAATCTACGGTGAAGAAGCCCAGGAAGTCAAAGCCACCATGGTAGGTTCATAATGACCAGACCGGCAGGAAAAAGAACGGGCAAAGGCTGGTTTGTTCTGTCGGTAGTTCTGTCCATGCTGGTACCGGGGTTGGGGCAGATGGTTCAGGGCCGCACCAAACGGGGCAGTACCATTTTGCTGCTGGCGGTTACCGCGGTGCTCACAGTGCTGTGGTATAAGGTGCCGGCCTGGTATTATGTAGCGGGTCTTTTCTGGGTCTGGAACATTATCGATACCCTGCTGCCGGCCAGCCGTAGCCCCATGTTTGTGGGGGTGCTGATCTGGCTGGTGCTGACTTTTGGCATCGGTTCCCGGGTAACTGATTTCAAACCCGCGGCGCTCTTCCAGAACCAGGAACGGGCCTCCGCGGTAATTAAACCCATGCTGCGGCCCAGTTTCTTTGAATCAAAATCGGAAGTGAAGGAGGGTTGGGCATTTATTGAGGTGCCCTGCTCTGCGGATCCGCCGCTGCCCGACAAGACCGTGAACGGAGTACGGGTGTACATCACCCCGTCCTGCGCCAACGTCAATGAATTTCTGTCGATCAACGCCGAGGGCCTGTGGCCGGATTATCCGGTCACCTTGTACTGGATCGATACCATCTCTTCGCAGGCTGGAAAGTGGGAGGGGATGGCTGATGCGGAAGGAAAGGTATCCTTCTTCATCCAGGTGCCGCCGCGCGTGCTTACCAACTCCACCGACCCCACCTCGCCCACCCTTCATCAGCCGACGGTGTCACAGGTCAAGCAGATCAAAGGCATCCAGTTGACCAAAACGGCCGGGTATCTGCTGCAGGGCATCTATGAGACGATCGCGCTGGCCCTGGTAGCTACCACACTGGGCGCCATCCTGGCCCTGCCGATCAGTTTTCTGGCGGCCCGCAATCTGATGGGCGGTAACCCGGTCACCATGGTGATCTACTATGTGGTGCGCACCCTGCTCAATTTCTTCCGCTCCATCGAGGCGCTCATCCTGGCCATCATCTTTGTAGTGATCGTGGGGCTGGGGCCGTTCCCGGGCATGCTGGCCATCACGGTGCATACCATCGCCGCGCTGGGCAAGCTGTACTCTGAGGTGATCGAGGGCATCAACCCCGGCCCAATTGAGGCGGTGCGGGCTACCGGCGCCAACTGGACCCAGGTGGTGCGCTACGCGGTTATCCCGCAAATCGTGCCATCCTTCACCGCACTCACCATCTACCGCTGGGATATCAATGTGCGCTCATCCACCATCATCGGCTTTGTGGGCGGCGGCGGAATTGGCTTTTACCTGTACCAGTGGATTTTGCTGGGTGATTACCGCTCCCTGTCCAGCGCGTTCATCGCCATTGCGGTGGTGGTGATCACGCTTGACTTCTTCAGCGCGCGTTTGCGGGAAAAGATTCGCTAGCCATGAAATCCCTGTCGAAATACCTCAAACCCGTACGATTTACGCTGATTTTGATCGCGGTGATCGTGGTATACGCGGTCAGCCTGAAAATCACCCAGTTTGATCCGGTCAAGCTGGTTGTCTCGGCGCCCAAGGCGGAAAAAATCCTGGGCGAGTTCTTCCGCGCTGATGTCTTTACCCGCTCCTCCAGCAGCATCGCATACGAATATGATTTTCCGGTGCCGTGCGGCGCGGCCCCTGAAGCCGGGCAGCAGATCAGCGGTCCGCGCATTGAGCTGGAGCTTCCATGCGGTGAACCGGGCCAGTCATTTCTGGTGCATGGTTATGAACTGGGCGCCAATACACCGGTGGCTATGTGGTGGGTCTTCCCTGACGGCAATACCCTGGCAGCCGGGCGTTTCAGCACCGATGCCAGCGGCGAGTTCAGCCGCGAGGTGGAGATCCGACCGATCCTTGCCACCAAAGACGGCCAACCGGTCAAACTGCGCGCCGATGTGAGTACCCCCGACACCCGCCTGACCTTCACAGGTACGGTAAAAGATGTGGTGGATGCTATGGTGGTGACCATCTTCATGGCGCTGCTGGCCACCACCGTGGGAACGATTTTCGCGGTGCCGCTGGGGTTCATGGCAGCCAGCAACATCACCCGGCACGGGCCGGTTGGCAGCGGTGTTTATTATTTCGTCCGGTCGCTGCTCAACCTGATCCGCTCGTATGAGCCGCTGGTGATGGCTACCATCTTCGCG
>DAISXR010000164.1:0-5174 GCA_036825755.1 Anaerolineaceae bacterium
CGGTACCTCTTTGAGGTCCAAATCCACCGCCAAAACCACCAGTTTCCTCTTTTAAGATGACGTGATTGTTTACTAGTTCATTTTTGAGTGAATATTTCTATTAGCTCATCTTATCTTTACTCCGCGGTGATCGACTCCAGTTCATAATAACCGGCCGCGCATTGGTTGACCCATAGCTCTGGATCCCCCGAAATTTCCTGCACGGTATAAAAACTATCAAGCGCCGTGATGTGCGGGTTCAGATCACCTGCCTGGCGGAGCTGCTCAATTTGCTCGGCGCGTTGATCCCACTGTTCTGCGCGCTGGCGGTACTCATCGATTCTGCCGGCCACCTGATAACCACTGTAGACAACATAAAGGGTAAATACCGCCATCAGCACCGCGCCGGCCAGCCGGATACACAGTGGGTTTACCCCGCGGATTTTCAGGGCAAGGGTTCGCAACAGAATTCCCACCAGGAAACCCGCCCCAATCACCGCTGTGCTGAGCAGGATGTTGGCGCTGGTCATAGCGCGGTCTTCCGGATAGGCATGTTGAGCGTAAACACTGGGGGCCACGCAGGCGGCCGTAAGCAGAAATAAGAACACCAACCCGATTCCCAAAGCAAATCCCAGACGTCCGGGTTTTATGCCTGTCCAGTCGATTTGTGTCGCCAATACCAACCCAAACGCAAAACTGATCGTTCTGGGGACAATGTAACTGGTGATGCCATAAAACAGGTAATCATAGGCATACCGGAAAGATAGTCCCAGCCATTCAAAGAATGAGGGCGGATCCGGCATTTGCTCCAGACGCATGGCGTTTCCGGGTGCCAGATAAACCGCTGCCAATCCAGCCAGAGCGCCCCCAAGCGCTATAACCCATGCTGCCTGGTTGACCTGTGGGCGGCCGGCGCGATATCTCAACAGTAGACTGACTCCTGTTCCAAGCAACAATACAGCCATCAATAAAGCCGCGTTGGTCTCTGAAAACCCCATCAGAAAGAACGCAAACAGACCCACCAAAATCAATTGCCACCACGAACGCGACCGCCCGGTGTGAGAAAGCAGTACTGCCAGCAGCACAATGAGCCCAGCAGCCGGCATTGTGTAGGTGATGTTACCGGATCGCCAGTAATAGGACTGGAAGAGATTTGGGGTGGTATACAGTGAAAAGTAGACACTCAACCCGGCAAGAACGTAAAGGAATATTCCGGGCATAGGATAACGGATGTGCGATGTCACCCGCCGCAGCAGCCAGTACAACCCTGCGGTCAAACCGAGGATCAACACCCCTGGCAGCAGACGTATACCTACTGTATCCAGTGGGTCGATCAGGCCGGTCACCAGCATGGTGGCGTAACGGTTCGACCAGGTTGTGTATGACAACCACTGCGCTTTCCAGAAAGAATGATTGCGCAGCAAATCGGCCGAACAATAATCGTCGGCGATGAAGCGGGAAAAGGTACCGGTGTAGATGAACAGCAGCAGCGCCAGCGTTACCACCACGGCCAGCGTGATGCCGAAAACAGTAAGCCATTTCGGCATCTTCGGTTTATCAGCAGCGGCACGGTATGGAATCTCAGACATGATGGATAGGTGTGATCAGCGGGAATATTCGGTCATGGCGCGATTCGGTGCCTGTATAATATCACGAAAAGCAAGCCGACCCTTGTAGTGAACCCGAAGTCTGAACGCCACTTCCATATAATTTGGGCGGATGGTCATGTATCTGATTAACGATACCCGCATCCAGACGCTGGGAAACATTGATTTAGGTTCGTATATCGTCTTCGCGATCGAATTTCAAAAAACTCATACGGAAGAAAGCTTATCAGCTCATTACGGCTGATCGTTGTAGAGTGGCGCTCTTATCCCTGCCATTTAAGCAACATGGCCGTCAAATTGTCCCGCCCGCCCTGTCGATTGGCTGAATCAATCAGCGCCTGGCAGGCCTCACCCAGGTCTTCATATTCGGACAGGATTGCCTGAATGCGGAAATCGGTCAGGTGATCGGTAATTCCATCACTGCACAGTAGCAAAATATCATCTTTTTGAACGCGCATATCGTGCAGTTCCGCGGCCGCCTCACCCTCCATGCCGATATATCGGTAGAGAGTACTTCTGGCAGCGTGATGGCGCGCCTCTTCGGCGGTTATCTCACCGTTCAATAGTAGTAATGATGCCAGTGAGTGATCCTGTGAAAGCTGGTTCAGGCTTTTCTTCCTGAAGTAATAAATTCGGCTGTCCCCCACGTTGCCCAGATAAATCGTACCGAGTTCATCGGTAAACCAGACCACCGCGACGGTGGATCCCATGCCGGCCAAATCGGGTTCGCTGGCGCCTTTTTCGTTCACCAACCGGCTTAAATCCTTCAGGCAGTTGCCCAGCATCGATTTATATCGGATGGGTGTTTCGGTGCTCTGTTGAACCCCTGAATGCAGCATATCGGGCAGCAGATCAACCACCATGCTGCTGGCAGTCTCGCCAGCCAGGTGCCCGCCCATACCATCCGCCACAATGAAGATGCCGTCCTTGAAACCCAGCCGAAAGCGGTCTTCGTTGTTTGTGCGTACCTGGCCGGTGTGGCTGATACAAATCGCCAATCCCGGCCAGCCAGCTTCTGATAGATTTCCCTGCGCGGCTGAGCCCAGATTATCTTCTCGGTAGATTTCTGAGGATTCCGGATCCATTACCTTACCTCGCTACTCACGAATCGCATAGGGATTAAGAATAAGGTCTCTGAAATCCATCCACACATTTCCATCATCCTAAAACACTCCCCGCCTTTTCATAAATCATCAATTGATCAGACCCTGTCAATCCTGGCTGGTCTGGTATTTGCCGGATCAAAATTTCTTACTATTTTTCATCCCAATGGACAATTATATCCAACACAATCATAGTACAGGTTGTCAGGAAATTCCATGCATTGACAATAAATTCGATAAAAGTGAAGGCTCCAACACAGTCATGTTCATTGGCACCAAACCGAAATGGTATGCCGTCTGAAATTATTTAAAAATTATCACTGTTTTTACAGGCATTTTATTCGGGGTTTGAGGCATCCTTGGCATAATCGTACCGGGAATTTATTATGAAAAAACACTTGCGTTTATCCACAATTCAAATCCAAATACTCAGCCTGTTTACTGCGTTTTCGTTCATTATTGCTGCAATCAGTTCATCAGCGATCTATCTGGTAATTGTCAGAAACTATACCGAGACGTTTCATGAGAGGGTGGGCAATGTGGTTTTGGCCGCCGCTCCCGGTGTGGATGGAGATGTACTGGATGCGATCTATGCTTCTCCGGAGACCACCCTGACTGAATATGAACTAGTCAGGAAACAACTCTTCTCCGCATATGAAAACATCGCCGGTGCGGAAGACCTTTACACCATGCGGATGAATGAAAATGGAGATATCGTTTTCATTGTGGAAGGCAGTTATGATGATGATATTGCAGCAGCAGGTGAGGTATACACCGATGCGACTGAGACGCTGAAAAGCGCATTTTCCAGTACAGCCCCTGTAACGATTGAAGAAGAGGTGTACACCGATCAATGGGGGACATTCCTCTCCGCCTATGCCCCCATTTACCGTTCTGACGGAAGTGTGGCTGCCATGCTGGGCGTGGATATGAGCGCTGAAAGCCTTCAGCATGAGCGGCGACAGGCTTTTTGGGTGGTATTGCTCATTTTTGCCGTCTCGATACCGGTTGGTATGGTAGCCGGGTATCTGGTCGGTGCCTCGGTGAGCAAACCAATCTTGAACCTGCGCGATGATCTGGCAGTCCTCTCGCGTGGACAGATTCCCGACGATGTTGAGGAGGATCTCACCATCATTAAGAGCGGTGAGCTGGGAGAGATTGGCCAGTATTTCACCCAGATGAGGCGCTACATTGCCAATATAGCTCAGGCTGCCCATGCAATCGCGAAGGGTGATCTGTCCCTCGATATCAAACCTACCTCAGATCAGGATCAACTGGCGACCGCCTTTGCCATGATGACCGACTCGTTACGCGGGCAGATCCGCAGCGTATCTGAAAATGCCGGGGGTCTGAAAAAGAACGCCTTTGAATTATCGACCGCTTCTCGTGAGGCCAGGACGGCCACCGAAGCGATTTCGCACACCATGGAACAGGTGTCGGAAAGCTCCGTCAACCAGTCATCCGAACTGGTTTCCGCGGCTCAGGCGATGGATCAGATGGAAGTGACCATTGAAAGCATCGCGAGCGGTGCTGTTGATCAATCCAGATCCATCGCCGAAATGACCCAGTTATTTGGTGAGTTGAACACGGCAATAGAAACCGTTTCCGGTTCTGTTCTGCAAATGGTAGAGAGCTCCTCTCGAGCAATCATCAGTGCCGCTGAAGGTTCTGAAACTGTAGAAAAAACCATCATCGGTATGGACAGCATCATGGAAAAGGTCTCCATGACCACCCATCAGGTGATGGAAATGAAAGCCCGTTCCGAACAGATTAACGACATATTGGAAACCATTCAGAATATTGCCTCGCAAACCAATATGCTGGCGCTGAATGCGGCCATCGAAGCCGCACGGGCTGGGGAAGCCGGTAAGGGATTTGCGGTGGTGGCTGCCGAAGTCAGACATCTCGCAGATGAATCGATGACAGCCTCCAAAGGAATTTCAGGTCTGATTGTGGATATTCAATCTGCCATTTCCCGTACCGTGTCTGCCATGAATGATGGTGAAAATGAGGTGCGAAAAGGTCAGATACTGGCAAAAGATGCCGGCGCATCGTTGACCCACCTGAAACAGAGCAACGAAGACGTCAGGCAGCAAACCCGGTTGGTGCGGACGGCTGTCCAGCATATGCAAAAACTTTCGCAGGATCTGGCCAATCAATCCATTTCAGTATCCGCGGTGGTGGAGGAAAACACGGCTTCCACGGAACAAATGTCGGCCAATTCCAAAGATATCACCGGCACCATCAAAGGAATTGCCCGGATGGGTGAAGAGAATTCCGCCCTTACCCAGGAGGCCACTGCATCCACCATGGATCTTTCCACACAGGTGGAGCAGGTTCGCATATCTGCCGGTGCTTTACAGCAAATGGCTGAAGATCTGTCCAACATCGTGGACCATTTCAAACTGGAATGATTGGTATGGCTGGAAACATACAGTATGAGCAGCAAAGCTTACAAAAATATGATTTCGCATCGAGCGAAAAT
>DAISXR010000165.1:0-5154 GCA_036825755.1 Anaerolineaceae bacterium
CGCTGACGGATGACGCCTGCCGGTTGAACCAGCCGAAATATACCCAAACAGTTCGGGACCAGGTGGAATATTTCCGTTCCGCCGGGGCGGCCCCCATGCGGGTATTTGAGTATTACCTGGATGCGGTGCTGTTCAAATCGGTGATGCCGCCCCTGCCCACGGTGATCCAGCGGGACGCGCAATTCTACCGGCAGGCCGGCGTACATAACCTGCAGGCGCTGATGACCGGCGATTACCCGTGGACCACGCCGCAGTTGAATGTGTGGCTGTTCCCGCGCCTGTGCTGGAACCCCGATGCCGATATGGATGCGCTGATCCGGCAGTTCAGCGCGGTTGTGTACGGAGCAAATCTGGTCGGTTATTACCGCGCCCTGGAGCAGGCCTTTTCGCTGGCGCTGACCATCGAACCCGAACAGATGAAGATTGTGGTATCGCACGGCATTGACAGCATCTGGGCGAATCCACCCGCCGATATGGGTGACCCGATTTTTGCTCCTCCGGCCCTGCTGACGCAGAAACTGGACAAGAATGCGAGCATACAAACCTGGCTGGAACGGGCAGAGAGTGAACTGGATGCGGCTGCTCCGGATGAGAACGCTCTTTTGCAGGGTGAACGGGATCACTTCCGCCTGTTGAAGGGTTGGCTCACGTTTGATTACGCCCGCTTGCAGCTATATGCGGCAATCGTAGGCGGTGATACGCAGGAAATTCGTCTCAAGTGGCTGCAGGCTCACAAAGCCCTGGGTGAGGTGTACCGCTGGGGGAAACGTTTCATCGCATCTCCTCAATACCGGCTCAATTTTGAGTTTATCCAGTTTTATACCTGGCATATCCGGTTGAACAAGATCCGCGCTGGGTACCTTTCCGGTCCGGCTGGCCGTCGCCGGGTGGAATTGGCCGTCAAAACCAAACTGGCCGGTTATTATGCCCGTCTGCGCCATCTGTTTGATGCTCCCGCGAAACCATAGCGCAAAACCGGCAGCACGGTTCAAAATGGCTGCCGTGAGTGGTTGGACAGATTTTTCGTGACGGGAGTATCTTCCTAATAGATGATCAAAACGGCGGCGTAATACGCCAGAAACCACAGCGCCCATCCGGCTGCCGTGCCGATATAGATCCGCAAAATGTGTTTCCAGTGTTTACCAGCTTCAATGCCGCGGCGCAGATAATCATCGCTGTACACCACCCCCACCAGCATGACGATCCCCGCGAGGACCACCGCAATGTTGGAGGCCCCTCTCACAATTACCTTGTTATAACCCAGCTCAAACGCTACCATGATCACATCCGCGCGGATGCGGAAGAGCAGAAAGACCAGCGTGGTCACTGCAATGGCGAATAAAAGATAGCTGATCAGATAAATACCGGCTGTCCGAAAAAAGTTCTTTTTCGGTTTCGATGCAATGTTGTTGTCAGGCGAGGTCATACGGGAACTCCTGTGCGACAGGTGATATGCCTATTCTACACGGAAAACGATGAACAGGCGCGCTTTCTTTGAGTGGAAAAGAGGTTCTGCGTCATCGGAACGGTAAGGATGGTTCCAGATATGGAAACGTGTGCAAATTAGCTCCCGGGCGGATTTCTCTGCGCCTGTCTCCGCCAGCCGCGACGAAATGACACTGGAAGGGATTGGTCAGCCGCGGGATAAGTAAACCGTGTCTCGTGCGACCCGGCCCATATTGTCATCCCGAGGAAATAGCGTCCGCGCCGCCGCGAGGGATCGGACAGGAGCCGAAAGAAAAAAGTTCCAGATATTGAAGCGTGCGAAGATCCGCCCTTAGCCGATCCTGGCGTGAAAACATAGTTTTCACGTCAGGAGCACAAAAAATGAAATAACTTGATGTTTCAAATCCAATCGTAAAACGCAGCCTTTCCGTTATTCGTTTATTCGTTTTCGCTGGCGCGAAGCGCCAGCAATTCGTTGATGGTAAATTACCGGGTTCCAGATATGGAAACGTATGCTAATTAGCTCCCGGGCGGATTTCTCTGCGCCTGCCTCCGCCAGCCGCGACGAAATGACACTGGGGCGCTCCCTTTCAACTTGAATAGGCAGAGGCGCTTCAAACAGCAAATAAGTCCACCCGCCCGTCACATTTTATGATATACTTCATCGGCTTCCGCCGCAGTGGGCGGAAAGTAACAAATTCACACGCTTTCCATTCAATTTCCTTGCGTGCTGTTGGGGGCAAAACAGTGTGGGAAACGAAACATGGGGAGCGGAGGACAAACGCAAAGGAGAATAGTATGTCCACAATCATTTCCATGAAAGCCTTATTGGAAAGCGGTGTCCACTTCGGGCATCGAACCAATAAATGGCACCCCTTAATGAAGCCTTATATTTTCACCGAACGCAATGGGATCCATATCATCGATCTCCAGCAGACGGTTAAGGCTCTCACCAACGCCTATGAACTGGTTCGCGATACCGTGGCCCAGGGCGGCGTGGTCCTGTTCGTCGGCACCAAACGCCAGGCGCAGGAAACCATCCAGGAAGAAGCCACCCGCTGCGGCATGCCGTACGTGACCGAACGCTGGCTGGGCGGCATCCTCACCAACTGGCAAACCATCCAGCAGCGCATCCGTGAGCTGGAGCGCCTGGAGCACATGTTCGAAACCGGCGAAATCAACCGCCTGACCAAAAAGGAAGGCCTGCTGATCGAGCGCGAAATCAAACGCCTCAAGACCCGTTTGAGCGGTCTGCGCACCATGAACCGCATCCCCGATCTGCTGTTTGTAGTAGACGTCACCCATGAAGACACCGCCGTTCATGAAGCTAACCTGCGTGAGATCCCGGTCATCGCCCTGGTGGATACCAACTGCGATCCCCGCAATGTAGACTATGTCATCCCCTCTAATGATGATGCCATCCGCGCCATCAAACTGCTGGTTGGCAAGGTTGCCGACGCCGCCATTGAGGGCAAGGGTCTGCGCAAGGATGATGATCTGATGGCTGAAACTGAAGCGGAACGCGCCCCCGTTTATGCCCCGGCAACCTCGCTGGTGGAAGATGAACTGGAAGACGAAGATCTGCTCGGCGCTTCTACCCTGGCCAAGCTGACCTCCCGCAAACCCGTTGCCGGTGAAGAACTGACCGAAGAAGCGGATGCAGCCGTGGCTGAAGAAGAAATGGGCGAATCCGGCGACAACAACTCAGACGATTCCGCCGATACCAACGAATAATCGACCGGGCAAACCCCTGGTTGCGCAACAAATCACTTGAAGGGAAATAACAAAATGGCAGTAACAACAGACATGATCAAAAAGTTACGAGAAACCACCGGTGCCGGCATTCTGGATGTCAAAAATGCCCTGACCCAAACCGATGGCGACTTTGACAAAGCGTTGGATATCCTGCGCGAAAAAGGCCTGGCCACCGCCAACAAACGTTCCAGCCGCAAAGCCTCAGAAGGCGTGATTGACCTGTACTCTCACGGCGACGGGCGCGTGTGCGTGATGGTGGAAGTAAACAGCGAAACCGATTTCGTCGGACGCTCTGAATCGTTCCGCAAGTTTGCTCATGAAGTGGCCCTGCAAATCGCAGCCACCTCTCCTCTCTACATCCGCGAAGAGGACATCCCCCAGGCTGACCTGGATCATGAAGCTGAAATTGCTACCGCCAAGGCCCGCGAAGAAGGCAAGCCCGAAGCCATCATGCCCCGCATCGTGGAAGGCGCCATCAAAAAATATAAAGACGAAATGGTTCTCATGCGCCAGGCTTACATTCGCGATGAAGCCAAAACCATTCAGGATCTGCTGAATGAAAACATTGTGGCGCTCGGCGAGAGTATCATCATCCGCCGTTTCAGCCGCTGGTCACTAGGTGAGACCTCGGAAGAGTAAATTTTTCGATGATCAAGTCGGAGACTCGTTTTCGAAGACGATCAGTTCAGAACCAAAAACCTGCAAACCATCCCTCCCCGGCTCCCGGGGAGGGGAGCAGGCAGGAAAGGCGTTTGTGATGTTATTTGCATCACAAACGCATTTTTTTAATATCGCGGTATTCCTTTCTGGATGGATCACCACGGGAAGGATACAGACAAAGGAGATGACGTGAGCAGCGTAACCAATTTGAAATACAAACGGATCATGTTGAAAATCAGCGGCGAGGCACTGTCTGGTGAAAACGGCTATGGCATCGATATGGGCCGGGCCAAGCATATTGCCTCTCTGGTACGTGAGGTACGCGAGATGGGCGTGGATGTGGCCATTGTGATCGGCGCCGGGAACGTGTGGCGCGGCAGTTATGGCCTGGAAGGCGGGATGGACCGCGCCACCGCGGATTATATGGGGATGCTGGCCACCGTGATGAACTCGCTGGCATTGATGGATGCCCTGGAAAGCATGCAGGTGGTTACACGGGTTCAATCGGCCATCGAGATGCGAACAGTAGCCGAACCCTACATCCGCCGGCGCGCCACCCGTCATCTTGAAAAAGGCCGTGTGGTAATCTTCGGCGGCGGCACCGGCAACCCGTACTTCTCCACCGATACGGCCGCAGCTTTACGCGCCATGGAAATTGAGTGCGATGTGTTGATCAAGGCCACCAAGGTGGACGGTGTGTATGACTGTGACCCGGTCAATCACCCGGAGGCCAAAAAGTTTGACCACCTCACCTATATTGAAACCCTTAACCGCCGGCTTGAGGTGATGGACAGCACCGCCATCTCATTGTGCATGGATAACAAACTGCCCATTCTGGTGCTGAACCTGTGGGATGAGCACTCACTGCGCCGCGCTCTGCTGGGTGAGCCGGTGGGCACGCTGGTGGAAGGTTAGTCCCCGGCAAAATTACAGCTCCGCATGGCAAATCCATGTGCAAACATTTTGATTGATAAAACTGTGCAGAGGGCTGCACAGTTTTTTGATCTGATGAACGCAGCCCATCCTTGTATCATGGGAGTTCGCCACGCAGAGATGACAGGGGGTGAGTGATGCGCGGACGTGAGCTCAGGATGACATTCGTTTTACCGTTCGTTGAGTTTTCCATAAGGTGAGCTGATCCGCAAAAAGTCCCCGCCCCTCAAATGAGCGGGGAAAAAGGGATCGTGTGATTGCCACGTTGTTGGGTTTCGCGGCGTCGGCGCTGCCAATACGCTTATCCCAACCTTGTATATTAGAAACAGAGTAAGATTACAGCCATTGGATAGGAACAGG
>DAISXR010000166.1:0-5142 GCA_036825755.1 Anaerolineaceae bacterium
CTGCGCAAATATCAACGCTCGAATCAAAGCACCTGCATCGATCAGCGTCCGGCAGTGATCAAGGGACAGAACGTTCACAAGGGTGACATCATCGCCGATTCCTCCTCCACCAGCAGTGGGCACATTGCGCTCGGACAAAATGTGGTGGTCGCCTTTGTTTCATGGGAGGGCGGTAACTTTGAAGATGCGATCCTGATCTCGGAAAGACTGGTTCAGGATGACCGCTTCACCTCCGTCCACATTGAGAAATACGAAGTGGAAGCCCGTGATACCAAGCTGGGTCCGGAAGAGATCACCCGCGATATCCCCAATGTGGGTGAGGATACCATCAAAGACCTGGACGAGAACGGCATTATCCGCATCGGCGCCGAAGTCGGTCCGAACGACATCCTGGTGGGGAAGATTACCCCCAAAGGTGAAAAAGAACTTACCCCTGAAGAGCGCCTGCTGCGCGCGATCTTCGGTGAAAAATCGCGCGATGTCAAAGATACTTCGCTGCGAATTCCGCACGGTGAGCGCGGCAAAGTGGTGGATGTAAAACAATTCACCCGTGAAGATAACACCGACCTGGCTGCAGGTGTGGAGCGTATGGTGCGCGTAGCCGTAGCTCAGCGCCGCAAGATTACCGCGGGCGACAAAATGGCTGGACGACATGGCAACAAGGGTGTGGTCTCCAAGGTCGTCCCGGTCGAAGATATGCCCTTCCTCGAAGACGGTACCCCGGTCGATATCATCCTCAATCCGCTGGGTGTTCCCGGTCGTATGAATATCGGGCAGGTGCTGGAGACCCATCTGGGTTGGGCGGCACAGCGGCTGGGTTTCCGCGCCGTGACTCCCGTGTTCGATTGCGCTGGCGAAGAAGAAATCGAAGCCGAACTCGCCCGTGCCTGGCTTATCGATCAGGCGTGGAAAGAAGCTGTTGAAAGCGGCTGGGAATGGCTCAAAGAGCAGGAATACCTGCCGGAATCCATCGAAGACGATGACGAAGTTCGTCTGCTGTACCTGGAACAATATCTGGGGCAGCGGGGATACGACGTTTATCGCCTGACCTCTGAACGCAATTACGCCCGCCGGTCCAACCTGACCGAGTGGCTGAAGGATCACGGATTTGATGCTGAAAAGATCATGGCATTTGATGTCAGCCAGCTCAGCTCACAGGAACGTCTGGATCGCGATCACGCCGCCATCGATAGCTGCCACAAACTGTGGCTGAAAGCCCAGGATGTTGAAGCTGGCAAACTCGAAGGCGTCGCATTGAAGGAAAAAGCCGAGAAAGTGATGCTCGAGTCGGGCGTTCCGCTGCCCACGCTTGGCAAACAGCAGCTTCGCGATGGCAAGAGCGGCAACGAATTCGATCAACCTGTCACCGTGGGCGTGATGACCATGCTCAAACTCCACCACCTGGTGGAAGATAAAGTTCATGCACGCTCCACCGGTCCTTACAGCCTGGTGACACAGCAGCCTCTGGGCGGTAAAGCTCAATTCGGTGGTCAGCGCTTCGGCGAAATGGAAGTGTGGGCGCTGGAAGCCTATGGAGCTGCATACACGCTTCAGGAAATGCTCACGGTGAAATCGGATGACGTGACCGGGCGTGTCAATACATATGAAGCAATCGTCAAGGGCGAGCAGATCGAAGAACCCAGCATCCCCGCATCCTTCCGTGTGCTGGTGAAAGAACTGCAAAGCCTGGGTCTGGCGGTGGAAGCCGTTACAGAAGGCGATGAGATTATCAAGTTTGGCAAGGATGAGGAAAAGATCCGTCCGCCAAAGATTGGGACCGGTTTGCTCGGGTTGGGTGATTTCAACGACCTGTAAGGCTGGATTCCTTGACGTAAAGTGGCGAAAGTGGTAACATTGTTCGCCGTCGTCCTGAATGCATTGCGGTAACCATGAAACCTTACCCATTCAGATTCAGGCAAACCAGGTGAGGCCATCATCACTTGCGATGGTCTCATTTTATGAAAAGCAATGAATGCGAAACCAATCGCAATCAAATTTCTGGGAGGCAGATGTGCCCACGATTAACCAACTGATCAGAAAAGGTCGCCAAACCAAAAAAGCCAAGAGTAAGGCACCTGCGCTGCTGTATACACTGAATTCGATGAAACAGCGCCGCATTCGCCAACCCGAAGGCGCCCCGCAGAAACGCGGTGTCTGCACCGTGGTGAGAACCATGACACCCAAAAAGCCGAATTCGGCGCTGCGGAAGATCGCCCGTGTACGCTTGTCCAATGGTATCGAAGTGACCGCGTATATCCCCGGTGAAGGACACCAACTCCAGGAGCACTCCGTGGTTCTGGTTCGTGGTGGCCGTGTAAAAGACCTTCCCGGTGTACGCTATCACATCGTCCGTGGCACCCTGGATACGACCGGTGTTGCCAAACGCGCACAGGGACGTTCCAAGTATGGCGCTAAACGTCCAAAAGCAAACTAATTAACCCCATTTTCTTGGATAGGGAGTAAGCTGAATGTCTCGTAGAGCAAAACCCGATAAGCGAGTTATCATACCGGATGTCCGGTATCAGAGCCTGTACATCACCATGTTTGTCGCCCGCATGATGCGCCGCGGCAAAAAGAGTTTGGCCACCCGCCTGATGTACGATGCGTTGGATATCGTAAAAGAACAGACCGGTAAGGAGCCGCTGGAAGTATTGGAACAGGCACTCAAGAACGTCGGTCCTTCAGTGGAAGTCAAGCCGCGCCGTGTTGGTGGTGCCACTTATCAAGTCCCCATGGAAGTTGCTGCTTCCCGCAGAACAACCCTGGCGATGCGTTGGATTATTGATGCGTCCGCTTCACGCAATGGCAAGTCTTTCTCTGAAAAACTGGCCAGCGAAATTATGGATGCCTACAATAATACCGGCTCTGCTGTTAAGAAACGCGAAGAAACCCACAAAATGGCTGAAGCCAACCGCGCTTTCTCGCATTACCGGATGTAATTTACAGATAGAAACGAAGAGTAGATCTGGATGGCTCGCAAGTATCCCCTTGACCGGTACCGTAATATTGGCATCATTGCCCATATCGATGCCGGCAAAACAACCACTACCGAACGAATCTTATTCTATACCGGTAAAACTTATCGACTTGGTTCGGTAGATGATGGTACCACGGTCACTGACTGGATGGAACAGGAACGTGAACGCGGCATTACCATTGTTTCAGCGGCAGTCTCGGCTGAATGGAAAGGCTACCAGATCAATATCATCGACACCCCGGGGCATATTGACTTCACCGCAGAAGTCCAGCGCTCTTTGCGCGTTCTGGATGGCGGTGTGGTCATTTTTGACTCTGTTCAGGGTGTGGAACCGCAGAGCGAAACAGTCTGGCGACAGGCTGACCGCTACGGTGTTCCCCGAATTTGCTTCGCCAATAAAATCGACCGCGTAGGTGCTTCCTACGAACACACCATCGAGTCGATTCGCAAGCGCCTGGGCGCCAATCCGATTGCCATGCAGATCCCCATCGGGACAGAATCCGATTTCAAGGGCATCATCGACCTGCTGGAGATGAAGGCAATCTATTGGGAAGACGACATGGGGCGTGAACCGGCTGTCATGGACATTCCGGCTGATCTCCTCCTCCATGCTCAGGATGCCCACGCGCGGCTCATCGAGCACATCGTTGAACTGGATGATGACCTCACCCTCAAATACCTGGAGGGCGAGGATATTTCAGTGGACGAATTGAAGGCTGCCCTACGGCATGCCGTGCTCACCAACAAGGCAACCCCCGTTTTCTGCGGCACTTCTCTGCGTAATAAGGGCGTACAACCCCTGCTGGATGCGGTGATCGATTATCTGCCCTCTCCGGCGGATATTCCGGCTGTTACCGGTATCAACCCGAACAACCAGCAAGAAGTTACCCGCACTTCCGAGGATGATGCACCTTTCTCCGGCCTGATCTTCAAAATTGTGACGGACCCCTACGTAGGGCGTCTGGCATATTTGCGGGTCTACTCGGGCACGCTCAATCAGGGCGTGATGACCTACAACTCGGTGAAAGGAAAGCGGGAACGGGTAGGTCGTTTGCTGCGCATGTATGCAGACCGTCGGGAAGACATTACCGAAGTAATGGCTGGCGAAATTGTTGCCATCCTGGGCCTTAAGGAAACCTTTACCGGCGATACGCTTTGCGATGCTGCCAACCCAATCGTGTTGGAAAGCATCAGCTTTCCCGAACCGGTCATCCATATTGCCATTGAGCCTAAAACCACCACCGACCAGGATCGGATGGCGGAAGCGCTGCGCAAGCTTTCCGAAGAGGATCCCACCTTCCGAGTGCGCACTGATGAAACCACCGGGCAGACGGTTATCGCCGGCATGGGCGAACTTCACCTGGATGTGCTGGTCGACCGCATGCTGCGCGAGTTCAAGGTGCAGGCCAATGTTGGTCGTCCGCGGGTTGCCTATCGAGAGACCATCTCGCGCCCGGTCAGCAAGATCAACTACAAGTATGTCAAGCAGAGCGGTGGCAAAGGTCAGTACGGTCACGTGGTGATCAACGCCGAACCGACGGAACGCGGCAAAGGCATTGTCTTTGTCAACAAGATCACCCAGGGTGCCATTCCCCAGGAATACATCAACCCGATTGAAAAAGGGATCCGCGAATCAGCTGAAACTGGTGTCCTGGCAGGATACCCGGTAACCGATATTGAGATAACGCTGATCGACGGTTCGTTCCACGAAGTGGATTCCAGCGAAATGGCATTCAAACTGGCAGGTCTGTTTGCTTTCAAAGAAGCGGTACAAAAAGGCGCGCCGGTGCTGTTGGAGCCCATCATGAAGGTGGAAGTGGTCGTCCCGGAAGAGTATCTGGGCGATGTGCTCGGACAGATCAACGCTCGCCGCGGCAGTATTTTAGGTATGGAACCACGTCCCGGTAATGCCCAGGCGGCATCGGCTACAGTTCCGATGGCAGAAATGTTTGGTTATGCCACCGAATTGCGCTCTGCCACCCAGGGACGCGGGGTATTTTCAATGGAATTTGATCACTATGCACCGGTCTCTGACACGGTTGCACAGAAGATCATTAACGGCTAAACAAGTTTAGAAATTATCAGGAGTTATTCTTCACAGGAGTGATGTATGGCGAAGCAAAAGTTTGACCGGTCGAAGCCGCATCTGAATGTAGGGACCATGG
>DAISXR010000167.1:0-5040 GCA_036825755.1 Anaerolineaceae bacterium
AGCGGAGAATCAGGCGTGCGCGCCTATGAAATTGGGGATGACTATATCCGGGTGGAATTTTCAAACGGGACCTATCTGTACACCTACCAGAGCGCCGGAGAGGAAAACATTGAAACGATGAAGCAACTGGCCGAGGAGGGTCGTGGCCTGAACCGCTTTATCAACCGGGTGGTCAAAGAATTGTTTGAAACAAAATATCCTACTGAAGATTCTGGCTGATGGTCGGATTGCCGCCAGGAAAGGGTATGCCAGGCGCAGGGAAACCGAAGGGTTTTTCCGGCTTGCACCTGAGAGCGGAACAGGGATAATAGGGTATACAAGCAGACATCCCATCAACAAAGGAATATGCTATGCCCTGGAACCCCTGGATCGAAATTGTGCCGGATGAAACCTCTGACGAAGAGGTGCGGGCGCTGTATCAGCGCACCCGCGAACCATCCACCGGCAGGACGCCCGATGTGGTGCGCCTGAACAGCCTCATTCCGCCTGTGGCAGAGTGCGTCGATCGGCTTCAACACGCCGTCCACGACGGACTGAAAGGCCTGACGGTACGCGAGCGGGAAATTGCCGCATTGCTGGTTTCCACCTACAACGGCTGCGTGCATTGAACGGCCAGCCACCTGGCAGCCCTCGGTCGAGCGGCAAGAGATGAAACCTTTGCAGAACAGGTGAAAACCGATTTCACCAAAGCCAGCCTGAGCCTGCGTGAGCGAAGAATCGCTGATTTCACCATCAAGGTAACACGGGCCCCAAACGCCTGCAGCCCCGATGATATCCGGCTTCTGCGGGAGGCCGGCGTGGCGGACCGTGACATTCTCAGCCTGGTGCAGGTGATTGCCTATTACAACATGAGCACACGCATGTTTGAATCGCTCAGCACGGTGGACCCGTAAGGGCAAGTCAGGGTCTCAGCTTTTTCCCCCTCGCGAGGGGTTTACCATTGATCCAGGTGGATTCTTTCATCCAGATCAATTTTCACCTGAGCGTGGCGTTTGTCATTCGCATCCGGATACCCCAACGCAATCCAGCAGGGGGTTTCGTAGCCATCCGGGATATGTAAAGCATTTTTGATCACGTCGCGTTCTTTTTCAAAGGGGATGCGCGTGACCCCAAAAATCTCTTCACTGGCGGCGGCGATCAGGATATTTTCCACACAGCACCAGATGGATGCAAACCCATTCAGCGATGAAAGGGATTCGGGTTTGAGCAGCGGGTACGTTTGCTGGAAAAATGGCAGCACAAGCGCTGCGCAGGTAGAGAGCATGCTGTACTGGCGCGGAATGGCGTCAATATACATGGCGCGCTGATCCGGATCGGTCATACCTGCTTTGTCGACAAACTTGATGGAGGCCTGCCGGTTAACGGGGTGAATCACCTGGTCGAGCAGCTCCTTGCGCTTCTGCGGGTCTTGCAGCACCACAAAATGCCAGCGGCGCAGGTGGTCGTTGGTGGGTGCCTGCATCCCGGCTGATAGGATCCTGCGCAGGATTTCCGGGCTGATCTCCCGTTCTGCAAAGCTGCGGATGGTATGTCGGGCAGCTATCGCTTCGTATGCGTTCATGTCTTCCTCCCTGATGATTACGCGGATGGCACCATTAAAGCACAGAAATGAAAACAGCCCGCATGTCTTTATCACCATACGGTCTGCAAGGTCTGTCTGAGTTGCCGATAAAAATCAGGCTTCCGGTGTTTCGTCTGCCGGGGTGACCCAGTATTTGCCGCCCCCGCGTTCACGCCGCAGATACCCCATGTCGATCAACCCCCGCCGCAGGCTGACGAAGTCTTCTTCGTAGACCGACTTCAAGACCTCGTTGATTTCCTGTTCGGTGTAGAAGCGCTGCGGCTCAAACAGGGTGGAGATCCAGTGCAGCACAACGCCCATTTTTTTGTACTTGTTGGGCAGCGTGGTGATTTTGCCGCCGCGGGTGTGCTCGCGCAGCACTTTCAACTCTTCTTCAGGCCAGCCCAACCGGTCGATCCAGCTCTCGTCTGTTTCTTCCTGCACAGGCTCGGCCGGCGTTTGTTCGATTGTCTCTACCAGTTTTTTGAAGCGGGCCAAACCGGCCGGGTTGAGACGGTAGCAGCGCTGATTGCCGGCATTGCGCAGCGTGACCAGACCGGCCAGACGCAATTTGGACAGGTGATGGGACACGGTGGGCTCGGTTAGTTGCACCGCCTCAGCCAGATCACCAACGCTGTATTCCTGCTGATGCAGCAAACGGATCAGCGTGACGCGGCTGTCATCAGCCAGAGTTTTCAGTATCATGAGTAGTTCTTCAGTTTGATGATCCATTTCGATATACCTCTAATTTTATAAATATCAAATTAGATTATAGTCTATATAGTAATCCTGTCAAGAGTACTTACATCCTATTGGGCCAGTGTTCATGAAGAGAAGCTGAGAGAATCCGGCTCTCAAATCCGCGCAGGTCTTCGGCGCGTATAATGAAAATACGACAGATCTACCAGGGAGGTAAATATGAAGGGATTTGTGGATAATATTGAAAGACTGACGGAAGAGAATGAATATTTTCGACACGTCATTTATACAGGCCCAAAGAGCCAGTTGGTGCTGATGACGCTGAAACCCGGCGAGGATATCGGCGAGGAAACGCACGCGGATCTCGACCAGTTTATCTGTATTGAAGAGGGCGAGGCCAAAGTGGTTTTCGATCAGAAAAACGAACACGTGCTCCGAGCTGGCGGCGGGGTGGTAGTTCCTGCCGGTACCACGCACAATGTGATTAACAATTTGAAGACTAAAAACCTGAAGCTATACACCGTGTATTCCAAATCTCATCACCCGGACGGCGAGGTTCAAAAAACAAAAGAAGAAGCCGAGATGGCCGAAAAAAAGATGTAGCCCGGCCGCTCGCGCAGGGAAAAGAACAAGGGTAAAATACCGTGGCAGGTTCATCCAGAACCTGCCACGGTTTCCTCTTTAAAAGAAAGGTTTGAATATACAATGAAGCAGTCACTCATGCACGTGGCCCTGGTGGTACGCGACTATGATGAGGCCATCGACTTTTATTGCAACACGCTGCACTTCACCCTGGTGGAAGACACTTATCAACCCGAGCAGGACAAGCGCTGGGTGGTGGTGGCGCCGCCCGGATCACAGGGCGCCAGTCTGCTGCTGGCGCGCGCATCCAAACCCGAGCAGGAACCGTTCATCGGCCGGCAAAGCGGGGGACGGGTATTTCTGTTTCTGCGCACCGATGATTTCTGGCGCGATTACAACGAGATGCGCGCGAAGGGTGTGAAATTTATCCGCGAGCCAAAAAACGCCCCATACGGCACCGTTTCGGTATTTGAAGACCTGTACGGCAACCTGTGGGACCTGGTAGGCCCGCCCCCAGAGGAAAGTGAGAGAAGCCATGCAGCTTGAGCAGTTTCTGGTCAACGCCAAAACCGCCTGTTACGCGGGCGGCGGGGCTGCGCCTGTCACAACCGCGCCGGTTCGGACCGTGTTAGCGGATGGATGTATTGAGTTTACCTGGCATGACGGCCCCTTCTGTTATCGCGACCGTTACTTTGGGGAGAATCCATTTGCGGGCGAGGAAGTGGTTTGGGAAGATGGGCGAGTGATTTGGGTGATGAATTACTACGGCGTGGTACTGGATGAGCGCATCCCGCCCGGACCGGTGTATGCTTTTTTGCAGCGGGCCATGGGCCTGGTGCAAACCGACCGCCCGTACCGGGGGCCTTCTTACCTGCAGGAGATGGATTTTGAATACTTTGACGAAAGCCAGGGTGGGTCGGATCAATTTTCCGGGATGGAGAGTATTTGTTTTCAAGGCAGAGAAATCTATCGCCTGCTGTACCACGGCGGAAGGCTGAAAGCATGATGGAGAAAACAGCCGCTGTACAGGCCAGCCTGCCAAATTTGGCCGTCAGGCTGTTGTATGATTTGCTGCTTCTGCTGGCGGTGGGTGCGATGGCCAGCGGCGCTCTGCTGATGATCTCGCCGGACGGCGGGATCATGCACATGCCGCTCAGCATGATCCAGGGATCGCCGTTTGCATGCTTTTTTATCCCCGGGCTGATCCTGTTCACCTTTTTGGGCGTCTTTCCGGCGCTGGTGGCCTACGGCCTGCGGATGACACCGGGCTGGGGTTGGGCCGAGTGGTTCAATCCATTCAAGGTATATCACTGGAGCTGGGTTGGGTCCCTTGTTGCCGGTGTGATTGTGCTGATCTGGCTGTCAATAGAACTGCTGTGGATCGGTTTTTCATTTTTGCACGCCCTGTATTATGCGTGGGGCGGGGTGATCATCATTCTGGCACTGCTGCCTGTTGTACGGAAAACATTTCGCCAGTAAGGAGACTCAATGGGAAAGAATAACGCTAAAGTCGTGACCCCTGCCAGACCCAAACGGCCATCGGGCGTTTGGGCGTTGACGGCGTACTCGCTTTTATCCGCAGGGCTGCTGCCAGTTCTGATTTCGATCAACTCCATCATCACAAAAGACGAAAGCGCCGGCATTTACACCATCCTCTTCAATATGCTGTTGGGATTGACCGTGATTTTGCTCTCGGTGGGCACCTGGCAGGGGCGTGACACGGCCCGCAGACTATACTTGATCGCGATGAGCCTGCATTACGTGCTGATTATGATCAATAATGTTTTACTGCTGCGCTCTGGATTATCTCCGGTGGGTGAAACATCCACCCTGTGGCAGCAGATTCTGTTGAGTGCGGGACTGCTGGTGACTAACTGGGTGTATTTCAACCTGCGTTGGATCAAAGCATTTTACCAGACACCGACCGCGTAAATTGCGTATTTATCAAGTCTTTTTTTACGGGCATTTTTTGCTCTATGATCCTCGATTTTCTGTTTCAACTCTGGCGAAGATTAAGCAGCAGCCTGCAGTGGCGGCTGTTGTGGTGGGTAAACAGCAAATTCATGCTGACTGTTGCCTGTGTGGTCCAGGATGAGAATGGGGATATTCTGCTGCAGCGCCACCGCCACTGGGTGCAGGATGTGTGGGGTTTGCCCGGCGGAATTGTGAAGAGCGGTGAAACGCTGGAGCAGGCAATC
>DAISXR010000168.1:0-4772 GCA_036825755.1 Anaerolineaceae bacterium
AAAAAAATATATTGATAATGACCTTACTGATAAACAATGATTAAAAAATAAAAAAACCGGTCACAACTCAGGCCGGTTTCGCTGCTATGCTCCCCAGACATCCGGTTTTATCCTGCAAAACCAAGCGACCAGATGAAATGTCTGGATCAACACATCCTGTTGATCAATCTGTATCCAGTTTTGTTATTTCTCCTCCCAACCGGCAGAAACGATCTGCATTCTTAAATTCGCACCACACAGTTAGTTACTGGTATTATATAACTCGTAAAAAGGTATGTCAATAGATTAGTGGAAAAATACTGACAGAGCGATTAAACCTGGCTAAGAGTTCTGGCACAAGGCTACGCAGACAACATTTTTACTGTTATTCAACCGGTTCGGGTGTATTCGCAAACAAATTTACCGATATTCTGCAAAAAACTGCGAGATTTCTCTTGACCAGCCTTCAAAATAGTCGAAAGTCTATTACACAGCTAAAACCGGATTGCCAGCTTCTGTTTTCACCTTCAAATTGGCCAGGACGACTCTGCCCCGGCTCCACAACCACGTGGCCTGGCTGATATTACCGGCCAATAGACCGGCCACACCAAAGTAGAGGCCGGGCGTTTTTCCCCATATCACGCCAATGACCAGGATCAGCGCCAGCGCGACCAGAGACATGGCCATCGCCTCGGAGATGGAGCGAGTCTTTCGGCCGAATAATAAAATGCCCTGGCTCCAACTGCGTATCACACTCAGCGCCGGCAGCGGAATGGCAATCAACAGGGCAATCTGCCCGAGCGCAGCCAGATCAGGCGCCAGGCCGGTGACGGTGCCAAACCACACATCCGAAAGCGGTGTGAGGGCAATCAGACAAAACACGGAAGTGGTGGCAATGCCCACGTATAACGCAAACCTGGCCAGTCGGGCCGGAGCGTTGGGTTTATCAAGTAACGTAACAGTGACCTCGTTCAGCGCCAGGCCAAAACTGCGGAACAGCGAGATAAGCGAGTTGACCACCGGTAAGACGGCCAGCGAATCAATCGCGCGCGGCATACGGCTGATGGCCATGCTGCTGATGGGCGACCAGATCATATTCAGCAGCGAGGTGAATACCAGCGGAATATAAAAAGCGAAGAAAGACCGCCAGGAAAGCGGCTCGGCCGGCGGGGCGGTTTGTACCTGATACTTCAATACCGGCTGCACGCGGATGCCGGTGTAAACAGCTTCTGCCACCACCCCCACGCTCAATGCCGCGGCTTCCACCACGGTGCCGGGGATCACGTGAATGACATAGCAGGCGACCAGCACCAAAATATAACCGGTGATGCGTATGGCCGTCCCCACCATGATGGCGCTGGCCAGCCCGTTGCGGATGAGAATCCCCTGATGCAGCCGGCGGTAGGCAACCGCATAGCAGATGGGGATACTGGCCATCAGTCCCCAACGAGCCAGTTGATACAGCTCTTCCGGAGCGCCCAATATATCATGAGCCAGAAAATAGTACAGCGGCGTAAAGGTGAACAGAATCAGCATACCCGTCATGGCGCCGCTTAAGATGGTCATAAACCGCAGCAGCTTCTTATAGGTAGCCCAATCGCGCACCAGGGCTGTGGAAGCGGATAGCAGCATGGTGATCGGCGAATTCATCACCTGTCGGATGGGCTGCATGATGCCCCCGGATGCTGCCAGATTGAGGCGTGCTTCCGGTAAACGGGCCACCACCGCGGCCAGCAGGGTTGATTCCAGACTCATCATCAGCCAACTGATTGCCAGCGGCCACCACGTCTTAAGGATTTCGCGATTGGACAGGGAAGGCTTTTGTTCTGCGCTGTGTGTCATAAGTACCGGTCAAAGATTTGACAAGTGTATCATGAAACGAGTAAAGCCATTGCGGTTACAATAAACAGCATGGCTTCTACCGCTCTCTCACCCATGTCGATGAAAAAACGATGGCTGCTGGCCAGCCGTCCCAAAACCCTGCCGGCCGCCATATCACCGGTGCTGGTGGGATGGGCGGTTGCCCTCAGCGTTCAGCACGCCCGCACCGGCAGCCTGGCCGGCTTCCCCCTGCTGCCCGCCCTGCTGACCCTGCTGATCGCCGTGCTGATCCAGATTGTGGCCAACCTGGTGAACGATGTATCCGACTATGAAAAAGGGGCGGACGCCGGTGAACGCCTTGGCCCGTTGCGTGTGACGCAGGCCGGTCTGATCACTCCCCGCCAGATGTGGGTGGCCGCGTTGCTGCTCCTGGCGGTTGCTGCGGCTGCCGGCGTTTATCTTGTTTTTGTGGCCGGCTGGCCGGTGCTTCTCATCGGGGCAGCCTGTATGGCCGGGGCAGTTTTCTACTCGGTGGGACGTTATTCGTTTTCCGCCACCGGTCTGGGAGATTTATTCGCGACGCTGTTCTTCGGGTTTGGGGCGGTGTGCGGTACCGTGTATGTACTGACAGGAACTGCACCCCTGTTGGCCTGGGCATCCGCCCTGCCGGTGGGTCTGCTGGTAACTGCCATCCTGGTGGTCAACAACATCCGCGATGAAGAGAATGACCGGAAAGCTGGCCGCCGGAACATCCCGGTGCGCTTTGGACGTAAAGCCGGAGAAATCGAATACACCTGCCTTCTGGCGGCGGCGTATTTGTTATCCGTTGGAGTTGCCGCCGCAGCGGGCAGCGGATGGGTGTTGCTGGTCTGGTTAAGCCTGCCGTCCGCCATCAAACTGCGCCGCAATCTGATCGCAGAGCCTGTTGGACCGCGCTTTAACCAGTTTCTGGCACAGACAGCCCGCATTACCCTCATCTACAGCCTGCTGCTGTGCGCAGGTATCCTGCTTGGCATCTGGTTTTAGTGATCCGCAATCTGCGTATCAGGCCGGTGAGCCATCCGGCGCTTCAGGCGAGCGATTATCCGTCGATGCCTGAAGGAACCGCAACCCTTCAAACACCTGCTGAACCCGTTGCAGGCTCATTGCCCCAATATACTCGCCTAACTGTTGCTTCTTGACCGAAGAGATCTTGGATACTTCCACCACGCTCCGCTTGGGTAAATTTCCCTCGCCGTCATCTAACAGCAAATTGCCCGGAAGGTTGGCTCGCTTCAAATTGGATGTGATGGCGCACACAATCACTCGGGTAAGCCGGCTGCGATTGAAGACGTTCTCCTGCAAAATCACAAACGGATGGGCAAGCCTGGTTTCATCCCCCTCAGACGGATGCACCCAATAGATATCCCCTTGCTGAATTTCCATTTTATCCTCTACATTGATTGTACCCGACCGTGATTAGCGCCTTGTGAAACACCTGGCGTGGAACAAAACTTGTTTCATGCCACGCAATTCACTCTGCGCGTTTACGGCCCCAATGAATGGCCATGGTGCCCAGCATGCGTTTTACATATCCTACCCCGCTGAAACCGGCCTGTTGTATACGCGCTGCCAGTCTGTCAGCCTGCAAAAAACCCTCGGTGGAATCGGGCAGATAGTGATACGCCTCGGATTCGCCGGTGATGATCCGCCCCAACAGCGGGATGATCACCTGCAAGTGAAAACGGATGAATGGCTGCAGCAGATTGCGGGCAGGCGGGGTGGTATCCAGCGCGGCCCACATTTTTTGGGGTTTTAAGACGCGCCGCTGCTCTTCCAGCGTGCGATCCAGGTTGCTCACATTGCGCAGCAGATAGCCGGAAATGACACCGTCAAACACCCGGGGATTAAACGGCAGGTGCTCGGCATCGGCCGCCACCCACGCAATCCCCTCGGTCCCGGAGCGGTGTTTCCCCGCCCGCAGCATGCCGGGGGTCAAATCGCTGGCAATCACCAGCGCATCCGGGTGGGAATGGAGGATCTGGATAGCAATATCACCGGTGCCCGCGCCGGCATCCAACACAACTGCTTTCGCCGGTATCTCAAGCCGGCGGATAGCCTCACGCCGCCAGCGCAGATCCTGCCCAAAAGTCATCAGGCGGTTCATTAAATCATAACGGCGGGCAATCCGCCCAAACATACCGCGCACATACTGGGTGCGTTCTTTTCCGGTGAGATGAGTCATTCATTTGATGATAACATGAATACTCGCATCCACTTTTGACCAAAACGGTTATTTTATAGACTTGACACAACCAATCAACACGGGCATACTCAGCCTGTACAGGAGGCATTCTCATGCTTGTGATTGGATTAATGTCAGGCACATCCGCCGACGGGGTGGATGCTGCTTTAATGGAACTGCACGGCGCACCGCCTGCCGTGAACTGGAAGCTTGTCAGGCACGTTCATCTGGCGTATCCCGCCGAACTCCAAACTGAGATACTGAGTTGCGCCCGTGCCGAAACCAGCAGTGTTCAGGCGCTGTGCCGGGTGAATTTTTCACTGGCCGAAGTCTTTTCCCGGGCTGTATTGCAGGTGATTGACGAAGAAGGGTTGACCCCGGAACAGGTGGATCTGATCGGCTCGCACGGGCAGACCGTCTGGCACATCCCCACCGGCCCCAACGCCTCTACACTGCAGATCGGCGAGGCAGCCGTCATCGCCGAGCGAACCGGCATCACCACCATCCATAACTTCCGCCCGCGTGATATGGCAGCCGGCGGACAGGGTGCGCCGCTCACCTCGTATACCGATGCGGTACTGTTCACCCATCCCACCATGGTGCGAGCCTGTCAGAACATCGGCGGCATAGCCAACCTCACCTTCCTCCCCCCCACCTCACAGCCTCAGTTTGTTCCGCTGGCCTTTGATACCGGCCCCGGTAACATGCTGCTGGATGACGCCATTCGCATGATCAGCGGCGGGGCAGA
>DAISXR010000169.1:0-4751 GCA_036825755.1 Anaerolineaceae bacterium
CGCAGCGGGGATAAAACTGAATCGGAGAGCGATTTGGACGCTGAGATCCCGCTGGATGGTGACTTTCTTTCCGACGAAATGCCGGTGGAAGATCTGGCCAACCCGCTGCGCACCGGCACACTGGTGAGCCCGCCGGCGCAGATTGAAGCGGTTGAGCCAACATCAGATGACCTGACCATCATCGAGGGCATCGGCCCAAAAATCAACGATTTTTTACGGCGTTCCGGAATCACCACGTTTAAGCAGTTGGCCCGCATGGATATGGATGATCTGGATCGCATGTTGTCCGAAGCTAATTTTGGGGTCGCCAACCCGGAGACCTGGGCGGAACAAGCCGAACTGGCCGAAGAGGGCAAGTGGGATGAGTTGAAAGACCTGCAGGATTCGCTCAAGGGCGGGCGCAGGGTCGACTGACTTTGATAAGCTCTCGTATACAGATTGATTGGAGGAACCTGCGGCAGCGCAGGTTTTTTATTATGCGGCCCCCAGGTGGCCCCTGTGATACAATCGTTGCGCGATACATGGCGTCCATACATGGCGTCCATGCATGGCGCCCAGGTATGGGAACAAGGTATCTATGAAACTCTTTCGCCCACAAAGATCAACGGCCTACCAGGCAAAGAAAAGATGGTTTGATTACCTGACCCCCTTTATGCTGGCGGTTATCGTTTTTCTGGCGGTTTACATCCCTCTCAACACCTATTTTCATTTTTATTCGCTGCGCAAACCTGACCCTGCTTATGAACCCATGCAGCTGGTGGAAGTTCAAACACAGATAGTCGGTCCGGATGCGATGGAAATGGTGCTGGTGCCGGCCGGTGAATTCACCATGGGCAGCCAGCCCAATAACGCCGACCCGTATGACAGCGAGATGCCCGCTCATAGTGTGTATCTGGATGCCTTCTGGATCGACCGCACCGAGGTGACCAACGGGCAGTATGCCCTGTGCGTGGAAGCAGGGGCCTGCCAGGCGCCCACCGCCTATGGAGCGCTGCGTCCCAATTCACGGACCCGACCCAATTATTATGGGAATTCTGTGTATACACAATATCCGGTTGTGTATGTCGATTGGGATGCCGCGGTCGCTTATTGCACATGGGCCGGCCGCCGTTTGCCCACCGAAGCGGAATGGGAGAAGGCAGCTCGTGGAACCGATCAACGCTGGTTCCCGTGGGGCAATAAAAACGTCTCCGGTAAGTTCCTCAATCTGGCGGACCGGGGAACCGGCTATTATTACAGTTACAATCTGGTGGATGACGGTTATCGGGATACCTCCCCGGTAGGCAATTACCCGGCGGGAGCAAGCCCATATGGTGCATATGATATGGCTGGCAACGTGCTCGAGTGGACGGCAGACTGGTTCTCCGATAGTTATTATTCTGTTTCGCCGGCCGAGAACCCCACCGGGCCTGAAAGCGGTACACTGAAGGTTTTACGCGGCGGCAGCCTGAACAGCGGCAACTGGAGCATCCGCAGCACCACACGCTTCTACCTGGGGCCCGAGTACGCCTACAGCTATATCGGTTTCCGCTGCGCCGCATCCGCCGACCGGTAATTTTTGGAATTTATCCCGCCCGCTATGCGACGCTATGATTGGATTTAGGATTGGTGCGTGCACGGCATGCCGTGTCCCAACGTTAATGCACACAACCTGCCTCCGTTGTTATCCCGATAAGCGGTGTCCTCACCGCACGGTGTCCGCACCGCGACGAGGGATCGGCTAAGGATTGATATTCGCACATTTCCAGATATGGAACCTACATTACCTGCCCCAATACGGCGCACAATGTGCGCCGCTACGTACACGTTAGGCCGACTCTATGTGTGTCATTCCTCTGTCCAAGGGTACTTGATAACGGTTTCATATTTGGTGACATTCGAAGATCCGCCCTTAGCCGATCCTTGTGTGAAAACTACGTTTTCACCTCAGGATGATATGGGGGTGGTAATTTGGCTTATGAGGGCATGCTGCCGATATGGGCAGCTTTGCTAATTGGTGTCATTTCTCCGCGTCAGACAGCGTCTTTTGCTCTCTGACACGGAGAAATCCGCCCAAGATTTAATCTTCTCACGTTTCCCCATATGGAACCGAGATTAAGTAAAGACGGGTGGATGATATCCGCCCCTACCGATTTGAGAACGACGCTGCCCATTCACATAACCCGCTCCCTACCCGTATGGTACAATTATCGTTTCGCTCCGAATAAATTCAGAAAGGAGTCTGTCGCCATGATCAAACCAGGAAAAATCAAAGAATGGATTGAAGAAATTGAGCAAAGACCCCTGGCCGCACCGTTTATCGTGCGCACCCTTTCAGCCCGTGTGATCGAACTGGACAAGGCCAACGAAGAACTGCGGGTGGAAAACCTCAACCTGCAATCCGGCAAAAAGATCCAGGAGTACGAACGCCGGATCGCGGAGCTTGAATACCAGATCGAACTGCTGAAACGGCAGATCAACACCGGCGAAGCGGTACTCACCCCCATCGAGCAGCCCAGCCTGCTCCTCTATGACTCACTGGGGCGGGTGCTGGTCACCGATTTTTCGCCTGCCCACCTCGTATCCGGGCACACCTTCGCGGCCATCCAGAACTTTGAAGCCCCGCAAATGGATGACATCCATCTGCTGACCGCCAACGCCTCAGATGAACTGCTGTACCTGTTTGATTCAGGCCGCATCCGCACCCAGCGCACCGGCGAATTAGCCCATACCCCGGCTGACCAGTGGGATTGGAACCAGACCGGCCGCATCGATATGCGCAGCGGTGAGCGCCTGATCGCCGTGGTCCCCATTACCGAAGTGCCCATGCTGGATGGCATCCTGCAAGCGAGCCGCAAGGGCTATGCCCGCTTCATCAACCAGGATTATTTCTCTTCCTTCCTGAGCGAGCAAAACATCGGCCGCGGCATTCGTGCGGCATCAGATGCGCTGTTCACGCTGACGCCTGCCCGCCAGAATGATGTGTACGTGATGGTCACCCGCGCGGGCTATGTGAGCGCGCGCCCGGCAAGTCAACTGACCATCACCCTGCAGGAGACCATCAAGTTTGACATGCAGGATTATCTGGTCGGCGCGTTCACCATCCAACCGGATCAGAGCCTGTTGATCGTCACCCGCACCGGCGATGTATATGTGCAGAAGAATCCCTGGACTGAGCCCGCGGATGCGGACGGGAGTAAACGTCGTTTGCTGCTGGCCGGCGCGCGGGCAGGGGGTGTGAGTGTGGTCGGCGCGGCGGCGGTATCACCGGGCGGCTGGTATTTCCGCCTCACCAGTGAGGGCAAGGTGCTCATCGGCCGTGTGGAAAACGAAGCCGAACGGCGGAAGATCAAATCAGCGGCAAACAAACCGGAATTCATGAAAATTCTGGCCTTCACCGCCTGGCAGCAAAGCCGCGTTTCCGAAAATGGAAAAAGCATATGAAAGGGCTGCATGTTGGTTTGGATTTCGGCACATCCAACTCGGGTGTGGCCGTTTATGACGGCAGTCAGTTGAACATCCTGCCGCTTGATCCTGACAGCCCGGCTCCGGGTGTGATCAAGACGGTCATGTATATCACCAAAGAATACCAGCACGCTATCGGGCAGGAAGCCATCAACCTGTATTACCGTGACAACATCAACCGCCCGCGCCGTTTTGTGACCAAATGGATCGGCGAGGCCGATTTTACCGGCGGTGAACTGTTTTACGTGCGTGATCTTTACATGGAGATCGATGAGCTGACGCCCGGCCGACTGCTCCAGTATATCAAGACCGGTTTGCGCTCCAAGGGTTATACCGGTACGCGCGTGTTTGACCGTTTTTACAGCATCCAGGAGATTATCAGTATGTATCTTTCCGAGCTTAAGGAACGCTCGGAGCGTTTGCTAGGTGAGTCGATTAGCGGGGTGACCCTGGGACGGCCGGTGCATTTCTTTGATAACGACCCCGACCTGGACAGACAGTCACAGGAAACGTTACGCCAGGCCGCCCTGCAGGCAGGATTTGAGGAAGTGGAGTTTGAGTTTGAGCCGATTGCGGCAGCGCTGTATTACGAGACCACCGTCCGGAAACCGCAAAATGTGCTCATCTTTGATTTCGGCGGCGGCACGCTGGACATCACCATCATGCGATTGGGCGAGCCCGGCCGCCGCAAGGTGTACGCCACCGGCGGTATTGGCATCGCCGGCAGTGATTTTGACCACCTCATCATCCAGAAGCAGACGCTGGAACACTTCGGCAAAGGACATTTCCCCGATGACCCGCGCATCGAAACGTTGATCGACGCTCTGTCTGAATGGGAGGTACTGCCCGAGTTGAGCACTCCAACCGTGCGTACCCTGCTGCAAAAAACCATGAAAACCAGTGATGTGCCGGCCCGCCTTAAAGCGCTGGAGAGCATCATTTACAACGACCTGGCATTTTCTTTCTATAATAAGGTGGAAGCCGCCAAGATCCAGCTTTCCGGCGAAAGCGCCAGCCTGTTTCGTATGGAAGAGAGCGATATTCACATCTGGGAGCTGCTCACCCGCTGGCGGTTTGACCAGGATATCGAAGAGCCGGCCGACCGGATTTATGAATGCCTGATGGATACCATCCAACGCTCCGGTCTGGGCGTCTATGACATCGACGCTGCCATCAAAACCGGTGGATCATCCAACATTCCATTTTTCACCGAGATGCTGGAACGCGTGTTTGGGAAGGATCACGTGGTGAATACCAATACCTTCAGCAGCGTCACGGCCGGGCTGGCGGTAAGGGCTTACGAGCAG
>DAISXR010000170.1:0-4449 GCA_036825755.1 Anaerolineaceae bacterium
GGAATGCCTGTTTTTCCTTCTCCATGCAAAACGATAATCCCGTGGATATGATTTGGCATAATGATGAAAACATCCGCTTGTGCATTTGGAAAATGTGTCGGGATTTCACGCCAACATTTTTCCGCTGCCTCGCCGATTTTTGTCTTTACCATTTCGCCATTACTTATGTTGCCCAATATGCACTCACGCCCTTTGGTGCAAATGGTTATGAAATAGGCGCCGTTTTGCGAATAATCAAACCCGGGTAATCGGACGCTACGGCGGTGAGGCGGTTGATGTTGATCTGCTGCCATGACGTCATTCCTGGTCGGCTGAATATGCCCCCTACAACCTCTTCACCTGAAACAACTCTCCGCGCTCAAAACCGCGGCTCTCATAATATAACCGCGTCCCGATGGCCGATATCACCGCCAGACGCCCGAACCCTTGCGCGCGGGCAATCTCTTCCGCCCGCTCGATCAACTGACGGCCCAGGCCGCGGTGCTGTGCCGCGCCGCTCAATTCTTCGCCCACACCCAGCGACTGTCCGTACACGTGCACCTCGCGGATCAGGGCGGCATCCTGCAGATCCGGTATTCTCGCCAGCAGCGCCTGCTGCCTTTCCAATGCGTCCTGCGGCATGCGCGCGCGGCGGGCGGGGTTGTGTTCATCCGGCAGTGACAGGCGCAGATAGCCGGCGATCCGGTTGTCCGGGGTGACAAACTGCAGAAAATGCTCCTCTGCCCAGGCAGCGTCATAGGTGAAATCGACCAGCCGGAGCTGCCCAGCCTCCACCTGCTGACCGCGCACCTCGCGGCAGCGGATGCAGCGGCACACATTCCCGCGGCGCAGCATCTCTTCGCGGGCGTCCTGGCGCAAACTGGTGCGCCGGTTGCCTTCCACCACGTGGTAGGACGGAATATCGCGGATGATGCGGTTGATGCGGCAGTACTCCGGTACAGTGGGCTTTAAATCGGCAATCAATGAAATCAATTCATCCATGCTGTAAGGCTGATACTCGCCGTTTTGCCAGTAACGGAATAGCTCCGCGCTCTCCAGTAACTGGGTGGGATATATTTTGATCTCATCCGGGCAATACCCATCCCACAGGCGGATGAAATCAGTCCGGTCTGTGGCCGGGGTAGCGCCCAGCAAATTGGGCATCCAATGCAGGACGGTTTTATAACCGGCGGCCCGCAGCAGGGCCGTGGCTTCCAACGTTTGAGCGGCGGAATGCCCGCGTCGGTTGAGTTTGAGAATGTCTTCATCCAGGCTCTGGGCGCCCATCTGTATCTTCGTCACACCCAGTCCGCGCAGCCAGGCCAGTTCGGCCGGGGTGATGCGATCCGGGCGCGTTTCGATCACCAGACCCACGTTGCGATGACCGGCGTTCTCGTTCCAGGCCTGGGCCTGCTGCAAATCAGTCGATTCGACCTCATTCATGGCATCCAGACAGCGCTGGATAAACCAGGATTGATATTCGCGCGGGTACGAATCCCACGTGCCGCCCAAAATCAGCAATTCGACTTTATCGGTGGGATGGCCGGTCGCTTCCAGTGAATCCAAACGGGCTTTCACCTGGCGGAAGGGATCAAAATCATTCTCCAGCGCGCGAGCAGCGCCCGGTTCATCGGGGATGTAGCTCTTGGGCATGCGTACATCGGTGGGGCAGAAGATACAGTCGCCCGGGCAGGGATGCGGTTTGGTGAGCACGGTCACGGTGGTGACGCCCGAGAGCGTGCGCACCGGCTTCATGCGGATGCTGGCCAGCAGGGCCGGGTTTTCCTCCAACTGGCCGCTTTCCACCATGTTGTAGTACTCGGCCACGATGAAATGCTTGGCCAGCACGCCCTGACCGCCCGGCATGGGATGTCGGCGCTGCGCCGCTCCCAATGAAGCGCCGTTGGCCATCTCCAGCAGGATCTGGTGGGCCAGTTCAAGTTTTTGCGGGGTCACCGCGTGATCGCGGACCCATTTTTCTTTATCTTTCATATACCCTTATAATAGAACCATGCAGCCCGCCGTCATTCAGCAGCTTCTGGATCTGAATAATACATTTTACCAAACCTTCGGAAAGGCGTTTGCGGTAACCCGCCGGCGCATCCAACCGGGGATTGCACGCTGCCTGGCCGGGTTTTCCCCGATAGGTGACTGGCTGGATCTGGGCTGCGGCGGTGGGACGGTGGCGGACGTCTGGGCAAAGACGCCCGCTCGTCAGGGACATTACCTGGGCGTGGATTTCAGCCCCGTACTGCTGGAAGAAGCTCGTCAAACGGTGCAGTGCCCGGCTGATGAACGGATCCGCACCGATTTTTGCCAGGCGGATCTGGCTTCGCTGGCGTGGAAATACTGTCTGACGCCAGGTAATCCGTTTGGAGCACCCGATCAGTTTGATGTGATCTCGGCCTTCGCGGTGTTTCATCACATCCCGGATTCGTCGGTGCGGCAGAAGATATGCGAGGCCATTTACGAATATCTCAAGCCCGGCGGTATATTCGTGCTTTCGGTGTGGCAGATGCAGAACAGCCCCAAACTGATGGCACGCCTGCAGCCATGGGAGCGAGCAAATCTCTCACCGGAGTTGCTTGAAGAAGGTGATGTGCTGATGGATTGGCGTTTCACTTTACCCGGCCAGCCTGAACAAACCGGTCTGCGCTATGTGCATTTATTCGCCGCTGAAGAACTGGCCGGTCTGGCTGCTCAATCCGGTTTTGAAATTGTTGACACCTTTGAATCCGACGGCGAGAATGGCCGTCTGGGGCTGTACCAGATCTGGAAAAAACCTTTATCCTTCGCTGATTGATAATAGGTGGCCGAGAAATACCGGTGAGGAGGAATATGAACAAACTGTTCTCAACCCGATTTGTACTTATTCTTGTTTTGCTTGTTCTGGTTTCACTGGCATGCAATATGCCGGGGTTAGGATCCAATTCGGCGGCAACGGCCACCCTCCAACCTGCTGTGCAGGATCAAGTTACATCGACGCAGCCGGCGGTGACCAGTCAACCTGCCCAGCCGCTGCCCCGGCCTACGCACCAGCTCGATGCCTCCGGGCTGCCCAAGCCCACTCTGCCCATGCCACCAGCTCAGACGACCCGGCAGCCGCAAAGCGTGGTGGTACCGCAAACCAATATGGATCAACAGCAGACCAACAACACCTCCGGCAGCAGCGGCGATTTTTACGTCACCAACGCCAGTTCGGCGGTGATCTGCTATTTCTTCATGGCGCCACACACCGATACCGAGTGGGGACCGGATCAACTGGGTGACCAGGGTGTGATCCAGCCCGGTACCACATTCACGATCAACGGAGTGCCATACGACAACTACGACGCACAGGCGCTTGATTGCGATGGCAATCTGCTGGGCGAGGTGTACGGGTTCGATTTCCCACCTAACGATACGTTTACTTTATCGGACTGACCGCTTTTTGTTCAGCGGTCATTTTCAGTGGGGTTGTTGATCCCACAACTGGCGGGTGATCTGCACATGCCCGGTGTGTACGCCAAAATGCTCCAGGGCATGCAGCAGGCACCATGAAACCTCTTTCTGGCTACCGTCGCGCGGTGATGTGCGCGTACTGTGCAGATCCTGCAGGGTGAGCCCTTCCAGTACGGAGCGGACGATCTCCAGCGTTTCATCCAGATGTTTTATCAATTCAGCCTCACTCACACCGGAGGTCTGAAACTCAGACGCGCGGTCACGGTTGGAGTTGCGTCCACCCACGATATCGCCGATCAAGAAGCGGGCTGAGCCGCTGCTGTGGGCAGCCAGCACCGCCATCGAGTTCATCTCCGTGCCGGGGCAGAAATCCAGCCCGCCCTGCGAGACACCGTTCAGGGCGTTTTTCATTTGCTGGTGAAGCGATTTGAAAAGATCAAAATAGACCGAAAAGAATTTTTCCATGGTGATCCCCTTTTGATTGCGATTGTTGGTATTTGTTAATGATACCTGAGGATGGCAGATTAAGAGGTAGGTTGGGTTGAGAGCGTCAGTCTTCCAACATCTCGAAGCCCAACAGCGCATAAGACACATCATTATGGAAATGAATTTGCGTTGGGTTTCGAGGAAGACCTCTCTACCCAACCTACGGGTCAAACAGGTTTGGTAGGGTGGGTGCAGGGCGGAAAGATCGTTTGTGGACACAACTACACATCCGTCCGTAACCCACCGATGGCCGATTGATCACAAATATCGGTGGGTTGCGGGGCAGGAAGACGGATTTATCGCAAGCTATGTTGTGCCCCTCCACCCACCCTACGGGTCACACAGGTTTGGTAGATGCTGTCTTGAATGTCAAGGGTGGGTGAAGGGCGGTAAGGGTGTATGTTAACAAAACAGCACATCCGCCCGTAACCCACCGATGGCGAATGTGACGAATATTTTGTTGGGTTGAGCGCTGAAAGACCAGCGCTCTCAACCCAACCTTGTATATTAGAAACAGAGTAAGATTACAGCCATTGGATAGGA
>DAISXR010000171.1:0-4342 GCA_036825755.1 Anaerolineaceae bacterium
AAAAGAAATTTCTCTGTGTATCTCCGTGTACCTCGGTGTGCTCTGTGACCCTTTTGTCAACCATAAGAAACGTCCTTTACGAATTTAACCGCGTACACAAACTTACACTGAGATTCACAGAGCGGCACGGAGATGCACAGAGGATCTGAGAAAAAAAAGAAATTTCTCTGTGTATCTCCGTGTACCTCGGTGTGCTCTGTGACCCTTTTACCTGTCTCTCCATTTTTCTCTCTAAATCGCTTTCTACATCAACGCACGTACCGGCGGATGCCTTGCCTGAGAATTTTCACATTAAAGTTTATCAACAGGCCCACCTTGCGGTTTGCTAATTTCAGGTACGTCAAGATTTGTGCCTCATGCGCCGCAGTGAGCTGCTCCACCGCTTTCAACTCCACCACTACCTGGTCTTCCACCAGCAGATCCAGTCGATAGGCCGGCTCAACCGTCAGGTCTTTATACACCAGAGGCAGCAACACCTGTTCATCCACGCGCAGGCCAAGCGTTTTAAGCTCATAGGCCAGACAACATTGATAGGCTGTTTCAAGCAGCCCCGGCCCCAGATGGCGATGCACCTCAATCGCAGCACCGATGATCTGCCCCGTCAATCCGTCCGACGAAGAAGACAACCCCTCATTCAGTATCACGGAAGCGTTTCCTCTGTGTTAAGAAGTCTGTTCGCGGCCAGATGGTTCTCTACGGCAGCAGCAAACTCTTCCCCAATCTGAAACACATCCGTCAGCTCAATGAAATCCCAGCGCCCGTACGCGCCCAGATGATTCACGCCGGGCACCCAGAAGGTTTCCATGGTGGTTTTCTTCTCTTTTGCGTCTTCACCGCGGTAACCCTTGATCTCAACAATCAGGTTCAGCAGGTCTTCGCGGCCGTCATCCACCTGGACAATAAAATCAGGTATATATTTCCGTACATTCGAGCCGTGCAGGTAGGGCACTTCCAGGTTGAGACCCTGGTTTTTCACGTAGGCGCGCACGCGGGGATGATCTTCTGCTGCGCGACAGAACTCGGCTTCCCAGTCGCTGTCAAGCACCACCCAGTTGATATGGCATTTGCGCGAGTCGGTCTGCCAGCGGCTGGATTTGGAGGAGTAAAAATTGACAAACTGGCTGGAACCGGTCGGGTTATAAGGGTCCAGCACGGCCCGGATGGGCTGCGTACCCAGAAAGCGGCGTGTGACAGCAGTATGAATGCGCGCGCAGGCCATATCGGCCAGCTCCTGGTACATCAATTGAGCCTGGTAGGTATCGCCCTTGCAAATCAGATAGTCATCCAGCCACTGCGTGGTAATGCGCTTGAGTTGCCCAAACAAATGCAGCCTGGGGTTTTCATCGGGATCTCGAAAATGCCTCTCCAGCAGCCGTCGGGTCAGGTTGAACACCAGGGTAGACCTGCGCACATCGTCCAGGTGTTTCAGGTTCAGGTTCACCGCCTCCCCAATGATGCCGGAATTTTGCGTAATCGATGGCCCTACCAGATCCGGGGTCAGCACAAGCGTGGAGTCGGCGGTAAAGCTGGCTTCCAGGCGCTCGTCCGGCAGCTCCACCCGGTAGCCCATCACGCGCGGGAACCGGATTTCCAGCGCATCGCGTTCCGGGCGGACGGCGTGTACATGCACGCTCTCGCGCGGCGTCTGCGGTTTTGAGATCACCGGTTTGGCGGTGAAGTCAAAGGGAATGCCAAGGATATCAGCATATTCCACATCAAAAAGGCCTTCTTCATTCAGGTCATAAGATTGGCGCCTGAGCGCTCGCCCCACCACCTGCTCACACAATAACTGCGTGCCAAAAGCGCGGATACCCAGGATATGAGTGACGGTGTTGGCGTCCCAGCCCTCGGTCAGCATGGAAACTGACACCACGCAGCGGATCGACTCACCCATGCGGCCGGTTTTACCTACCGTGTTCATCACCTCACGCAACAGATCCTGCTCTGTGATGTTGTCTGCCGCACGCTGGTCACCGGTGCGCTGAATGATATCGCGCCGGAAGCGTTCAATCTCATCCGCGGCCATCTGGCGAAAGTTCGCATCCAGCGCCTCGCCCGATTCAAGCTGCTCACTGTCAATCAACAGGGTGTTCGGGCGCGCCAGCGGATTACCGTATTCGTCAAAATTATTGAATAAAGCCAAACGACCTGGCACAAGCTCAGTTGAACCATCCTCGTTCTCGCGCTGGAAACCGGAGATAAAGTCATACACCAGCTTGGAAATGGCCGTGTTCTGGCAGACAATGATGAAGCAGGGGGGTGTGCTGATACCTGCCTGCTGCCAGAGGTGGAATGTCTTTTCGTAATGGCCGTAGAGCGCATCCAGTGCCGTTTGCAGTTCCACCGGCAGGCTGAGAGGATCGAGGTTTTTGGCTTTGCCACGGCCCTTCTTGGGCATCTTGCTGCGCACGTTCTCCCAGATGTTGCGAAACTTGGGCATATCCCCACCGGGGATGTTATCGGCCACCGGTACGCGCGGGAGCTTCACAATCCCACACTCAATCGCATCCATCAGAGAAAAGTCACTCATGGTCCAGGGGAAAATCGTACCCTCGGCGTATCCCGAACCTTTCAAAAAGAAGGGCGTCGCGGAAAGATCAACCACCTGTTCCAGTCCCAAATTCCTGCTAACGATCTCCAACCCGTTGATCCACAAACGAGCGGCTTCGTTGTTGGCTTCTGCTTCCTCGCGCTCCTCGCCAGTCAAATTTTCTTCGCCATCCTCCTCGTCCGGCTTTTCACGGTAACAATGGTGGCCTTCATCATTAATGGCTAAAATGTTCTTCATGCCCATGAGCTCGGGCATCACCCGCTGAAGCATCTGCCCTTCGGTTTCAAGTGTGTTCAGGGCCTCACCTCGCCCTTGAAGCAGTGATCGGCCACCTTTCGAGAGATCCATGCGTTCGCGCAGTTTAAAGGCATGATAATTGGTGATGATAATTTTGGCTTTTGCCAGTTCTGGCAGCAGATCGGTGGGTACCAACTCCCGACTGGCGTAATAGCTGTCCGGATCGTTGGGCTGTAAAACGCGCAGACGGTCCTTGATGGTAATACCGGGCGTCACCACCAGGAAGCCGCGCGTAAAGCGCTTGCTGGCAGGGTAACGCAACGCATTGATCGTTTGCCAGGCGATGATCAGCGCCATTACGGTGGTTTTACCGGAGCCGGTCGCCATTTTTAACGCGATGCGTGCAAGCCCGGGGTTGGCCTCATTACTGGCTCGGTCCAAACGTTCCAGTAATTCCTTCTCTCGCTTTCCACCTTTCGGCGCCACTTCTGTCAGCCAGATCAGCGTTTCCACTGCCTCCACCTGGCAAAAGAAGGGCCGAATGCTGGCAAAGGGGTGGCTGCGCCAATGCTGTAACAGCCGGGCCGTTTCCGGCGTCACCTTCCAGTCGTTCGGGTTGGGGATCATGCGCCATTGATCAACAAACGAACGCACTAGGTTGATGTTCCCGGTTGGATCATATTGCTGATTACTGGTTGAAAGACCCATGCCTTCATCAAAGACCATCTGGATCTGGTCAGGGTCTGCATGGTTGCTCCTCTTTTGTTTTTTTGGCTTTGGGATGGGTGTGATAAATTCTGCTGGCCGGCGGCGTTCAAGAATATTCTGAGTGGGTTGACCGTCTGAATCTAGCTCCCAGTGCCGTGAAGGGTATTGATACGGTGAATTGAGTATGGGGTGGGTGAAAAATGGATGATCGGTCATTTTGCCTTTTATTTGATTGAACAAACAATTTGTATGAGCATCCAAATAAAATGAGCTCAAAGCAGAAAGTACAACTGGCATTGTGACATAAAGCCACCTGTGTGGTATCAGGCACAGGGTACAGGGTGCAAGAATCATCAACACAAGCAGGTTACCAGGCTGTAGTTGCTGATCGTGTTTGCTCGAGTAAACGCAGAACCGAATTCAATGATGAATGAAAACAAATTATGAATGAGAATCTTGTTTGATAACAAGAAAATAAAACATTCAGGTTTTGAGGTGATTCCAGCGTGTACTGTTGCAATATATATAATGCTTAACCACTGACAATTTTGCAACATTGGCGTGGCATTTATTCACCCTGATGCCCATACCTTTGATGCGCAGGTCAATGACAACCATTATATTAGGCTTACATGCAATATTTGTCAATAAAAAAATGCGTAAAATGATTGTTTCCGTGTAATTTCGTTTACTGCCCTGTTACTCCTCCCACTCCCCGGGATCCATCTTTCTTAGCTGCTTGATCTGCGATTTGCGATTTTTCTCCTTCAACCTCCGCGCGCGTGAAGCCCCGCTGGGACGTGTGGCGCGTCGCAGTTTGGGCGGAACAGCTGCCTGGCGGATCAG
>DAISXR010000172.1:0-4000 GCA_036825755.1 Anaerolineaceae bacterium
GGAAGCCCTTTTCCGGGATATCCCGCTGAACAAGGTTTCCACCAGCATGACCATCAACGCGCCGGCCTCGATTTTGCTGGCCATGTACATCTGCGTGGGGCGCAGGCAGGGTGTTGAAGAACGTAATCTACGCGGTACCATTCAAAATGACATTCTGAAGGAATATGTCGCGCGTGGAACTTACATTTTCCCGCCCAAACAATCCATGCGGCTGATCACGGATGTGTTTGACTACTGCGAGAAGAATGTTCCCAGTTGGAACACTATCAGCATTTCCGGGTATCACATCCGCGAAGCCGGCTCCACTGCCGTTCAGGAAGTGGCCTTCACGCTTGCCAATGCCATCGCGTATGTAGAAGCCGCACTGGCGACCGGGTTGAAAATCGATGATTTTGCCAGCCGGCTCTCCTTCTTCTTCAACGCGCACAATAACTTCCTGGAGGAAGTAGCCAAATTCAGAGCTGCTCGCCGTATGTGGGCTCGTATTATGAATGACCGTTTCCATGCGCAGGATCAGAAATCCATGATGCTGCGGTTCCATACGCAAACAGCTGGTTCAACACTCACCGCGCAGCAGCCTGAGAACAACATCATTCGTGTGGCTATCCAGGCCCTGGCGTCTGTATTGGGCGGTACGCAATCACTGCATACCAACAGTATGGATGAGGCGCTGTGGCTGCCCACCCAGAAATCGGTTCGTACGGCTTTACGCTCCCAGCAGATCATTGCCCATGAATCTGGTGTGGCCGATACCATCGACCCGCTGGCCGGTTCTTACATGATCGAATACCTGACCGACGAGATTGAGAAACGCGCCTTCGAATACATCGCAAAGATTGATGAGATGGGCGGGGCCATGAGCGCGATTGAACGCGGATACATGCAGAAGGAAATTCAGGAAGCATCATATCAGTATCAGCGTCGCATCGAGAAGAAAGAGCAGATTGTGGTTGGCGTGAACTCCTTCCAGGTAGAAGAGAATCTGGAGCTCGAGAGCCTTGAGGTGGATCGTGAAATCGAGGTGGGGCAGCGCAATCGTCTGGCAGCATTACGGGCGCGCCGTGATAATGTGAAGGTGACCGAACTGCTCGGACATCTCGACACCGCGTCACGAAGCCGGGATAACCTGATGCCTGTATTCATCGAATGCCTGGATCATTATGTGACCCTGGGTGAGATCTGCAACGTTCTGCGCCGCAACTGGGGCGAATATCAGGCACCCGCCTGGTTATAAAACTGGAGTGAAAAAATGGCAAAGATCATCAAAATCAACCATATCGCAGTAGCGATGCCTGAACTGGAAAACGCGATTCCGTTCTGGCAGGAGCAGTTGGGTCTGACGTTAAATCATGTGGAAGAAGTACCCAGCCAGCAATCCAAAGTGGCTTTTCTGCCGGTAGGCGAGAGCGAAGTCGAGATCGTCTGCCCGACTACCGAGGAATCCGGTATGGCGAAATACATCGAAAAACGCGGCCCCGGTTTGCATCACATTTGCTTTGAAGTGGATAATATCGATGAGATGCTCGCTGAACTGAAAGCAAAGGGCGTCAGGCTGATCGATGAAACCGCCAAGGAACTGCCGGGACGGAAAATGGCTTTCATTCACCCCAAGAGTTCCAATGGTGTTTTGGTGGAGCTTTATGAGGTTATCAAGAACTAAGTGATGGTTACGGTCACGTTCGTTGACCTGTCATTGTAGTGATAAGGGATTGGCTCGCCGCTCAGATACTCTGGCAAAGCCAATCTTTTTTTTCCTTAATATACAGCAAACAGGAACCGATTGATGCGTTTCATCAACTGGACAACATCCTCCCTTTCAGGTATCATTACGTGAGTAAAGAAAAGGCAGTTCCACACACATCAGCATAAGGATAGATTATTATCCATGGATAAAACAGTCAGGCTGCTTAAAGAATTAACAGAAGCCAGCGGTGTATCTGGCTACGAAACCCCTGTAACACAAATCACAAAAGAATATCTGCAACCCTACGGACCACTCAGTCAGGATCGGATTGGCAGTGTCATCTGCCAGAAGACGGGAAGCGCTGAGTCTCCGCGTGTGATGCTGGCAGGGCACATGGATGAAATCGGGTTTATGGTAAAACACCTGACCGACCAGGGCTTTATCCGCTTTATCCCCCTGGGCGGGTGGTTTGATCAGGTACTGCTTGGGCAGCGGGTGATTATCCAGACGCACAAAGGACCCGTAACCGGTGTGATCGGCGTTAAACCGCCGCACATCATCCCCGCCGATGAACGAGATAAAGTGATCAAGAAGAAGGACATGTATATCGACATTGGGGCAACCAGCAAAGAAGAGCTGGAATCTGCCGGTGTGCGTGTAGGCGATCCGATCATCCCGGCTGCCGGTTTTGAAGTACTGACGGGCGGAAAAACTTATCTGTCAAAAGCCTTCGATGACCGGGTTGGTGTGGCACTGATGGTTTCAGTACTAGATGAATTGAAAAATGAAGTGCATCCCAATACCGTGTACGCTGCCGCAACGGTGATGGAAGAGACTGTTCTGGGCGGAGCGCATACGGCTGCTGAAGCCGTCAACCCGGATATCGCTATCATCCTTGAATCGGGCATCGCTGGCGATGTACCGGGCGTAACACCAGACGAAAATTCTGTAAAACTGGGTAAAGGCCCGGTGGTGTTGCTGTATGATTCGCATATGATCCCCAATCTCAAGTTACGCGATCTGGTCTTTGATACAGCCCGCGAACTGGGTATTCCCTTACAAACCGATACCATGCAGGGCGGGGCTACAGATGGAGGAATCATTCATTTGCATAAAACCGGCGTGCCTACCGTGGTGATTGGGGTACCGTGCCGTCATATTCACTCGCACAGTTCGATCATGCACCGCGAGGATTATGATATGACGGTTTCGCTGTTAAAATCACTGATACAAAAAATGGACCATAAGCTGCTGGATCAACTGATTACTTTTTAAATTATTGAACTGAGGATTATCTGGAGGTGGAATGACCGATAAGGAATTGAGAAGCATTGCATCAGATGTGATGGGGAAAATTGATGCTTTTGAAAAGAAATTCGAAATCCGCGATGTCGGCCGTGTAGTAGAGGCCGGTGACGGCATTGCCAGCGTAGACGGCTTGAATTCCATCCGGTCACAGGAGCTGGTTCAGTTTGAAAATGGTGTGTTTGGTATCGCCTTCAACCTTGAGAAAACCAGAGTCGGTGTCATTATCCTGGGCGATTATTCAGAAATCGGCGAGGGAATGCTGGTTCATTCTACCGGTCGTATCGCCTCTGTGCCGGTGGGCGATGGGCTGATTGGCCGCGTGGTGAATGCTCTCGGTGAGCCGATTGATGGAAAAGGCTCCATCCAGTTTTCAAAATATCGCCCGATCGAGCGAACCGCTCCCGGTGTGGTAGAACGACAGGATGTGGATACGCCCGTTCAGACCGGTATCAAAGCTATCGATGCAATGATCCCCATTGGACGGGGTCAGCGCGAATTGATTATCGGCGACCGCCAGACCGGCAAGACTGCTATTGGAATCGATACGATCATCAACCAGAAAGGCAAAGGGTTGATCTGTATCTATGTAGCCATCGGTCAGAAGAAAGCTGCCATCGCCAGAACCGTATCTACATTGGAACGCTACGGCGCCATGGAACACACAGTGGTGGTGGTTGCATCGGCGGATGACTCGGCTGCCTTGCAGTACATCGCTCCTTACACCGGCTGTTCGATTGGTGAAGACTTCATGGAGAACGGCAAGGACGCGTTGATTATTTATGACGATCTTTCCAAGCACGCCTGGGCTTACCGGCAGGTTTCTCTGCTGCTCCGGCGTCCACCCGGACGTGAGGCCTATCCCGGCGATGTGTTCTTTTTACACTCGCGTCTTCTGGAAAGAGCTGCCCGTTTAGCCACAAAGTACACAGTGCTGCCTAAAGATTATGACCAATCGATGGCTGATCCGGCAGATCTGGGTGATGCCCCGATTTTTGACGGTCCTCGCTC
>DAISXR010000173.1:0-3984 GCA_036825755.1 Anaerolineaceae bacterium
AGGCACGCAGACGGGCGTCCTTCACCGTCCAGGCCAACCCATCGCGTACCTGGCGTAGCAGCGGCTCGGCGGACGGACGCGGTTTCTCCTCACGGTGGCCGATGAGCAGAATGCACGCCCCGGAAAACAGAAACGTGAGGGCATCCAGCAGAATGGCAAATGGCGCGGTAACCGCGTCGATGATCACACCCGCCAGGCTGGGGCCGGCTACCGCAGTGATGGACCCGCTCAGCTCCAGGCCGGAATTGGCCTCCACCAACTGGCCCCGGTCAATCAGATCAGGGATGTAGGATTGCGAACCGATCTCAAACACCACCGTCAGAACACCGGCCAGAAAGGTGACCACATACAGCAGCGGGATGGAGAGCCAGCCCGTCAGTACCGCGATGGGGATCAACGCGAAGAAAACCGCCCGACCCACATCGGCGGTGATCATCAGGCTGCGGCGTGAGAAACGATCGGCCAACACACCGGCGAACAGACCCATCACCAGGTAGGGAGCGCTCTCCAGCGCGGTCAGATACCCCATCTGGGCGGTGGAAGCCTGCAATGTGGATGCGGCGATGAGTGGCATGCCCAGGCGGGTGAGCGCACTGCCCAGGTGTGAAACCGTGCGGCCGGTCCACAGTTTGATAAAATCACCGTTGCGCCACAGCGGGGTGAGCGACCGGGTAAAAACCTGAGGCGGTTCGTCTGGCATGGGCTACCCGGCAGCAGACAGCTCTGCCGCAACCTGACCCAGCGCTTTGAACTGCACATCCCCTACGCTTACGCAATGCTGAATTAACTGCTCCAGCATTGCCATACGATGCGCCCGGCCGATCACCTGCGGATGCATGCACACGGTGAGAATGCCACCATCCACATGCCTGTGCATCCAGTCAAACTCGCTTTGCCAGATCTCCAATACTTTGGATGGGGCCGAGGTGCCGTTGCGATAGGGGCTGAAATTGAACTGAAAATGGGGCCAGTCATCGAACTCAAAACACATGGGCAATTCCCAGAAGCTAGCCTCGCGCCCGCGCACCAGTGGAGTTTGCGCGGTCACCTGGTCACCCAGGCGCGGGTGGTAGGGGCGGAAGTCATCGGCCATCAGGCTTGAATCATACAGTAAGCCGTATTCCTCCAGCAGCGCGCCGGTGGATGGCGAGAAATCATCCGATGGCGAGCGATACCCCAGCGGCTTCACACCGATATTTTCCAGGGCACGCAAAGCGCGTTCCAGATCGGCGCGTTCTTCATCGTGGGTTTGCAGGCCGGGGTCGGTATGCGCGTACGAGTGATGTGCTACCTCGTGCCCGGCCTGTAAAATCGCTTCCACCGGCTCGGGAAATGACTCGACCGTATGTCCGGGGATGAAGAAAGTTGCCGGCAGGCTGTACTGTTTCAGCAGATCCAGAATTCGGTACACACCCACGCGCGCGCCATATTCACCGCGCGAGAGCATGGCCGGCCCCACATTCTGGTATCCAAACCAGACCGACATGGCGTCAAAGTCAAACGACAGGCAGACAGTACTGTTCGGCATATGTTTCTCCTTAAGCGATTCTTCCCACTTTGTGAACCAATGAGGAATATATCACCCCACCCCTTTTTCCCCGCCCCTCAGGGGCGGGGATTAGATAAGTTGGTTGGGAAATTTCGCAGCAAAGCGGCGAAATTTCCCAACCAATAAAGTGTTTCCTCCTTCCCAGCCGGAAGGGGGAAAGGGGGATGGGAGAAATATTGATAATCTGTAATGGATGCAAGGCAAAATTTCATATTCTGACAGGTTTCACATTCCGGGGATGAATGAAAATTATCTCATTACGACGGATAAATTTCGGCCGCGTCGCGGGGCAAAGTTCTCACATGCAGCAGATGCGCCGATACACGCCGGTCATCCTGGTGTGGATACTCATACCCAAACTCAGCAGCCAACGACAGAGCGCAATGACGGAACAGCAGCCCCATCGCCAGCAGGGCATCCCAGTTATCGTCCTCATCGGGTCCCACCCAGCTACGCCGGTATTGCTCCCATAAATCGGGTTCCAGGTATTTGGGGATGTATTTGCCCCCGCTGCCCACACTCACCTGCCAGTTGTGGCGAAGCCCGATGTACCAGGTGACCATCTGATCCAGTTGAGGGCGGATGTAGGTTTCCAGGGCGTGTTTGGCATAGAACATCTGCCCGCGCCACAGGCCTTTGGCCGCGTACGGGCTGACCCACCAAAATTCATTGCAACAATTGCAGAACTGCCGGGGAGTGGGCGGTTTCACCAGATAACTGTTATTGCTTGCAGGCGGAAAGGGTTTCAGCAGGCCGTCTTTATCCAGCAGCACAAGGGTCTGGCTGTCCTCGTACAGCTCGTCGATCTTTTCGATGGGGTGAATGCCCAGATCGATACGGTTGCCGTCCATAAACTGCATCAGGTAGCCGTAATGTTGATCGAGCGGGTAATCTTCCTCTCCCGCGTCCATCTCATCCGGCAGTTGCAGGATCATCCGCTCGCCAAAACAGTCAATCCAATCCGGCTGGGCGCGGAAGGAGGCCATATCATTGACCACGTAAATGATGTCGAAATCCTGGAAGGGGTCTCCCTGGTTCAAGGGAGACCCGCAGGGGTCCACCCCGCACACGTCCCCGCCGTGGGATGCGCCGGTGACGGTGCGCGAGCCGTTCATGAGGACGGCCCGCACACGCGGATCGTTTTGAGCGGTCGTGAGAATCAAATCAAGCATCTCTTTTTCAGTGCGCATGTGATCTCCTCTAGTAAATTGCAAACAAAGTTGACAGCCCCTGAAGCTGAAATTGTATCATTTCCTCAGGTTGTAAAATGGGTTCCATTGTGCTCGAGTGCAAAGCTGAGTAAAATCATCTTCTTGTAAGATCTGGTTCTTTCCATAAAACCTGAAATCCGTTTGTACGTATATTAATTGAGCTGTTCGAGCGATTCTGATTTTGATCCTGCCGGTGACACAAGTTTTTGAACAGCCTGACTGGCGTTCAGTACCATTTTTGATAAGGAAGAAAAATGAAGAATTCAAGGTTTTTGTTGGTTGGTATTGTTGTTCTGCTGGCGCTGATTGTTCTGGCGACGAGTTTTATCACCATTCCGTCCGGCAGTGTGGGGGTCATCACCCGCTTTGGGGCGGTGAACCGGGTGGCCAACGCCGGTATCAGCATGAAGATGCCGCTGGTTGAAGCGGTCACGAAGATGAACGTGCGGACGCAGAAAGACGAGATCACGGTTTCAGCGGCCAGTTACAATCTGCAGACTGTCAATTCGGTGATCGCGGTCAACTATCATCTGGACCCCCCGTTTGCGGCTGAGGTGTTTGCCACGGTAGGGCGGGATTATCAGGAACTGGTGATCGCACCGGCCATCCAGGATGCCTTCAAGGCGGTCACGGCGCGTTACACCGCGGAGCAACTGATCCAGAAGCGCGAAGAGGTCAGCGCCGATGCGAAAGAAGAGCTTCAATCGCAGGTGGAACGGTATCATATCATCGTAGAGAATTTCAACATCATCAACTTTGACTTCACCGCCGATTATAACGCCGCCATCGAAGCCAAGCAGGTAGCCGAACAGGAAGTAGCCACCGCCCGGCAGCGCCTTCAGAAGGCCCAGGTGGAAGCTGAGATCCTGCTCACCCAGGCCGAGGGGCAGGCCAATGCCCAGAAAGCCATCGAACAATCTGGCGCTCTGACCGAGGAATACCTGCGCTACCTGTTCCTGAACACCTGGGACGGCAAATTGCCGCAGGTGATGGGCAGCGGTGACATCATGTCGGTGATGGATGTGATGAACTTCGCGCAGCCTGAGCAGCCGTAAGAGTAAAGGTATATCTGTGTGCCGGATGGATCCATCCGGCACACTGGCAAAAAAGACAAAAGATAACTTGACCATCCATCACGCAAGCGGTAAAATTACACAACCTTCGCGGGAGTCGCCAAGTGGTAAGGCATCAGCCTTCCAAGCTGATATTCGCGGGTCCGAATCC
>DAISXR010000174.1:0-2456 GCA_036825755.1 Anaerolineaceae bacterium
CCCACCATCACGGCGGTGGGTGTGGCCAGACCCATGGCACACGGGCAGGCGATCACCAGAACCGCCACCGTGTTGACCAAAGCGCGGGTAAACGGATCCACACCCGCGCCGGCCGGAACGGCAAATAACCAGATCAAAAAGGTGACCACGGCAATGCCGATGACTACCGGCACAAACACAGCCGAAATCTGATCGGCCAGCTTCTGGATGGCCGCCTTGCTGCCCTGAGCCTCTTCCACCAACCGGATGATCTGCGCCAGAGCGGTTTCCCTGCCCACCCGAGTGGCTTCCATTTTCAACAGGCCCTGCCGGTTGAGGGTGGCCCCTATAACCGCGTCTCCGGCGCCTTTTTCCACCGGCAGTGATTCACCAGTCAGCATGGATTCATCCAGGGTGGAACGCCCCTCGATAATCACCCCGTCTACCGGCACTTTTTCGCCGGGTCGTACCAGCACGATATCACCGGGCAGCACATCTTCCACCGGAATTTCCTGCTCCACGCCGCCGCGCATCACCCGGGCGGTCCGGGCCTGCAAACCCATCAATTTTTTGATAGCCTCGCTGGTTCGGCCTTTGGCGCGCGCCTCCAGATATTTGCCCAGCTTGATCAACGTGATGATCACCGCGGCGGTTTCAAAATAAACGTGCGCCATGGGGATCCACCCCAGCATGACCGGGATGGAATAGAAGTATGCCGCTGATGAACCCATGGCCACCAGCACATCCATATTGGCAGAGCCACCCCTCAGGGACTTGTACGCCCCTTCGTAATACTGCCTGCCCACATAAAACTGCACCGGCGTAGCCAGCGCAAACATGATCCAATTAACCCATGCCGCGTGCGCCCAGGCCATCGGCAGCAGCTCGAAATCTCGCGCCATGGAGAGCAGAAACAGTGGAATGGTGAGCGCAAGGCCAATGATCAGGTAGCGGCGCTGCTGGGCGATTTCTTTCTGGCGGGCCAGGGCTTCCACGTCCTGGCCTTCGCCGCCCTGCTCAAGCACCTCAAAACCGGCCGATTGCACGGCCTTTCGCAAATCCGTTTGGCTGACGATGGTGGGCACATATTTCACCCGAGCCTGCTCAAGGGCAAAGCTCACCTGGGCTGACAACACCCCTTCTACCCCGCTCAGCGCTTTCTCCAGGCGGCGTGCGTCGTTGTCGTCGCTCATGCGCCGGATGGATAATACCGCTTCACCTGTAGCCACCCCGTAACCTGCGCGTTCCACCCGACCGATCAAATCCCCCAAAACCACCACAGATGGATCAAACACAATACTGGCGCGTTCTGAAGAAAGGTTTACATTGGCCTGCTGCACCCCGTTGAGCTTTTTCAGGTTTCGCTCAACGGTTGACACGCAGTTGGCGCAGGTCATACCGGTTACCGGCAGGGTCAGTTGTTTTTCAGCCATAGGTTCCTTTACCAATAAATCACATATGATGAATCACAGATCGTTTCAGACGTTTTCCGGCGCGTAATTAATGTCCTTCAGCACCTGGATAATTTTCTCTTCAGTGGCCGGCGGTTCAAACTCAATGGTGGTCAGTTTGGTAGCCGCGTCAGCCTGCACAGAATGAACGCCTTCCAGGTCACCCACTTCCATGGTGATAGTGTGAACACAATGCCCGCAGGAAATATTGGGGATACGATAAGTTACAACAGTCATGGTTTGCCTCCGCAATTCTCTAAACTTTGGTTGCTGCTTCATAAACATCGGTGATTTCTTTGAGCACGCGCTCACGCCGTTCGGGGTCGTTGTCGCTGATGGCTGAAATCACGCAGGTATTGAGATGCTGATCCAGGATTTCAAGATTGACCTTATTGAGGGCAGATTGAACCGCATGGATTTGCTGAATCACATCAATACAATAGGCTTCATCCTCCAGCATGCGCTGGATCCCGCGGATATGCCCCTCAACGGTCTTCAACCGCCGGATTATCTTTTGTCGATCCTGTCCCTGCATCTTGTTCTCCTACCCCCCCCCTGGGGGGAGGGGTATTTGTATTATACTATTCGTACCACATTTGTCAAGTATTGTTTCATCTCAAATCACCTGATCACAGCCCGGTTGCGGTTTCATCGGCTTTGTTGTATGATGACTCCATCCGGGCAATCCGGATCTCGCATATCACCAGTCTCTTTGACCATGAACAATGCAGCCCAAACCACGCCTGGCCTGTCCTGTTCCGATTGGGATCAGTCATCCATCAAAAAGGGTAGAGAAAATGATCAAAGACATAACCGAATCGGTCATCGAGTTAATCCGCAAGGTCTCCTGCGAGTTATCACCGGATGTGGCCCGGGCGCTGGAGGCAGCTCATGCCGTTGAAGAAGAAGGATCAGCGGCTCAGGGAGTGTTTGCCACCATTCAGGAAAATGTGGCTATCGCCGGGAAAAATTCCACGCCCATCTGCCAGGATACCGGTACGCCCATTTTTTACGTCCACTATCCGC
>DAISXR010000174.1:2556-3971 GCA_036825755.1 Anaerolineaceae bacterium
GTGTTCAAGGCGCAGGGGCAGGGCTGCGCGCCGGGCGTGCTGGGTGTCACCATCGGCGGCGACCGCGGCAGCGGTTACCTGGGCAGCAAGGAAGTCCTGCTGCGTAAGCTGGATGACACCAACCCGGATGCCGAGTTGGACGCGCTGGAAAAGCGGATCACGGCGGAAGCCAATCAACTGGGTATCGGCCCCATGGGCTTTGGCGGGAAAACCACCGTGCTGGGAACCAAAATCAACACGCTTCACCGCCTGCCGGCCAGCTTTTTTGTGACCATCTCCTACATGTGCTGGGCTTATCGCCGGCGCAGAATGGTCATCCGTTCAAACGAGATCATTTTCGAATAGGAGGCAGCCATGAAACAACAAATTTCCATCCCCATCAGCGATGATGTGATCCGCAGCCTGCATGTGGGCGATACGGTTTACCTGAACGGCGTGATGATCACCGGGCGCGACACTGTGCACAAATGGATGAGCGATACCTTTATCCGCAAAACCCGCCAGCCGGCTGGCGATGACCTTGAGGTATACGAAGCCCTCAAACCCATCCTCAACGGCGGGCTGATTTATCACTGCGGGCCGGTGGTGGCCGGATTGGACACCAAACAATACAAATTCATGGCAGCCGGGCCTACCACCAGCATTCGCGAAGAGCCGTACCAGGGCGAGGTGATGAAACACTTCAACCTGAAAGGGGTAATCGGCAAGGGCGGTATGGGAGCAAAAACCCTGGCAGCCTGCAGCGATGTACCCGGGATTTACTTCCACGCCATCGGCGGAGCAGCCTCTCTGATTGCGCTCACCGTGCAGCGCGTATTGGGCGTTTACAAACTGGAGTTTGGCGTACCGGAGGCCATGTGGGTGATTGATGTGATGGATTTCCCGGTGGTGGTGACCATGGATGCGCACGGCAAGAGCCTGCACGAAGAAATTGAGGCCAGCTCGCGCGCCATGCTGGAGAGATTGATCGCGTAATTTAACACCCACCCTCGCGTTTGGCTTTGCCAAACGTCCCCTTCCCTAAGGAAAGGGGGGATTCTTTTTAATGTGGAGCGATGCGCAGAAGACTGCGCATCGCTCCACATTTACGGCTAAAAGAAACGGCATTTTTCTGGACTGAACGAAGTCACCTCATTAATTGGCATTCATTCCCCTCCATCGGAGGGGTGGCGCGCAGCGCCGGGGTGGTCACTTTTCACTTTCCACTCTTCACTCAACACCTTTTCCTGGAGGGGTAACGCGCAGCGCTGGGGTGGATTTTTATAAAACATATGCAGCAGACTGCACAGCTTTACTCATGAGCGGGAACAACACGACAGCCTGGTTTACGACTAAAATGCTGCGCGCAGACAAAGAAAACCGTGTCTTTTCCCATCCCGTAGGCTGATTTTGCCGTTCTGACGGCAAAATCAGCC
>DAISXR010000175.1:0-3969 GCA_036825755.1 Anaerolineaceae bacterium
CGGTGGCAGTGTGGCTGGAACAAACGCTGGGAGGTGATATTTATATTTCTGCGCCCAGTTTCATTTCCACCAATCCCACCGAATCAATCGACCCGGCAGTGATCCGGCGAGTGGAGAACTGGCCTGGGATACGGCGGCTGGATACCCTTCGCACCGTCGGCGTGGAAAGCGACCGGGGTCCGGTGGTACTGAACGCCACGCACAATCCGGATTTGGGCACCGAAAGGATGTATTTAGATCGTGCAATCCCGGAAGCAGAAATCTGGCAGGCCATGCAGGAAGGCAGTATTCTGGTGAGTGAGGCGCTGGTCTACCGGTTGGGTATCGACCCATCCCAGCCCAGCCTGCGATTGCTCACGGATGAGGGCTGGCGCGATTTTCCGATGATCGCAACGATTTACGAATATACCTCCAGCGAGGGCAGTATCTGGATGGCCGATAACGTTTACCGGCAATGCTGGCAGGATACCGGTATCACCGCTCTGTCACTGCGGTTGACGGAGGGAGCGGATATTGAAGCTGAAACACAGAACCTGCGCAAGGAACTGAGCGGGATCCAACGTCTGAACATCCGCTCCAACAGCACCTTACGCAGTGATGTGATGGAGGTATTCGACCGTACTTTTGCCATCACCCGCGCCATGCAGTTAATGGTGACGGCTGTGGCGTTTATCGGCGTGTTGAATACAGCTTTACTGCTTCAGATGGAGAAACACCGGGAAAGCGGTATTCTGCGCGCATTGGTTCTCACAGGCAGACAATTGCGCCAGTTGGTGATGCTGGAAACGGGTCTGATGGGGCTGGCGGCCGGGTTGATGGCAATCCCCACGGGTTATGCCATCGCCAGGGTACTGGTAGATGTGATCAACCAGCGTTCGTTTGGCTGGACGCTGCAGCTTTTTACACCCGGCCGGGATTTTCTGCAGGGTGTACTGCTGGCAGTAGGGGCGTCGCTTCTGGCCGGTATCTACCCGGCCTGGCAACTATCGCACCGAACCGCGGCGGAAACCATCCGGGAGGAATGAAAAAATGGGGTTGCGGTTGAAAAAAGCATGGCCGTTGATCCTCCTGCTGATTGCTGCGGCGGGTCTGATCATGGTGTTTCGCCCTCAACCTAAGCAGCCGGTCAGCGCGGGTATTCGAGAAGCGGTTTTGCCCTCAAGCAATTTTAAGCGGGCTGATGGGCCGCGTGATTTTTCTTTTCCGGCTGATTTCGGACCACACCCTGAATTTCAAACCGAATGGTGGTACTACACCGGCAGCCTGTCAGACGATCAGGGACGCCAGTTTGGCTATCAACTGACGTTTTTCAGGCGTGCGCTGGCTGCGCCATCCGAGGTAATCCAACGGGAATCGCATTGGGCTGCCAGCCAGGTTTACCTGGCTCACTTTACGGTGAGCGATATCCAAAATGACCGGTTTCATTTTTGGGAGCAATCCGCGCGCGGGGCTGCCGGTCTGGCGGGTGCGACAGTGGATCCAACCTTTGAAGTGTGGCTGTATGACTGGAAGGTGGTACAGACCGGCGAAAGAACTTATCAACTTTTTGCAGAAAAAGAAGGGATTTCACTTGAGTTGAGTCTTGAGGATGCAAAAGGCCCAATATTGAACGGACAGGAGGGGTACAGCCGTAAGGGGGAAGGCGCTGGCAATGCCTCTTATTACATCAGCCAGACGCGCCTGATCAGCCAGGGACAGTTGACGCTGGATGGTGAGACCTTTTCTGTAAACGGTACCAGTTGGATGGATCACGAATTTAGCACCAGCGTCCTGTCCGGCGATCAGGTGGGGTGGGACTGGTTTTCCATGCAACTGGACGATGGACGAGAGATCCTGGTATACACCATCCGGCACGCCGATGGAACGTTGGATCCGTTTTCGTATGGCAGTCTGATCCTTGAGGATGGAAGCCAGAAACAACTGGAAAGCCGTGATTTTTTGATTGAGACAACCGGTACCTGGATGAGTGAGGATAGTAATACGCAATATCCATCCGGATGGCGCGTGACCATCCCCGATGAGAAGATCGATCTGGAAATTACCCCGCTCATGAAGGATCAGGAGTTGAGGGTGTCTTACACTTATTGGGAGGGGGCCGTGCAGATTACCGGAACCTGGGACGGTCAGCCGGTAAACGGGCGAGGTTATGTGGAACTAACCGGGTACGCAGAATCGATGCAGGGACAGTTATAGATTTTGCCCGGTTGTAAAGATTTACTTTTTCGGTTTCTGATACCAGGGTTGCTTTTCGATTTGCGCCAGGTGTTCATCATAATGCCAGAAGGTGTTGGCTGCCACCAGATGCCAGAGCGGGTGCCCCTCTTCAAACACCACCTCCGGGGCTCTAAATAACGGCTCTTCTGGCAGGCGTGCAATATAATCCAGCACGCGCTGATGATTCTCCAAAAAAGCTGTTTTGATGGTTTTTGCATCCATGTTGTGATGCAGGTGGTAGACCTGGTTATTGTATTCATCCACCGCATCCCCGGCGAGTTCGGCTTCCAGAAATTCAACACCGGTGCGGTCCAGTAAAATCTGATCCAGCCATTCCATCATGCGATGTTCCCAGGCGGTGGTGTGCGCCATGATGTCTTTCAGCGACCAGTGTCCGCAGACACCTTCTACTTCCTCTTTGGTGGGATCCTGCGCCAAAATGGCTTTTTCCAGGCTGGTACGGGAAAAATCTGCTTCCGCGATCAGATGAGCAATCGTTCTGGCTTCTTTCACGTTCCCTCACAGTTTTGTGTATTGTTTTGACTCATTCAGGTGAAATTCTTCGTAATTGTAGCGATTCTTTATGGAAAAGTAAATCGAATTCCGATCCTGCCAGGTTGCATCATAAAAAACGGGCTGTCTGAACCAGACAGCCCGAATCGTATTCAGAGCGGGTTTAATTCCCTGCCAGCACTTCTACGTGGTCGTATTCAGGGCAGGAGAAACTGGTGATGGTAAAGGCGGCGGTTGCGCCTGCCGGGAAGGTGTCCCCTTCGGTGAAGCTCCATTCGGCATCCACAAGCTGGTCGTTGCTGTCATAAAAAGCCGCTACCACGGTGCCATAGGTCAGCTCGGTCGTGCCGGTATTTTTTGCATTTCCGGTAACGGTGCAGATGCCATCCTCGACGGTGTCATTAAAATCGACGACCTGTACCGTTGTGGCAGGGGCTGTTTCATCATAATCACCCTGCACCTCGATCTCATAGGTGTCGCCGTCTTCCCAATTGTCACTGAACCAGATTTTGAAGGGACTTTTCTCTCCGGGGTGGAGATAATTCAACATCACATAAGAGTAATTGGTGTTGAGGAGCGTCCCATCTGCCGCATATATGGCAGCAGCAACTTTGATAAAGGACATGGGTTGATCAGAATTATTTTGTACTTCACCCACCAGATTCAGATCATATTCATCACTGTAGCTGGTGTGGGAGAGGATCTCAATTCCTTCAGCAATCGGTTCTTCGGCAACCTCATAATCCTCAACCAAAAATTCATAGCTTGAGCCTTCTGCCCATTCATCGGAGCTGACTGAAAATGGGGTGGTCTCACCGGGTGCGATTTTGTCGAGGAATGGATAAACGCTTTCGGTCGCAATCAGCGTTTCGCTGTCATCATAGATCAACACCGAAAGCTCCAACCATTCGATGGTATCTTCGGTATTATTCTGAATAATACCGACAATATAATCCCATGTATCTACCCGGTAGCTGGCATCAGCGATCACCGCGATGTCTTCCTGTTCGGTTGAAGCCTCAGTAGATACCGTTTCCTGAGAAACCGGCTGCTCGGTGGGCTGTGGAGGAACGGTGGCAGTCGGTTCAACCACATTGACAGGTTCATTCGTGATGGTGGGAATGACGGTGTCGGTTGATTCTGCACCACCGAGCCCAGGCAGGGCGCAGGCAAGGCCAACCAGCACAAGGATACCGAGTAACGGAATGATTCTGGATGTTTTCACTTTCAATCCTTTAAGCA
>DAISXR010000176.1:0-3811 GCA_036825755.1 Anaerolineaceae bacterium
ACAGTTACATTAACATGTACTGGTACACCTCTCGATGGTATGATCCGGCTTTAGCGCATTTCAACCAACCAGAGATTATTGTACCTGATCCGAATAATGCACAGGATTGGGACCGCTTTTCGTATGTCAATAACAGCCCGATCAATTACTCGGATCCTTCCGGACATATGCGGTCTGATGAAGATTCAAGTAGCGAGAATACTTCAGGAAATTTGACAACTTATCAGAAGGAACTTCTAAATAATGAATATTATTATGAAAAATCACGGAAAGAAAACCAGGAATGTGGCAATGGAAAATGTCCTGGATGGATGCCTTATTCAGAGATCGTCATTAATACATTTGGAGGTTTGGTTCTAGTTGGTGGTGCGAGTTCATTTGTTGCAAATGTTGGAGGAGTAACATTTGGAGAGGTAGTAACAGATTCAGGAACATTGTTATGTTTAGATGGAGATTGTACGAACGAAGTAAGTTCAGCAGCAACAACGTATGTTGACGATATAATATCTTTTGGTGAAAAGACATTAAGGCATACTTTTGATCGCCATGGAAGCCAGTGGGGATATGAAAATCAATGGACACGAGTAGTTTCCGAACAGTTTAAGCAGACATTGATTGACCACATAAATAGCCCAGAAACTCAACAGATATTGGGATTCTATCGAGGTAAAACGGAATCAATTAATTTTTTTGATCCTAATACTGGGCTAAACGTAATTACAAATTTATCAGGCGAATTATTAGCAGCGTGGAAATTATCATCTCAACAAATCATGAATTTATACCTATCAGCGAACATCCAATAACAGGTTAAAAATGAAAGCATCTGAATATCTAGAATTAATCGATCAATTCCTTGGTGATAATTTCACAAATGCAGAAGATTTCGCTAAACTGTATGATCAAATATTTCTTTCAGAAAGCGAAATGAATGATGAATTGTTCAAAATACTGAACGATTTTTGGATGGATATCGAAGCATATTCTCCATGGTGGGAGCCTGAGGATATCGATGAGTTACACATAACTGAGGAAACCCTAAGAAATCAATCCATGATAACAAGAGAAAGGATAAAAAAATACCTAGAAATAAACCCAGAGTGAATATTACCGATAAATAACTTGATTGAAAGCAAGCAAAGGCTACGTTTATCAATAAAACCTGTTTCTGCGGTATTGGGAAATCTAGCCAATAATCAGCTTACTTTTTTGGATGGTTTGGTTATTCACATAGATAAACTTTTTATGTTTATGTGGTAACTAATGCGTACATATTAAGATATCTTGTCATATTTCATATCCGCACCTTAACAACCTCCATATGAGTTTGAAACCAGTCCTGCCAGGCATGCAAACCGGAACACAAAGAACGCAGGGTGGCTGATTGAGCGGGGCTGAGCATCCCGCTGCTGATTGAATCGGCCAGGGCCAGCAACTGGCCGATGGCGGGCGGCTCGGAGAGGCGATCTTCGGGCAGCGCCATACGGCTTTCAATCCGGTTCATGGCCTGATAGTAATCAGCAGCCACGGTCCCGTCGTATAGGCGTGCATACCCCAGGGTGGTATCAATCCACTTGTGCCCCTAAAGCGCCTGCACGCTCAGCACCGGCGCGCCGGCATTTAGCAGCAGGGTAGCGCAGGAATGACGCAATTGATGAGGATGAGCCCGCACACCGCAGCGGCTGCCATAGGTACGTAATCGTTCAAAGCAATAGGTTTTCGACAGCGGCCGATGTCGGTAGATGAACACATGTTCGGGCAGGACATCGGCAGGGCCGCGAAGCGGCAGATAGGCCTGCAGCGCGTCGGTCACCGCATCACTGAGAAAGACCACCCGGTCTTTCAGCCCTTTAGCCTGGTGAAGCAGCAGTCTGCGCCCGGATAAATCCAGATCAGGCAGGCGCAGGAAACGCACTTCGGCGCTACGCAAACCGCAGTGCAGCATGAGCAAAAACCAGGCCCGGTCCATGTGCCCCAGGCGCGCATAACCGATGTGAGAAGAAAAACATTCGGTCTGGATCTCAGCCAGCAGACGGCGCAAGAGTTCAAGGGGCAGATCTTTGGGCAGTTTGTCGCCTTCATCCAGCCGCTGGATACATAAGAAGCGTTCACAGACCGGTTTTTCCTGCTCTTGCAAAAAGTGGACAAAGTGCTGCAGTGCCGACAATTCGCGGTTGGTGGTGATTGGCGAAACGCCAACCGCCAGCCGATGATCCAGATAGGCGTACCAGAGATCGGGCTGCAGATCGGGCACGCTGTGGAGATGCTTATTTTGGGTCATCCAGCGCAGGGATGCGGTGAGGGAGCTGAGCTTATCCAGGCATCTTTCATGCTGCACATCGGGTTTCCAGGCGCGCTGGCAGTGCTGCAGAAAGGAGCGGATTTCTATCTGCAGCGATGGGTCAAGCGGGCCCAGATAGTGATCCCAATGGATCGATCTGCGGGCAGGGTCTTTGTGCAGTTTCAGGCAAAGGAATTCCGCGAATTTTTTCAATCCTTTGTGATAACCTGACAGGGTGAGTGGAGAAATGGGGCGGGTGGAAAGGTGAGACCATACCGCGTCCAGATCGGATACCGGATCGATCATCCAGTAGGGCTTATCCAGAAAACCGATTGCCTGTCGGGCACCCACGCTGTACAGGTTGAGGGTGGAAGGGCTGCATTGAGTCTCTTTGAGCCAGCGGCGGTATGCTGCGAAGAAATTTTGATTGACATGCGGCCACTGACCGAAACGGCGGATGGCGGGGTCTTTGGGCTGGGTGTCACAGAAATGAGGTCGGCGGGTTTTTTTGGGAGGGGTCATCTTCTACCGTCCTCCGAGCGGGAACATCCCGCAGATGGTGCGCATGGCAGCCTGATAATCCTCCTGTACCTGGCTGTCCGAAATATGCAGATAAACCTCGGTGGTGCGCAAACGGGCATGGCCCAGCAGGCGTTGGATGGTGGTGAGGGGTACGCGTGTTTCGGTGAGGTGCCGACCAAAGGTGTGCCGCAACTGATGACAGGTGACCCAAATGCCTGCCTGACGGCAATATTTGGCCAGACGGTTCTGAATACCGGTGACGGTCAGACGGCGGCCAAAACGATTGAGAAAAACAGCCTGATCCGGGGTTTCAGGACGGATTTGCAGCCACATTTGAAGCGCGGCAAAAGGTTGATCAGATAGATAGACCACCCGATGGCGGCTGCCTTTTCCGCGCAGCCACAAACGAGGAAGACAGCCAGGAGCCGGGGAAAGATAGAGATCGCCCAGGGACAGGTTGCGAACCTCGCTGACACGCAAACCGCAGCGCAGCATGAGCAAAAACATGGCTCGATCCCGGGGGCCGCAGATGACCTGGAAGAGCTGCAGGAGAACCGGATCCTGAACATCGCGGGGAAGCTGCTGGCCGATACGGATGAAATGCCGTCTGGGAATGACCGGATTACGGGGTGCGTTCTCGTTCATGAGAGACAGAAAGGAGAAAAAGGAACGGATGGCAGCCAACCGGCGGTTGATGGTGGAAATGGCAAAGCCCTGCTCCTGGCTGTGGACGATGAAGGCATCCATATCAGCCGGGGTGACATCGGTTGGAGTTTTGTTCAACCACACAAAGAACAGTGACAGGTCGTTGGCATAGTGAACAGGCGTGCTGGCATGGGGCGCTTTACGATGCAGCCAATTCTGAAAACGGACGATTTCTGGTAACATGGAAATGCCTCCTGATGGTGAGATGGATAGAACTTGGTCGGTTCAATTTCCAGATTACCATCAGGGGTGTCCTACCGCAATACCGATTATGTTGATCGGATTTGAATGTTAATGTAAAGA
>DAISXR010000177.1:0-3619 GCA_036825755.1 Anaerolineaceae bacterium
TCCTGCATCGAAAGCTGGATGGCTTCGCTGTTTTTGATCGCTGCAATGATACCTTCCACCCGATTGAGGAATTCAAACGTATCACACTTGCCCTCCAGAATCACCTGCGCATCGGGGTCATCCGGGCGATTTTCAAAATAGTACAGAGCGGGCAGCGTGATCAGGCCGGAGCGAAAATCATTCCCAACCGGTTTACCGATGGTTACCTGTTCACCGGTGAAGTCAAGTATGTCATCCAGAATCTGAAAGGCCATACCGATTTCGTACCCGAAGGTGCTCATGTCAGCAATGACGGTTTCACTGGCAGGTGAAATGAGAGCAGCCGCGGTGGTACAGGTTTTGAACAGAGAGGCTGTCTTTTTGTAGATTCGTTCCAGATAATTTTCACGATTGATGATGCATTTGCTGGCAAAAAACTGTGTAATTTCACCGCTGATGATTTCGCCCAGGGTGCGGGCGAACATTTTCATGGCCGGGATGGAGTTGGTATCGGCGGCTAGCTCAGCTGCGCGGGCAAACACAAAATCACCGGTCAGCACAGTGGCTCCAGGCGCCCAGCGGGCATTCAGGGTGGGATGCCCGCGCCTTAGCAGCGAAGCATCAATGAGATCATCGTGGACCAAAGTGGCAGTGTGCAGCATCTCAATGGCCGCTGCCAGGGTGAGCAGTTGAGGTTTGGGAGCCTGCAGCATATTGCCAACCAGCAATGTAATCACCGGACGGATCCGTTTACCACCAGCGGAGAGAATCAGGTCAAGTGCATTTCGAAGATCTTCATTTTCGCCAAGTGCTTGCCGGCGCATGAGTTCTTCAACCTTCAGTAAATCATCCCGTACAAGTTCACTGTAAATCATTTTATTGCTCAATGTTCTCTCTCCATGCAAATAACCTGGCGGCATTATCCGTCGTTAATTCAGGGACTTCCTCATTCGTTCGAATCAAAGCTACCTTCTCTGCGATCAGTTGTATATATGCCGGCTCATTTCGCTGGCCGCGATGCGGATGAGGCGTCAGAAAAGGGGCGTCCGTTTCCAGAAGCAAGCGGTCTGCAGGAATGGATCCGACCACTTCAGACAGGCCGTGGCTGTTTTTGTATGTAACCGGTCCACCGATGCCAAAAAAGAAGCCGGCTGAAACCATCCGGTCAAACAGAGGTTCACTCTCATGGAAGGAATGAAGTACCCCCGGACGATTACTGATCTCTTTTGAGGAAGCAGATAAGCCCTTTTGCCAGTCCAGCAGGAGGGGATACAGATCATCTCCTGCTTTCCGGTTATGGATCACCACAGGCAAATCGGCTTCAGCGGCGATGTCCAGTTGTTCCTGAAAAGCGGTTATCTGAACCGACTTTTCTGCCCGATCGCGATAATAGTCCAGACCGATTTCTCCAACTGCCAGCACTTTGGGATGAGCCGTCATTTTCTGTATCATCCCGGCGGCTTCTGCATTCCAGCGAGCAGTCTCATTGGGATGAAAACCCACCGCAGCGTAGACAATCGAAAACCGCTCAGCCAGATCAATGGCTGCCTGGCTGGTTTCTACATCGATGCCTGGAACCAGGATGAATTCAATACCGGCTGCCTGAGCACGGTCCAGGACCTGCTCTACATCCTGATCAAAGTCATCAAGGTTCAGGTGGCAGTGCGTATCGGTCAGTTTCAACGGTCTATTCCAACCCCGCGATCTTCAATCCATCCTGCAGAATTTTGGGAACCGCATCCTGGTGGGTGGTTTCACAGTAAACGCGCATAACCGCCTCGGTGCCTGAGAAGCGAATCAACAGCCAGCCGCCGTCCTGAAGGCTGAATTTGAAGCCGTCCGTGTCATTCAATCCGTCTACTTTCAAACCGCCAATCTCCTGCGGATTTGCGCTGCGGATACGCTGTTCGCGTTCAGAGCGGTTACCGGTAAAGCGACGGTCGATGCGATCATAATAATGCGGACCCACTTTGGCGAAGAGCTTCTCGATCAACTGGGATGGTTTACAGCCCAACCGAACCATCATATCGAGCAGATACAAACCGGCCAGAATACCGTCACGCTCGGGTACATTACCACGGAATGCGTATCCACCGGATTCTTCGCCGCCGATCAGCGCGTTGGTCTCCATCATTTTGGGAGCCACGTATTTGAAACCAACGCCGGTTTCGTACACCGGCACATCGTAGAGCTTCCCCAGCTTATTCAGCATGCTGGTGGTGGAAAGTGTTTTTACAATCGGCCCGCGATCTTTTCGCACTTCAAGAAAATAATAGGCCAGCAGCGCGTACATTTGGAGCTGATTGATAAATTGGCCCTTTTCATCACCCACACCGATGCGGTCGGCATCGCCATCGTTGATGATCAGAACATCCGCACCACATTTTCCGGTTTCCAGCAGGCCATCATTAATGTTGGGTGGTATGGGTTCAGGCCGGCGCATCCCGGGGAATAACGGGTTGCGTTCCGAATGGATCTCGGTGACAGTGGTTTTGCCGCCGGAAAGCAGCATAGGGAACCAGCCGGAACCGTTACCCCACATGGGATCCACCAGAATGTTTAAACCGGCATCACGAATGGGCTGGAGATCGATTAAGTCTTTCAGATGAGTAACATAATCCGGGATGGCGTCAAAAACATCGATCAGTTTGTCAGATGAAGGATCTATCTTCACCTGATTGATGCTTTCAGGGATCAAATGCTCAATTTCGGTCAGTGATTCCGGGGCGATTGCGCCGCCGTTTTCATCACGAACCTTGAAACCATTATCAGTTGCCGGATTGTGTGAGGCAGTGATATTAATTGCGCCAACTGCTTTTTTGGCGATGACGGAATATGAAATGACCGGGGTAGGGGTGGCTTTGTCAGTCAAAAATACATGAAAACCGTTGGCAGCCATAGTCTCGGCGGCAGCGCGGGCGAAGTTTTCAGATTGAAAACGCCTGTCAAACCCTACAATGATGCCCTGACCGGTTTTCCCCTCCCGGATCAGGAAATTGGCAAAGCCCTGGGCACATCTGCGAACATTGTCGAATGTGTAGGTGCGGGCGATTTCCGCTCTCCAGCCATCGGTGCCAAACAAGATATCCTGCTGCACATAAACCTCCCTTGTTAAAATGCTATGTTCTGGCTAACTGCCCTTATTATAACAGGTCGCAGGTCATAAAAATCCCCGTTTGAGGGTACAAATCGGGGATCAGGTAGTCGAGCAAAGCTATTCGATTGATTGGGGGTTATTTTTCCAGATAGCGGTGCTTCCATTCATACAGCCGGTTGAGCGCCTCGATGGGTGAAAGGGCGTTGATATCCAGGCTGCGCAGCTCATCCAAAAGCGGGTTGATTTCTGGGAACAGAGCCATCTGCTGCGCATTCACCTTTACCGTTCTGCCGGAACTCAATTCAAGCTGCGCCAGGATCTCGTTGGCACGCTGGATGACCGGTTTGGGCACACCCGCCATTTGGGCCACATGGATGCCGTAGGATTTATCGGAACCACCCGGAACGATCTTATGCAGGAAAACCACATTGTTTTCGGATTCGGTGACGGCCACATTGTAATTCCGCACACCAGGCAGGATGCGAGCCAGCTCGATCAATTCGTGATAATGGGTGGCAAAAAAGGTCCTGGCACGCAACCCGG
>DAISXR010000178.1:0-3439 GCA_036825755.1 Anaerolineaceae bacterium
TAATCCCAAAACTTACGCCGGAGTACCGGGTCGATGCTGGCGGTGGGTTCATCCAGAAAGATGAGATCCGGCTGGTGAATCAGCGTGGCTGCCAGGCTGAGCCTGCGCTGCATGCCTCCCGAAATTTTTTGCGCCAGTTTGTTGCGATGATTCGAAAGCTCCACAATATCCAGCAGTTCATCAATACGTTTTCCGCGGTTTTTGGACAATCCGTACATAGAAGCGGCAAATCCCATGTTTTCTCGAACGGTCAGGTTGGGATAAAGTGCAAACGTTTGCGGCATGTAGCCGATTCGCTCGCGCTCCCGCACCGCAAACCCTGACGGTGGATGGCCAAAAATGGTTACCTCCCCACGAGTGGGCTGATACAGACCGGTCAACAAGCGAATGGTGGTAGTTTTCCCGCTGCCGCTCGGGCCGATATACCCAAAAATCTGCCCGGGTGGGATATCCAGGTTGATGTGATCTACAGCGACCTGATCGCCAAAAACCATGCTCAGGTCACGGGCCCGGATTACCGGTTGTGACTGAACAGGTGTGACAGGAGAATCCGGATTTTGCACAGACTCCTGCCGGATGGGCTGAGTGTCTTCATTTGACATAGAGCGTCCATTTCATTTTGTATTTTCCCCCCACAACTCTCACTTCAGCCATAAACTGGCCCGGAAAAATGAGAATGTATGATTTGATTATACGGGTTCAAAAACGGAATGACGAGGTGAGTCAAAATGGTTCACATCTGTCATGGAGAGGATTGAATAACCGCGATGAGATTCTCCAGATGGATAAAAAAACAACCCGGAGAGTTACCTCCGGGTTGCCTGATTGACGATGCGGTTTATTCCGCTTTGGAGTGCAATTCGGCTTCCAGATTGGCCAGCCGTGACAAACGTTCCCAGCGCAGGCGGGCATCTTCGTTGGCTTCGGTCATCAACTGCTCGGCGCGGGTTTCATTCATGTTGACCAGCATGCGGTAGCGGGTTTCATTGTAGGCATACTCTGAAACCGGGATGCTGGGCGCCTTTGAGTCAAGCGTGAGCGGATTCTGGCCCAGGGATGCCAGACCGGGGTTGTAACGGTACAGCGACCAAGCGCCGGACTGGATAGCCAGGCGCTGCTGTTCGAGACCCTGCTCCATGGGGATGCCGTGCGAGATGCAGTGACTGTAGGCGATGATCAGCGAAGAACCCGGGTAGGCATCCGCTTCCATGAAGGCCTTCAACGTCTGTGCATCCGAGTAACCCATGGCAACGCGGGCGACATAGATGTTGCCGTAGGACATGGCAATCAGGCCCAGGTCTTTTTTAGCATTGCCTTTACCATTGGCGGCAAACTTGGCTACAGCCGCGCGCGGGGTTGATTTGGAGGCTTGACCGCCGGTGTTGGAGTACACCTCGGTATCCAGAACCAGCACATTCACATTCTTGCCGCTGGCCAGTACGTGGTCGAGGCCGCCGTAGCCGATATCATACGCCCAACCGTCGCCGCCGATGATCCAGACGCTTTTACGGATCAGGGCATCGGCCAGGCTGACCATCTGCCGGGCATCCAGGGTCTTATCATCCGCCAGGGCTGCTTTGAGCGCTTTCACGCGTTTGCGCTGCTCGTTAATGCCCTTCTCGGTGCTCTGGTCGGCGGTGAGCAGTTCATCCACCAGACGTTCACCCACCTGGGCGGCTAATTTCTTCACCAGTTCGCGGGCATATTCTTGTTTTTTGTCAGAGGCCAGGCGCATACCCATGCCGAATTCGGCATTGTCTTCAAAGAGTGAGTTGGACCAGGCGGGACCGCGACCGGCTTTGGTGTGGGTCCAGGGGGTGGTGGGCAGGCTGCCGCCGTACACCGAGGAGCAGCCGGTGGCATTAGCGATGATAGCGCGTTCGCCGAACAACTGGGAGACCAATTTGACGTACGGGGTTTCACCGCAGGCTGAACAGGCACCCGAGAACTCAAACAATGGCTGCAAAAGCTGGCTGTTCTTGATGCTGTTGAGAGTCACCTTTTCGCGATCCACATCCGGCAGGTTGAGGAAGAATTCCCAGTTCACGCGTTCCTGCTCGCGCAATTCGGCCTGGGGAGCCAGGTTGATGGCTTTCTTGCCGGGGTTGGCTTTGTCTTTGGCCGGGCAGCTTGACACGCACAGCGAGCAGCCGGTGCAATCTTCAGGGGCTACCTGGATGGTGAAGAGCGTATTGGGGAAATCCGGGAATTTAGCCGGGGTGCTCTTGAAGGAAGCCGGGGCGTTCTCTTTGAGAGCCGGTTCGTACACTTTCATGCGGATGGCCGCGTGCGGGCAAACCAGCACACATTTACCGCACTGGATACAGGCAGAGGGGTTCCAGACCGGGATCTCCAGGGCAATGTTGCGTTTTTCATATTTCGCCGTGCCGGAGGGATAGGTGCCGTCAATGGAGAGCGCGCTGACCGGCAGGGAATCACCGTCAAACACCAGAATGCGATCCACCACCTGGCGAACGTACTGCGGAGCATCGGCGGGCATGCCGGTGCGCATCACCAGCTCACTGGAAACGGCAGCGGGCAGTTTGATCTCGTACAGATTGGCCAGGGTTTCATCCACGGCCTGGTAGTTCTTCTGCACCACCGCGTCACCGCGTTTGCCGTAGGTTTTCTTAATGGATTTCTTGATCTGTTCAATGGCTTCGTCACGCGGGAGAACGCCGCTGATGGAGAAGAAACAGGTCTGCATAATGGTGTTGATGCGGCTGCCCATACCGGCTTTTTTGGCAACTTCGTAAGCATCGATCACAAATACGCGCAGGTTCTTCTTCAAGATATCGGTTTGTACTTCTACCGGCAGGTGTGCCCAGAGATCCTCGGGGCCATACAGGCTGTTGATCAGGAAGATGCCGCCCGGTTTGATGAACTTGAGCATGTCCAGTTTTTCGATAAACGAGAACTGGTGGCAGGCCACAAACGAGGCTCGGCCTTCGCCGATCAGATAGGGGGCATTGATGGGTTTGGGGCCAAAGCGCAGGTGCGAGATGGTGACCGAACCGGATTTCTTGGAATCGTAGACGAAGTAACCCTGGGCAAAGTTATCGGTATCCTCGCCGATAATCTTGATCGAGTTCTTGTTGGCGCCCACGGTGCCATCGGCCCCCAGACCGAAGAAGACACATTCCACGGTTTCTTCCGGCAGAATGGCGAATGAGGAGTCGAAATCGAGGCTGGTGTGGGATACGTCATCGTAGATACCCACGGTGAAATGGTTCTTCGGCTGTTCTTTTGCCAGCTCATCAAAGACAGCTTTCACCATGGCAGGGGTAAATTCTTTGGAGGCCAGACCGTAGCGTCCGCCGATGATGCGCGGGGCAACCTTGAACGGGGCGAGACCGCTGCTCACACCTTCGGTGAGGGCGGCGCAGACATCCAGGTAGAGGGGTTCACCCAGTGAGCCGGCTTCCTTGGTGCGATCGAG
>DAISXR010000179.1:0-3371 GCA_036825755.1 Anaerolineaceae bacterium
AGTCCACCACCACTTCGAAATCCTGTCCCGGTTCGATCTCAAGATGCTGATCAAACTCTTTCAGGAGTTCAGGCGTTTTTGTTTCGACCAGGGGAATATCGAGTGTTTCATGATGCACATAGCGAAGGATGCCTTCCATGATGTAGAAAAGACCTTTCCCCCCTGAATCGACCACGCCGGCCTGCTTGAGAATGGGGAGCAGATCAGGTGTTTTCTTAACTGATTCATCCGCGGCGCGAACGATCTCTTCCAATATTTTAACCAGATCAGTTGTTTCTGATGCCGCTTTTTCGGCGGCAGCAGCCATATCTTTGGCAACGGTCAGGATGGTACCCTCAACCGGTCTGACAACGCCCTTATACGCTGTATCGCGCGCCTCAGCCAGTGCTTTCACAAGGATACCGGCATCCATCGTTTCAAAATTGTCCAGTGCTCTGGCAAAACCGCGCCAGATCTGGGAAAGGATAACGCCAGAATTGCCACGTGCGCCCATCAGGGCTCCCTGAGCAAAATGGTGGGCAATTTTCCCGATGTTCTTCTCGGTCAGGTTTTTGGTTTCATTCCTGGCTGATTGCATGGTCAGAACCATATTCGTACCGGTGTCTCCATCGGGGACCGGGAAAACGTTAAGGGAATTGACAGTTTGCTGATTCGTTTTCAACCAGGTAAGGGCAGCGTTAATCAAACTGTTAAAAGTCTCGCCGTTTATTGCATCAACAGCGGTTGTTCCGTCAAAAATCTCTGGTGAAGAGGGGGGTCTATTCATTCTCTAATCCGTGGCATAAGATGTCTAATCCGGGTTACTGATGCGAAGGCCTCTGACATGTACATTGATCAGCACATGGTCAGCGGGTACACCCATGGCCTGCTCCACTCGAAAACGAATGTTATGGGCAACACTGTTCGCAACTGAAGTAATCCGGGTACCGTATTCAATAATGATGTAAACGTTTATTTCAATCAGGTCGTTATTATATGCGACATCCACGCCAAGGGTAGGGTCTTTTACAATTACATTTGCCAGGCCTTCGGCCAGGTTCTTTGCAGTGAGTCCCACAACACCATAGGTTTCCTGCACCACCAGATAAACGATGGATGCAATGGCCCGGTGAGAAACGTAGATATTGCCGAAAGGGTTGGATCCGTTTTCCATGTTTTGCACCTTTTGAAAATAATCAATCCTTATAACTGAAATTCTTGAAAATAGATACGCTCTGTGATAAAATTAGCCCTTGCGTCAGGCATTACACAAGCGCTGGCTTGTTGATATGAAGAAGGAGATACAAAATGGCAAAATGCGAGAGATGTGGCAAGCAGACAACTTTTGGTCATAACCGAAGTTTTTCACAACGGGCGACAAACCGGCCTTTTCATCCGAATTTACAAAAAGTAATGCTTTTTGAAAACGGCCGCAAGGTAAAAGTTGTTCTCTGCGCAAGATGTATCCGTACCCTTTCAAAGACAAAATAGTTTTCTGACTGGTTTTTCTCTTCAAGAATCGCGGGTGTCCGTGATTTTTGATTTTAACCACAAAACACAATTAACGGGCTGCTTCTTTCAGTAAGGTAATACTTTCGCTAATACCGGCAGGGTTCTTAAATATTGCGCTGGCCGAAACGATGACAGAGGCGCCCAGTTCCAGTACTTCGTGAATGTTGGCGTGGTGAATCCCCCCATCTACTTCCAATTCGATGCCAGGGCGGCAGGCATCGATCAATTTTCTGACCTCGGCGATTTTGTACTTCACCTGCGGCATGAAGGCCTGACCGGAAAACCCGGGATTCACGGTGAGGATTAAGATCAGGTCCAGGAGCTCTATCAGTGGGTGTACCACCAGTTCAGAAGTGCCCGGGTTGAGTGCCAGACCTGCCTTGCAGCCCAGGTCTTTGATTTCCTGAAGGGTGCGCATCACATTGGGATGACCTTCAGGGTGAATGGTCAGTAAATCCGCACCGGCGTTTGAAAAGGCTTTGATATGCCTCTCCGGTTGCTCGATCATCAAATGCACATCCAGCGTTACCGGCGTGATCTGGCGGCAGAATTCAACAATAAAGGGTCCCATGCTGATGTTGGGGACAAAATGCCCGTCCATCACATCAATGTGGATCCAGTCCACACCGGCATCTACCGCAGTTTTAATTTCGCGATCAAGATAGCGAAAATCAGCGGAGAGGATGGACGCGGAAAGCAGGAAGGGTTTCATGAGGTTGTTTTTAGGCTCCGTTGATGGAGAACCAGATATAGATCCAGAATGGAATGAGGCCGCCCAAAGAAATGGCCACACCCAGTCCCAGCAGGATGGTAACCCAATCGATGCCTGCCGCGGGTTCTTCAATGATCTCTTCTGCGATGACAGGTAGGCTTGCCTGAACAGGCGGGTAGAACGGTTGCGACAACGAGGGCGCCTGCTGCGGAACGGCCTGGGGAGGCTGCCTGAATTCAGCCGGTGTATTGGCCGGGTATTCGGGTGCCATCCCGTTATGCTGGAGGAATGTTTCCAGGATGCGGCCGAGTTGATCGGTGGTGCGGTAGCGGGCGGACGGCTCTTTGGACAGAACCTTGAGAATGATCTGTTCAAGTTCCACCGGAATTGAGCTCACAAGCTGGCGGGGTGGGATGGGTTTTGCATCCCGATGAAGATGGGCCAGTTCCACCGGATCATCGGATTCGAACGGCAAACGACCGGTCAGCATTTCGTACAGGATCACACCCAATGAATACACATCCGAGGCGGGTGATGGGGCAAGCCCGGCGGCTTGCTCGGGGGAGAAATACTGCGGCGAGCCCCACACGGTATCAGAATGCTCATCCGGTTGGATGGAGGTGAGCGCGCGTGCGATGCCAAAATCGGTCACTTTTACACGCTGGTCGGGTGTGACCAGAATGTTGTGCGGTTTGATATCGCAGTGGACAAGTCCGGCGCGGTGCGCATAGCCAATTCCGGCACAGGCCTGGATCACAATGGGAAGGGCTTCGTCGATACTGAAAATGCCGGTTTCACGGATGATTTCCTTGAGGTTTTGACCCGGCACATTCTCCATCACGATAAAGAGCCGACCGCGGTGGTACCCGAAATCATGCACGGTGACGATGTTGGGGTGTGAGAGGTTCGCGGCTGCACGGGCTTCCTGCTGAAAACGTTTTCGAAAAGCAGGATTCATCGAGAGATCATGCTTCAGGAGCTTAATAGCAACCGGCCGCTCCAGCATCAGATCCCGGGCCAGGTAGACACCTGACATGCCACCCGAACCGATGGCCTGTTGGAGCTGGTAGCGATTTCCAAGCAAGGATGAATTATCAGATTGACTTTCTGTCATAGCCTGAAAAAATTATAACATAGTAATTTGTTCAAGTTATAATACCAGCATTGG
>DAISXR010000180.1:0-3225 GCA_036825755.1 Anaerolineaceae bacterium
GGTCATCCAATTCGAACAGACGGTCGAGTTTGGCGGTCATGGTGCGCAGACCAACTTCCTTTTTCCGCTCCTCTGACAGTTCGATGCCATAACGCGACGCCCAGAAGATGTGCACGATCAATCCCTGCACGATGCGGCACAACTCATCCACATCAGCGGGCAACTCCCGCAAAAGTGGAGCGTATCGACCTGCCTGGGTCATCTGTCCCGGTTGCGTATAGAATTCCTGCACTGTCTGGATCTGTTTTGCGGTTTCCATTTTATGCATTCCTTTCCCACCATTGATATTCGGCGATGAACTGGTAGCCGCACTGTCCGGCGTTCTGGCAGTCATCCGTTTGATTGGCGGGTATCACAGCCCCTGCCAGATCAGCTTCACCATTTTTGATTTTTCCCCGTGCGGCTTGAAGGTCTGCTATTGTAAACGACTTTTCCAGCCAGTAGCCTGCATAATTCAACGTATTCACAAAGAGACATACCGCCTGCGGGGAGGGTTGAGCCGGCTGGAGATAGCCCTCGCTGCAAACGTACAGGCGCTGAATGGGCTCCGCGCAGCTAAAACCACAGCGGGAAAAGGTGGTCTGGCTGGCGATGTTACCGGTCTGGATCAGCGCGCGTGCAGGAATGGATGGAGCCACCAGAAGGCTTGCCCGGACCATGACTTCGGCAATACGCCGGCCACGATAAGAAGGGTGCACACCCAGCAGATCCACCTCCCAGCGCTCTCCGGTGGGCGGGCGGGTGATGAAATTATCCAGAAAACCCACCAGCCGCCCGGCGGTTTCCGCAACCACCGTCAGGTGATCCTCTGCCGTCAGGACACCGGCCATGTGCCGTGGGTCGGATTCTTCATCCGGCCAGACTGCGCGTTTCAACTCGGCCAGTGCGGGCGCGTCGGCAGACGAAGCCGGACGGAGCAGGAATTCTTCCTGCTCCCGTCGGTAGAGTGTAGGTGAAAGTTGGAGTGTTTTCAAAGAGGTTTAGAACCCTGGTTATAAACCTTATTATAAACCGAGCAGATAAGCCAGGTTCAACTGCACATTGGCGACCAGCGAGTCCATATGGGTGCGTTCATAGTTGTGCGAGGCATCGATGCCCGGGCCGATCAAGGCCACCACAGCTTTGCCGCCAGCGCCCCAGTAAGCGGATCCGTCGGAAGCGTAGTAAGTGTAAATATCCACTTTGTAGGGGATATCGTTATCCTGGCACAGCTTGCGCAATTTATTGCTCAGCACGTAGTCATACGGACCGCTGCCGTCTTTCACGCAGATGGTCACATGGAACTCGTCTGAGGTCTGTGTATCTCCCACGGCGGCCATGTCATTCACCACCAGTTCGGCGGCGTCATCCGGAATGCCCGTGGTTCCGCCGTGCCCTACCTCTTCATAGGTGGTGAAATACAGATAGGTCTTCTGCGCAGGTTTCAGACCGGCATCATGCAGGGCTTTGACTGTGGCTACTACCGTGGCGACGCAAGCTTTGTCATCCAAAAAGCGCGAGCGCACAAAACCGTTGGTCACTTCCACACGGGTATCGAAGGCAACAAAATCGCCCACCTGGACACCGAGAGCGCGGGTTTCGTCGGCTTTGGTGGTACGCGCATCCAGGCGTACTTCCATGGTGGAGTCATCGCGTTTGAGCTCGGAGGCCTCGCGACCATATACATGCGCAGAGGCTTTATTGCTCAGGAAGGATCCGCGAACGGCTGTGCCCGATTCAGTCAGGACGGTGCAGCCCTCAGTTTCCACCGAGTTCCAGTTCAGACCGCCGATGCGGGTAAGCTGCAGGCGGCCGTTGGGTTTGATGTCTTTCACCATGGCGCCCAGCGTATCCACATGCGCGCTCATGGCGCGAGGAGCATCTTCGCGTTCACCGGGCAGTATGGCCAGCAGGGAGCCCTTGAGTGTGCGGATCAGTTGTACTTCGGGGAATGCGCTGAGCGCTTTCTCAACATAGTCGATGGCATGCGCGGTATAGCCGGTGGGACTGTGCGTGTTCAGCAAGCCCACCAAAAAGTTTTGCAGATATTCCTGGTCAATGGAAGGAAGTGACATATGCTCTCCTGGATCGATTATTGGATTGATGGGATAAAAATGACTGTCTTTTGGGCATTATACCACCTGCGTCGGCCGGTATTTTCGCAGAATCTGTTCCGCGTAATCGGCCATGCTCAACCTCAGCGCACGGGGTTCCAGTACTTCCAGCGCGCCGCCGAACACGATCAGACGGCTGCGGGCATGCCCCAGTGAAAAGAATGCCAGCCTTACGGTAATCAGGTTACCATCCTGCACATCCCCAGGCGGTTGGTCGATCCGTTCGACATGCTGCCGGGTCACCCGTTCCAGATCCGGCAGTTGATTGGCGGGTATGCGTACGGTCACCGCATAATACGACCGGTTTTCTTCCGCCCGCCGGCAGTATTCCTGCCAGAAATTCTCCAGCCTGAAACCCTCCGGCCGCAGGCTGGCCTCAGGGCTGATTTCCGCGTACAGCAGATCACTGATTAAATGCACCTTCACCAGTCCGTTCTGCAGACACACCAGGTGCCAGGCGCCGTCTTTCGTCACCAGGCCCAGTGGGTGAACTGTTTTCTCGCCGATGGCCCCAAAGTGCATGGGGAAACGGATCAGCACCTGCCGGTCGGTGAACAGAGCCTGATAGACCACATTCAGATAGGGGGTGGGGCGGCGCAGCCCGGACCAGCCTTCCCAATCCAGGTGGATACGTCCGCGGATGCGCTCTTCTTCCTTTCGATGGGAGGTAGGCAGGGCGGAGGTGAGTTTGAGCAGCGCGGATTGAAAATCCTGGCGCAACCCCAGGGCTGCCAGCGGGGCCGGGATGGAAACGGCAAATAAAGCCTGCAGTTCATGGGTGGTCAGGCCGGTCAGCTCGGTGCGGTAGCTGTCTACCAGCGAGAAGCCACCGCCCGGTCCGTGCTCGGTATATACCGGCACCCCGGCGTAGCACAGGGCCTCTACATCACGGTAAACAGTCCGCTCCGATACTTCCAACTCATCGGACAGTTCGGCGGCCGTCATGCAGCCGCGTTGCTGCAGCAGCATCAGCAGGGATAATAAACGATCTGCGCGCATACAAAATCCTGTTTTGAATTTGATTCTATTTTACAAATAAAAGCTGACACAAGATGTCAGGTATTGTTCTTATGATGATACTATAAACTCAGAAAGAGAGGAAAACATGAACGACAAAGATTTTACAATTGTG
>DAISXR010000181.1:0-3209 GCA_036825755.1 Anaerolineaceae bacterium
ATTGACGTCGGGGTGGATTCTGCTGTGGTGAGACCTGGGGGTTTTGTTGCGGCGGGGAAACCACGGGCTGTTGTACAGGGGGTTGTTGCACAGGCGGCTGAACCACCGGACTGCCAAGATTCTGGGCTGTACTGGGTTGGGTGACGACAGGTACGGTTTGCTGAACCTGAGGGGGAAGCGCTGGGAGTGCACGCCGGGGCCATCTACGCGGGGGCTGAGAGGTAGTGGAGGGGGAGGTATTGCCGCCCTCGCGCTGAACCATTGATCGCTGAACCAGCGCGCGCTGTACCGATTGGGCAGCCGATACACCGGATTGCCGGGCTGCGCTGTGAGCGGCGGTTCGATCGGCTTCCTGCTCAAAACGATCACCCGCGGGTCCCAGTTTGAGCGGTCCGGAGCTGTCAGGGCTGCCGGATTGCTGCATGACATGCGTCAGTTCATGCAGGAGGGTATGCCGTCCGCGTGCGCTGTGCGGAGCATAGGCTCCCTGGCGGAAGAAGATATTGTTGCCTGAGGTAAAGGCGCGTGCCTGCAATTGTTCCGACAAACGGTCTGCCTGACGGTCGGTGTGCAGGCGTACCTGGCTGAAATCACCGTTCAGTTGCTCACTGACCTGCTGGTTGAGCGGGCCGGGCAGGGGGGATCCGCCGGAGCGGGCGCGCTGGATCTCGCGGGCCACATGCTGGGAAAGCTCACCACGCGGGTTGACCGGTACAGATCCAGGCTGCTCCTCGTCCAGTGCACGCTGGACCTGGGCATTGCCATACTGCCGGTGCAGCTTCAGCAGGGTATCAGGAGATGCCTGAGCGGGCTGCTCGGCTGCCTGTTCCAGCAGGATATTCTCCGGCTGGTCCTGAGATGGCTCGTGCAGCACCGCACCTGCCTGCGGAGTGGTACGTTTCCCTTTTTCCTGTTTCGTCAGGTTTTGCTCACCCTGTTTACTGGCCATATACATCCTCCCGGATCCCATTGGTGGCTTTGATGTGTATCACACCCGCCTGAAGGGCTGTGTGAGTATGTGTGATTGCTGTTTGACCCGAATGATGTTTTTGCATGGACATATCCTGTTTAGGAGTATCAATACTTTGATAATTTTGATTTGATCAAATCCCTGGCCGCTTCCGGATCCTCATCCAGATACTCAACCAGGTTGGCCTCTTTGATCTTCAATACATCGCGCATGAATTTTTCTGCTTTGGCGTTATGGCGGCGCACCAGGTCAATCAGTTTATCGGCTTTGGCGTTCAGATCTACTTCTTTTGGTTTATAGTATGCGCTTAAGCCGGCATTGACTAAACCGGTTAACAAACCCAGACCGCTGAAGACCGCTGATGATATGGTACCGCCTGTGCCGCCCACAATATTACTGATACCGCCGCCCATGGTAAACAGGTTCTTGGCGGTATCCATCGACTTTCCAAGGCGTTTTTGGTTATTTGATGTGAAGCTGGCAATATCGCTCAATTCTTTATCATCGCCAGTAGCGTTCTTATCCACAAATTCTTCTGAGGCGCTGCTGCGTGTGAAACCCTGTACCATGCCGAGGAGGCCGCGGGTAGCGCCGAGAGCGCCGCCAGCGGTGGAAAAAACTCCCGACGATATATCGGCGCCGCGTGAGAGACCGGAGGCTGTGTCCGCTTCCTGGTTATACAATTTGGAGGAATGGCCCACCATGGAGCTCGTGCTGCTGCCCAACCCCAATGCGGCTGAGGCGGTTCCCCACATGCCTTCGCGTCTTTCCTTGCCGCCCAGAGTCTTCGCCGCCCGTGAAGCATTTTTCCGATTAGCCATGCGCGAACCGCGGGTCCAGCGGCCGATATTCCCCAATAGCGAAGCGCCTTGCACCAGGGTATCCCAGCCGGCGCCGGTGACACCGATGGACGAAGAAACAACTTTGCTGCCGTTTTCGCCCTCCGCTAACTGCGCCACGTTACTGCCAATACTCAGGCCGCTCGAGATTGTGTCGGAGATGGGGCTGAAGATCGGATTATCGGTGATCTTCAACAGATTTTCTACACCGCCCACATTTTTATCCTGCTTATAATCTGCTTGGCCTAATAGTTTCTTCCGGTCAATATCACTGGCAGCGTCCAACACGCCGGTACGGGTGGCGTTATCCAGGCTGTTCCATTTTTCAGGCGTAATGCCTGGGTCGGCTTTTTTGAGATTCAACCAATCAGCATACGGCAGATGCCCGCTGGCTCGATCGGCGGGCCAATGCAGATTGGTGGCAGCCGCGCCCAATTGCCGGGCGTTTTCAGGGTCGGAATCCGGAATGCCTTCCAGAATGGTTCGCAGATTATTCAGGATCAGGTTCCATTTCTCGAACGGCAGCCTGTGCAGATTGATGATACGGTCCAGGCCGGCGGCGTCATAGATCTCAGCGCCCGCACCGTTTTTGGGCCAGTTGTTTCGGGTGGCCTGCATACTCAGTTGAGCAATGTACGATTTGGCTGATAGAGCCAGCAGTGCGCTGCGGTATTCCTTTTTCAGGCCTACCCAGGCACTCAAATTGATTTTGAGATCTGCCGGAATGGATTTGATGGTAGCTGTGGATAGAATCTCGGCATCACCGCCATCCAGAGGCCATTTGGTCCGGTCTGCCAGGTGGATTAATTGCTGCGTGTAGTCTTTTCGGTCGCCGGCCATCGCTTCCAGGATGGTGCGTTTGGTGGGCGACAGCGCATCCCAGGTGGCTTTGACCATCCCCAGCTTTCTCAACGCTTCCGGGATCGGGTTCTGCGGGGGTGTGGCCTGATTTTGCTGAGGAGCCACCGGCTGGTTAACCGACGGCTGCTGAACCACAGGCTGCGCATTCGTCGTTGTCTGACGGGTAGGGGGCGCTGGCGCTCTGTGTTGCGGCGGAGGTGGAAACGATTGACGTCGGGGTGGATTCTGCTGTGGTGAGACCTGGGGGTTTTGTTGCGGCGGTGAGACCACAGGCTGCTGAACCGGGGGTTGCGGTACAGGCGTCTGAACCACCGGGCTGCCAAGGTTTTGTGCTGTACTGGGCTGGGTGACGACCGGTCCGGGCTGTTGAGCCTGAGAGGGAAGCGCAGGAAGTTGATGCCGGGGCCATCGACGCTGGGGTTGAGAGGTGGTGGAGGGGGACGGATTGCCGCCTTCTCGTTGGATCAACGCGCGCTGCACCGACTGGGCAGCCGATACACCGGACTGCCGGGCTGCGCTGTGAGCGGCGGTTTGATCGG
>DAISXR010000182.1:0-3045 GCA_036825755.1 Anaerolineaceae bacterium
CGTTCCCATATCTGGAGAAGGGAAACCATCTTCATTGTCATCCCGAGGAAACAGCATCCGCGCTGACAGCGTCCTCGCTGACAGTGTCCGCGCTGCGACGAGAGATCGGACAGGGAATATTTTTCACACGTTTGCATATCCGGGAATGTTACCCATCGGCCCTTAGCCGATCCCTCACTGGCGTTCGGGATGACAAAATAGACTGGGCTGTTCACGCACCATACCCGCACCGAAGACCAATTCTGTCATTTCGCCGCGGACGGCGCCAGCCGGACGCAGAGAAATCCGCCCATGGCCACTCTTCGCGTGTTTCCATATCTGGAAAGGTAAAAACCATTTTCATTGTCATCCCGAGGAAACAGAGCAGACGCTGTTTCCTCGGGATCGGACAGGGAATAATATTCGCACGTTTCCATATCTCGAAACGTTATTGGGTGCCCTCGGGCGGATCTCTTCGCGAAAACTTCGTTTTCACTACGAGATGACAGATTGCTGTATGCGGGAACTGTCATCTACGCGCAAGGACGCTCTTCCAGTGTCATTTCGCCGCGGACGTCGTCAGCCGGACGCAGAGAAATCCGCGTTCGGTCATCCACGCGCGGATGACATACTGCAATCATTTGCACACAATTCTTGTGGTTTTATTCCCCTCCTCGGAGGGGTGGCGCGCAGCGCCGGAGTGGTAAAAAATCGCCGTGCAGTCAACTGCACGGCGATCCATACGCGTTATATTCCTGCCTTTTTCCGGACGCGGAAATTATTGCAAAATGTAGTCCTCAGCCGCCTGTAGCACCGTATCCTGATCCGAAAGCACGCTCTCCTCATCCACCGGGATATCCACCGTGGGGATTACACCGGTGCCCTCCAGGAAGATGCTCCCATCAGAAAGAGTGTAGCGTCCGGTCGGGATGGTCAGGCTGATATCTTCCGGCAGCTTGAAATCTCCACGGGCGGTCTCGGCTTCCACGCCGCCGGTGGGGAACTGTCCCATCACTTCCATGCCGGGCACCTGGCTCAGCCCGTAAGCCTCAATCTCGCAGGCGCTGTAGCAGAACTGATCCACCAGCAGCACCATCTTGTTGAAGCTGTACTGCTCTGTCATCGGCAGGATGCGATCCGCATCGCCCTCCGGTTCAAACTGTCCGGTTTTGTCACTGAAATATTCCAACTGCCCCAAAGTGATCTCCTGATCGGTCAGATAGCCGGCCACACCCAGCGGTGATCCGCCAAAGTTCAGCCGCAGATCAACAATCAGACCCATCACCTGCGCATCCTCAAACGTCTGCAAAGCGCGCTCGAAGATGCGGTAAGCCAGGTTCAGATCATCGGAATTGGAGTTCATGCGAATATACCCGATGCCCGAGGGCAGCACCTTGTACTCCACCGGCAGCACATTTTCATCATAGGTGCCGCCCAGATAGGTGGCAAACAGACTGTCCATCTCCCAGATGGCGGTCATGGTCACCGTTTGCTCGCTGCCGCCCGGGTTGGCAAAGGTGATCTCTTTTTGATCACTCACCTGGCCGCGCAGCAGGAAAATGGCCTGTTCATAACGTCGACCAAAATCAGTGGATTGGGGTGAGAACGACTCCACCTGACCGATTGCTTCAGCCGTGGGAACACCATCCACCGCGATCAGCTCGGCCCCGAGTTCCATACCGGCCTGCGAGGCAGGTGAATCCGGCACGATGAACACCACAATCGAGCGCCCATCATCCAGCTCGCGGATCGAAAAACCATAGCCGCCGGTGATGAACTGACTGTTGTACTGCACCGCGTAATCGCCGCCGTCCACACTCACATGACCATCGTGGAAGGCCAGCGTGAAATCGCGCAGCGCCAGAAAATAATCGTATGCGCTGCTGTTCTGTTCGGCAGATTCCACACGCGGATAGATCTCCGCGTACAGGGCATCCCAATCCGGGGCCTTACCCTCCACCCCGTTGAAGGCGTATTCCTTCTTCACCACCTCAAACATTGAGTTGAATGCCTGGGTATAGGTCTGGTCGCTGAAATCCTTCACCGCCACATCGGCCGGCTCGTACAGGGTCACATCGGATACCTGGTCGCGCAGAATGGCGAACGGCTGCTGATCCAAATCGATGATCGAGTAGCCAGCCGGCAGCGGCCCGGTAGGATCATCAGCGGTGAACAGCAGGCCGTCATCCCCAAAACCGGTCGGGAAAGCCTGCGCGTCCTCCGGCGACCAAACGATCAGCTTGCCGCCGATGATCTCATCCTGATTTTCAGAATCAGCCTTGACTGATGCCAGGTAAGCCGGCCAGCCCATGAAGGGATCATCGCCCTCATAGAAGGGGCCGCCGGTCCAGTTGGGACTGTATTCCACCGCGAAGATCTGCACACCGGCTTCAGCCTGGCTGTCCTGATCCACGTCGTTCATGGTGCCCGCCGGGCGGATGGGCAGCGAGATGCGGTAGGTGGCGCTGTTATTGTCATAATCCATATTCACATACCCCAGCACCTGTGCTTCCACCGGCATGGTCCAGTTGTCATCGCGCAGCACAAAACCGGTCACATCCAGCAGGGATACCGCCTGCTCGTACGCGTAGCCTTCAGGGTAAAAGTCATTGGAGTAGGAAAAACTGCCGGTCAGCATCACCGGGCCGTCCGCGGTGGCATTGGATCCGGGCACCAACGTGGCCGGCGGTTCTGAGGTGACCAGTTTTTCCACCACCACCGTTTCTACAGCCGGCTGATTGGCAGAGCCCAGCAAGTTGGATGGTATGGCACAGGCAGCCGAGATGATAAAGAGTATTGAAAAAAGGCTGAGGATGATAAACCGCTTTGATTTCATTCGATTCTCCTAAACAGAAAAGACAATACGATCCCGCTTGATCTAATTTTAGCAGAGTTTGCAGCGCCTGCTGACAGGCAGCCTGTTAACGCTGCAGCAATGGTTCACATCAGGAGCCTGTCCGGGAAAGAAAAATCCAGGCCTGAATAAGCCTGGATTTATTGAGCGGGAGACGGGATTCGGACCCGCGAATATCAGCTTGGAAGGCTGATGCCTTACCACTTGGCGAC
>DAISXR010000183.1:0-2736 GCA_036825755.1 Anaerolineaceae bacterium
AGCAACTGTTACCTATGTCTCCGAACGGGTGTTACCTATCTCTCCGGTCTATACAGCCCCCAAGGGCGGGGGAAAACATTTTTATGAGCAAAACTGTGCAGCAGACTGCACAGTTTTGCTCATCTGCGAGAAAAACCGAAACATTTCTGGCCAACACAAACACTGCCATGCGAGGAAGGTGTACTTTGTTCTTCCCCGCCTCGCTGGGGAGTTTGGCCGTTCTGACGGCCAAACTCCCCAGCATTAAAATATCCCCGCCCCTGGCAAGGGCGGGGACAAAGGGGTGGGGTGTAACTTCCCCTAAATCCCGCAGAAATGCACCTCAATCCCCATTTCAGCCAGCATGGCGGCCTTGGCTGCCAGAGCGCGGTCCGCTGCCTCAGCCGATGGGGCATACACCACATTCAAATGGTTCGATTTGTGGCGCGCCATCATCTGGTCACGGGTGACCCCGTACAACACCCCATGCATGATGGGCCACTGCGGCGTGGTGGCGTTCAGCCGCCGTTCGGTTTCCTCGTCCGGCAGATCTACCGCCCGCCCGCGTCCCAGATCAGCGTGCAGCTTGCCGTTCATTATAAACACCCGGCTCCACACAATCTCACCGGCCTTGCACACGCCGGCCAACGTGCCGCCGCCCATGGGGAAGAACATACGGTCCTGTGACTTGCTCACCGCACCCTTATATCCTCCGCGGATGTGCGCCGGCGGAACCGCTCCGGAAATCTCAAATGCCCAAACAAAATCATCCACACCGTTTCCGGTGTAATGCTCGCCGTAGCGGATGTCATGCAGCGTGGTTTCCGGTTCCAATCCCATGGCCGTCCACACCCGGTTCGTCACCAGAGCATCCAGTCCGGCGCCCTCATCCACCTCGTTGAAATGCACCATCGGCTTTCCGGCGAACAGTTCCTCACCGGTCACGCGTTGATAAACCGGAGGCCGATCGACGTTGTTGAGCAACCCTTCCACCAGATCCGAAGCGGGCGCCATATCTTTCAGGCCCTGCTGATACTGGATGCCGATCACATCACAGCCGAAGAAATGCGCCATGCGCACCGCTGCGATGTACATCTTCATCTGCTCCAGTACCTGCTCTTCTACCAGGTGTTTGGCGGGGTCCGTGCCGTAATCAAAGCGCAAGCCTTTTGCTTTCAACCATTCATAGGCTGCGCGAGCCTCCTCATCTTTCACCCGCCGCATCTCCGCTACCAGCGCCGACTGGCTGAGGCGTTCTTTGTAAATACCCATCGGGTTCAGGTATTCATCATCGAAAAAGGCATTGTACATGCCCATACAGCCTTCATCGAAGATGCCCATCACAGCCCTCTCAGTTTTGATCTGCTGCGCCAGAGCTTTACCCAGAGAAGCTTCTTTTTCCGGCAGATCGGCGGGGTTAAGATCGCGTACATGGCCGGTGTCATGGGTGATTTTGCCTTCCTTCAGCCACTGGCGGATGCCGTTCAGGAAAAAATCATCGTCAAAATTTTCACTCCAGATGCTGCTGTACGGCACGCCCATTTTGGTGAGCGACGCGTTCAGGTTGAGCAGCCCCACCAGCCCGGGCCATTTGCCATCCCAGTTGGCCACCGTCAGAATGGGCCCCCGATGGTCACGCAGCCCGGCCAGCACATGGTAGCTGTACTGCCACACGGCTTCCGCCACAATTACACGGGCGTCTTTTGGGATTCCCCTGAACACATCCATCCCCATGCGCTGGGTGGAGATAAAACCGTGCCCTTCCACCGGGTCCACTCCATGCCCGCGCCGGATGGTGATGCCCTCGCGTGCAAACGCCTCGCCGAGTTTCTGCTCCATCTGCTGCTGCGCGGGCCAGCAATCCTGGTTGGCTGACAGGCGTAAATCGCCGCTGGCAACCAGGATGACCACATTATCAGGTACCGGGGCAGGTTCAACAATTTCGGGATATTGGTAATCGGTCATTCTTCACTCATCCTTTTCTGGGCTCATTTTGCCTGGGCGCGGCTGTGACCGCGTATTTCGAGCATTTTCTTCATGATGGAATCAGACCGGCCGCCAAACAGATCGACCAGCTTCTTGTATTCCTGGTAGATTTCGGTGTAGATTTGATGGTTCTGCAGATCCGGCTGGATCACACGTTCAGGCGGACATACCATGTGCTCCACCGCGCTGTGAATATCAGGGTACACGCCGCCTGCCACCGCACCGATCACCGCGGCTCCCAGAGCGCTGGCCTGCTGCGATGCCGTAATCTCGATCGGCATGCCGGTCACATCGGCATATACCTGAAGAACCAGATCGTTTTTCGTCAAACCTCCCCCCGCCCGCAGCCGGTTGACAGCCACGCCGCCCTCGCGGAACAGCTCAATGATCTGTCGTGTGCCAAAAGCGGTAGCTTCGATCAGCGCCCGGTACACTTCTTCCGGGCGAGTGAGCAGATTGTAACCGAGTACCAGACCGGTCAGATCGGCGTCCACCAGCGGGGTCCGGCAGCCATTCCACCAGTCCAGGGCCAGCAGACCGCTTTCACCGGCTTTTTGTTCAGCGGCTTTACGCGACAGCAGCGTATGGATGGAAATACCTTCCCGTCTGGCCTGCTCCTGATCCTCGGCCGGGACTGATTTTTCAACGAACCAGCCAAAGATATCGCCTACACCGGCCTGCCCGGCTTCATCACCGAACAAACCAGGCACGATACCGTCTTCCACCACCCCCGAAATACCGGGGACGAGTACTTCTTTTTCATCCATCAAC
>DAISXR010000184.1:0-2535 GCA_036825755.1 Anaerolineaceae bacterium
CGCCTCGTTTCGGATCAACTCTCCGCTGGAGGGGATTGAAATTCCCCAGTTAGGGGGCATGATCACCAATCCCTTCAACCCCCCTCCGGCCGGGTCGGATGATCCGCATGCCGGGGTGGATTTATCAGACCTGCTGCCCGATACGCAGATCGCCATTGCCGGGCGGACCGTGCTGGCAGTACTGGATGGGCGCGTGGCCGGGTTGATCCCGGATCGCTTCCCATACGGCAACGCTATCATCCTTGAAACCGCGCTGGCGGATTTGCCGGCCGGTTGGGTGAACTCGCTGCAAATCCCCGCCATGTCGGATACCCCCATCACGCCCATCGCGTTATCCTGCCCACAGGGCATCCCGGATTACGAAAATACGGATGGGGAATCTCTTTACATTTTATACGCACATCTGGAGCAGACGCCCGCGCTGGCAATGGGCGATGCCGTGCAAATTGGGCAGGCGCTGGGCACAGTGGGTATGAGCGGGAACGCGCTCAACCCGCACCTGCACGTGGAAATGCGCGTCGGTCCGGCAGGCGTTCCGTTCAACTCGATGGCCCATTACGATGCCAGCGCCAGCCTGGATGAAATGACCTCTTACTGCACCTGGCGGGTGGGCGGACAGTTCCGTTTGATCGATCCGATGACTCTTTTTATGCTACACTCAAATTAACATTCATTCACACATCAAGGGGCATACCATGAGCGATGACCGAACCAAAGCACTGGACTATTTTCACTCCCATCAGGATGCGTTTCTGAACAACCTGATCGAACTTCTGCGCATCCCGTCTGTCTCCACCGACCCCGAACATAAGACGGATATGCTACAGGCCGCCGAATGGCTGGCCGGACAGTTGGCCTGCCTGGGTTTTGCAAACGCGCAGGTGATGCCCACCGGGCTGCACCCGGTGGTATACGCCGAACATCTGCAAGCCGGCCCGGGAGCACCCACCCTGTTAATGTACGGCCATTATGACGTACAACCGGCCGACCCGTATGAGCTGTGGCAAACACCGCCGTTTGAGCCGTCGGTACGCGGCGACTGTCTGTATGCACGCGGCGCATCCGATATGAAGGGGCAGGTACTGGCTATCCTCAGCGCGGTGGAGTGTGTGCTTCAGGATCACCTGCCGGTCAACCTGAAATTCTTTCTGGAAGGCGAGGAAGAGATTGGTTCGCCCAGCCTGGATGAGTTCTTATCCTCTCATGTTGACCTACTGAAAGCCGATGTGGTGATCAACCTGGATTCAGGTATGCTCGACCCGCAGACCCCTGCCATTACCACCAACCTGCGCGGTCTGGCCGCCTTTGAACTGCGCGTCAGCGGCCCTGCTCATGACCTGCACTCCGGTGTGTTTGGGGGAACCGTGCACAACCCCGCCCAGGCGCTGGCGGAGTTGCTGGCCGGAATGCATGATGAAAACGGATACATCACCCTGCCGGGGTATTATGACTCGGTGGATGTTCTGAATGAAGAAGAGCGCCGTCAGTTGAACGCCTCGCCGTTTGGCGATTCCTTCTATCAAACTGCCTCTGGTGTGCCGCAGTTGTGGGGTGAAAAAGACTATTCGGCGCTTGAGAGAACCGGCACACGCCCCACCCTTGAGGTCAACGGCATCCTTTCCGGATTTACCGGCGCCGGCACCAAAACCGTCATCCCTGCCCAGGCTATGGCAAAAATCACCTGCCGGCTGGTATCCCATCAGGATCCGGAAAAGGTTCACAAACAGATGCGCGCCTGGTTGGAGCAGAATGCCCCCGCTACCATCCATTGGGAGCTTGATTATCTGGGCGGCGGGCAGGCTTTTGCCGCCGATCTGCATCTGCCGGCCCTCAAAGCCTTCTCGCAGGCGCTTGAAATCGTATGGGGGCACTCCCCATTGTATATGCGTCAGGGCGGCAGTATCCCCGTGGCGCCGGCCATGAAACAGGCGCTGGGGCTTGATTCGGTTCTCTCCGGGTTCGGTCTGCCGGATGACAACCAGCACGCTCCCAACGAGAAGTTGCATCTACCCACCTGGTATCGGGGCATCGAAACACTGATCCATTTCTTTTATCTGGTGAAATAACAGGCTATTTGCAGACTAACATATAGTAGAAGACACCCGCCATGAAAGAAGCATACCTTTCTGGCGGGTGTTTGCGTATACAAAGCTAATTTACTGGTCCTCAAAACAGTAATCCTCCACAGGCCATTCGCTCGGATTCCCGTCGATATATTGCCAGATATTCTCGTAATCTTCCTCATCGCGGATGATGTGGTCATAAAATGATTTCTGCCAGATTGGGGAACCGATTTGTTTGGTGATTGATCCTTTAAATTGCTGGATGATACTTGAAAGGGTAGGGGCGACCTGCGGTCGCCCGCTGGTTTTTCCTGTACAATCACCAATCATGACAATCATGTGGATGTGATCCGGCATGATGCAATATTTATCGATCCGCACCTGAGCATACAGACCCTCTATCTTGCAGATCTCTGTCTCCACCAATTGGCCGGAAAGGGATAATGGCGGTGCGTCATGCGGGCGACCACAG